>NZ_SMKA01000194.1 GCF_004348455.1 Kribbella albertanoniae
GGTCGGCCCAGGGGATGTCGTCGAAGCCGACGATGGCGATGTCCTGGGGGGCTCGGAGGCCTTTGTGGGCCAGGCACTCGAGGGCGCCGACCGTCATCAGGTTGTTGGTGGCGAAGAGGGCTTCGGGGGGTTCGGGGAGGGCCAGCAGGGATTCCATCGCGGCGTAGCCGCCGGCTTCGCGGAAGTCGGCGTGCCGGACCAGGTCCTTGTCGTAGCGGATGCCGGCGGCTTTGAGGGCGGAGCGGTAGCCGGCCAGGCGGTCCATGGCGGTACTGACCTTGCGCGGGCCGGTGATGCAGGCGATCCGCCGGTAGCCGCCGTCGATGAGGTGTTTGACGCCTTCGTGGGCGCCGTGTTCGTTGTCGACCAGGACGGTGTCGGCCTCGACGCCTTCGACGCGGCGGTCGATCAGGACCATCGGGGTGTTGGCCTCGGCGAGCTGCTGGACGCCCTCGGCGGTCGAGGTCGGGGAGATTACGACCCCGGCCATCTGTTCGGTCAGGACGGCCGACGCGTACGCCGCTTCCTTCGCCGGGTCCTCGTCGGAATTGCAGAGGACGACGTGGTACCCCTCGGTCTGCGCGACGTCCTCGAGCCCGCGCACCAGCGACGTGAAGAACGGGTTCTCGATATCCGAGATGACCACGGCCCACAGGTTCGTCCGGGACTTGCGCAGGTTCCGGGCGACGCCGTTCGGGCGGTAGCCGAGCTCGGCGACCGCGGCGCGGACCTTCTCGGACAGCTCGGGATCGACGTTCCGCCGCCCGCTGAGCACCCGGGAGACCGTCGCCGGGGACACGCCCGATCTACGCGCGACGTCGTAGATCGTCGTCATACCCGCCCCCTGCCGGAGATCGATTAACCGTCTGGATCGCACCCTAACTCCGATCCAGGGCAAAGCGTCTCATGACGAGCCGGGGTCCAGCAGAGCGAGTGCGGCCGCGCGGGCGGGAGCGGAGGCGGCGGCGCCGTTGATGGTGGTGGAGAGGGCACCGGCTGCGTTTGCCACGCGTACGGCGGCGACCAGGTCGGCGCCGGAGGCAAGGGAAGCGGCGAGCGAGCCGCAGAAGGCGTCGCCGGCGCCGACCGTGTCGACGGTCGCCACGACATGCGGCTCGATCCACACCTCCGCGCCCGACGAGCGGTCAACAACAAACGCGCCCCGCGCCCCAAGCGTCACCACGCACCCCCGCAGGTCCCACTCATCCGCGAGCTTGCGGGCAATTACCGGCACCTGCGTCTCGTCATCGCAGTCCAACCCGGTCAACGCTGCAGCCTCGACCTCGTTCGGTACCAGGATGTCCACATCGGCCGCCAATCGCGGGTCGATCGGCCCGACCGGCGCCGGCGTCAAGATCGTGGTCACCCCAGCCGCAGCCGCGATCCGCAAGGCCGTCTGACTAGCTGAGACCGGCAACTCCAGTTGCACGCTGAGCACCCGACTATCAGTCAGTACGTCGGCTGCCGCTTCCACATCTGCCGGCGTGATCGCCGCATTGGCCCGCGACACGATGATGATCGAGTTCCCGCCATCCGGCAGCACCAGTGGCAACCCGACCCCGGTCCCCAGCGACGGATGCCGGACGACCCACGAGGTGTCGACCCCGTCCCCGGAGAGCAGTTCGAGAAACTCCTCGCCGTACCGGTCGCTGCCGATGGTCCCGACGATCGCGGTCCGCGCGCCCATCCGGGCGGCCGCGATCGCCTGGTTCACGCCCTTGCCGCCGAGGTGTTCGGCGAACCCGGTCCCGTGCAGCGTCTCGCCGGGCAGCGGCCGCCGGTCCGCACTCGCGACCAGATCCTTCATGAACGATCCGAGCACGCACACGTCGTACCTCATGCGTCCTCCTCGAGCAGACGCTTGCCCAGGGCACCGGACGGATGGAACCGGGCGAAGTCGTGCTGACTGAACTCCCGCAGTACGACGAGTGCACACGCCAGCGCATCGCCCATCGCCAGCGAGGCCGTGGTCGACGCGGTCGGCGCCAGGTTCAGCGGATCGGCCTCGCGCAGCACCATCGTGTCCAGCGTGTACGTCGCCAGCCGGGCCAGGGTTGAATCCTCGTTCCCGGTCATCGCGATCACCGGGATCTTGCGATCGCGCAGCATCCGGGCGAACGCGCAGACCTCGGCCGTCTCGCCGGATGCGGACAACGCCAGCACCAGATCGCGGCTGGTGACCGCGCCGGAGTCGCCGTGCAGCGCATCACCGGAGTGGATGAAGGTGGCCGGCGTACCGGTGCTTGCCAGGGTGGCGGCGATCTTCCGCCCGACCAGCCCGGACTTCCCGAGCCCGGTCACCACCAGGTGCCCCTCGCAGTCGGCGACAGCGATCAGTACGTCGAGGAAGACGCCGTCGAGGCGGTCGGCCAGGGCCGACACGGCCGCGGCCTCGGTCTCGATCGCTGTCCGCGCCGCCGCGAGACCGCGGGCGACCCGGTCCGGCACAACTGGCATCCCCAAACCCCTCTGAGCGAGAAATCGATTTCCAGCAAGTAGACGCAGAGTAGGGAGTGTGGCCGCGGAGTGTCAACGGCTGATTCCCGGCCGAAACCCTTGCGGGTAGACCAATACTCCGGATTCTCACCGATCGGCGGCAGCTCCGGTCTTGACCGGCTTCGGCGAGAATCGTAGATTGCGAGAAATCGATTGCCCACCCCGGGAGCAAGCTGATGGTTGCCACCCTTCCCCCTGCCCGCCTGAGCCGCCGTACCCTGCTCGGCGCCTTCGCCGCGGTCCCGCTGCTGTCGGCCTGCGGAGGTTCGTCCGGCGGTGACGGCAAGGAGATGTCGTTCTGGAACTTCTACGGCCCGTCCGACGACCAAGGACCGCAGAGCAAGTGGTTCGTGGACGTCGTCGACGAGTGGAACAAGAACAACGACGTCAAGGTCAAACTGCGCTACATCCCCGGCAAGGACTACCTGAACGGGACCACGCTGCAGACGGCCTTCCAGTCCGGGCAGGGGCCGGACATCTTCCTGATCAGCCCGGGCGACTTCCTGCGCTACTACAACGGCAACGTCCTGCAGGACCTCGGCGCCGCGTTGTCACCCGAGTCCAAGGCCGACTATCTCCCCGGACTGCTCGAGGCACGCAGTGTGGACGGCAAGGTCTACGGACTGCCGATGGAGATCGAGCCGCTCGCCATGTATTACAGCGAAACCGCGTTCGAGAAGGCCGGCCTGTCCGAGGCCGACCTGCCCAAGACGTGGGACGAGACGCTCGCGGTCGCCGAGAAACTCACCGGCAAGGACCGGTACGGCGTGATGTTCGAAACGCTGCCCGGCTACTACCAGAACTTCACCTGGTACCCGTTCCTCTGGCAGGGGGACGGCACCCCGATCAAGGACGGCAAGGTCGCGTTCGATTCGCCGGCCGCCGTACAGGCGTTGAAGTTCTGGCAGGACACCATTCAGAACAAGGTTGCCCCGCGCAAGGCGCTCGGTGATGGCGGCGGTGACGTGGTGTCGAACCTCGGCTCCGGCGCGGCCGCGATGCAGCAGAGCGGAATCTGGGCGGTCGCGGACATGCGCGCCAAGGCCAAGAACTTCAAGTACGGCGTCATCCCGCATCCGACTCCGGCTGGTGGAAAGGCGGCCACCGACCTTGGTGGCTGGGCGTTCGTCGCCAACTCCAAGGGCAAGAACCCGGAGGCCGCGGCCAAGTTCATCGCGTGGGCGCTCGGCTCGACGGACGCGGCCGGGATCGAGCGGCAGCGGCAATGGAACACCGTGGTCAAGACCAACGTGCCGCCGCGCAAGTCGGTCCAGGCGGCGGCTGATGCGAAGGGCGCCTTCGATGATGGCGCGCTGAAGAAGTTCGTCAGCGAGATCGCGCCGACCGGGAAGCCGGAGCCGCGCTTCCCGCCGGAGGTCTACCAGCCGATCGCCGATGCCATCCAGGCCTGCCAGCTGAACGCGGCCGACCCGGGGAAGGCCGCTGCCGATGCGGCGGCCCGGATCGACACGTTCCTGAAGACCTACCAGGGCGCGCCGATCAGCTGATGGTGACTACAACAGCTCCACCTTCCAAGCCTGCAGCCTTGAAGCCGCCGCGGGAGAAGCGCGGGATGTCTCGGAAGCGGCGCGAGGCGTTGGCGGCCTACGCGTTCCTCGCGCCGGACACCCTGGGCCTGCTGATCTTTGTCGCGCTCCCGATGGTGCTCGCGTTCGGCGTTGCGTTCTTCAAGGTCGATGGCTTCGGCAACTACCAGTACGTCGGTCTGGCGAACTACAAGCTGATGGCCGGCGACGATCAGCTGCTCGCGTCGTTGAAGGTGACCGCGATCTATGTGGTCACCTTCGTCCCGATCGCGTTCGTGGTCAGCTTCGCGCTGGCGATGCTGGTCCGCAACCACTTCAAGGGCATCGGCTGGGTGCGCTCGGCGTTCTTCCTGCCGAACGTGGTCAGCTTGGTTGTGGTCGGTCTGATCTGGCAGTTCCTGCTGGTCGACAAGCGCGGTGCCCTGTCCAAGCTGCTCGCGCCGCTCGGCCTTGGTGACGTCTCGTTCCTCGGTACGCCGTCGCTTGCCCTCGGCACCTATGTGGTGATCAGCGTCTGGTTCCTGATGGGTTACCAGATGCTCGTCTTCCTGGCCGGGCTGAAGGACGTGCCGAAGGATCTGGAGGACGCCGCGGAGATCGATGGTGCGAGCTCGTGGCAGCGGTTCCGGTTCGTGATCTGGCCGCTGCTCCGCCCGACCAGCTTCTTCGTGGTGGTGAACTCGACGATCGGCGCGGTCACCGGTCTGCAGGCGTTCGACCTGGTCTTCGTGCTCACCAAAGGCGGTCCGGCGCGCGCGACCAGCACGGTCGTGCTCTACATCTACGAGCAGGCGTTCACCTTCAACAACATGGGGTACGCCGCCGCCCTGACCACCGTGGTCGTCGCGATCCTCGTGCTCTGTACCGGCCTGATGTTCGGCGTCACCCGAGGAGGCCGTTTCGATGAGGATTAGGATCCTGCCGATCGTCGCGCACGTTCTTGCGATCATCGCGGTGTTACCACTGCTCTGGATTGTGATCAGTGCTCTCAAACCGGTCGAGGACGTCTTCGACTTCGGCTGGCCGAGCACCTGGACGCTGGACAACCTGCAGTACGTGCTGCTGAAGATCCCGATGCCGCGGTTCATGCTGAACTCGGCGATCGTGTCCGTCGCGGTGACCGTGATCGCGCTGTTCTTCCACTCGATGGCGGCGTACGCGCTGGCCCGGCTGCGGTTCCCCGGACGCGGGATCATCTTCTCCGGCATCATGTCGACACTGCTCGTCTCGCTGCCGGTGATCCTGGTGCCGCTGTTCCTCGTCGCCAAGCAGCTCGGTCTGCTGGACAGCTACGCCGGCCTGATCGTGCCGAGCATCTTCCATGCCTTCGGCATCTTCCTGCTCCGCCAGTACTACCTGAACATCCCGCGCGAGCTCGAAGAGGCCGCCGACCTCGACGGCTGCGGCTACTGGCGGCGGTATTGGAGTGTCATCCTGCCGCTCAGCCGCCCGGTGCTCGCCTCACTGTCGGTGCTGTTCTTCCTGGCCAACTGGAACGCGTTCCTCTGGCCGCTGACCATCACCCGGAACCCGGACCTGCGCGTCATCCAGCTCGGTGTCTCCGGCATGCAGGGGCAGTACGCCTCCGCTTGGAACCTCATCCTCGCCGCCGCAGTGATCGCGGCCGTCCCGACGGTCGTGGTGTTTGTCGCCGGCCAGAAGCGCTTGGTCGACGCGATGAAGACAACCGGCCTCAAGTGAGGGCGGCGACCAGGCGCTGGCGGGCTTGGTAGTAGTGGTTGGGGTCGAGCACTGGCCGGTTGAAGCGCAGCGTCCGGTCAGGGTCGATCAGGTCGAGTGCCGCGTCCATGCCGTGCCGGGCGCGGACAGCTTGGAGCGCGCGGTGGTCCCAGATCGCTTGGGCGAAGACTCGGTGCCGGAGGGACGGCCACGGCGTACCGTCTGTGCCGGGGTAGACGATGAACGGGTCCCCGGACGGGAACGCGCCACCGGCTGATGTCTCCGCGAACGGGTCGACGCGGCGGACGGCGTACTGGGTGTACCAGAAGTTGAAACCCCAGTGCAGGAAGCCGTCCACGCCGGCTGCGAAGAGCTGGTGGCCGATCGCCCGGTTGCGTGCTGACGGCATCCCGATGAAGCGGTTCGCGACGTCGCGGTTCTGGCTCACGCAGTAGTAGACCCACAGGCGCTCCGGGCGCTCGGCCAGGAACGGCTCGACGTGATCAGTGGCGACGACAGGCAGTGGCACGGCTCCTGACGTCCAGAACGAGTGCTCGCTCAACGCGTCGACGAGTGTCCAGCCTTTCAGCAGATCGGCGACGACAGCCTTCGCGGCGACGTAGCTGGCGAGCCCCTCCTCTCCTGACGGCTCATCGGAGATGTGGAAGACCACATGGTCGCGGTCCCACTCCTCGTCGAGCACTGTCTGGAGTGCCGGCAGCAGGGCTTCCATCAGTTGTCGGTACTGCGGATCTGTCGCGTCGACGTCCCAGCCGAAGGCGCGCTCGCCGTTCACCACGATGCCGGGCGTGGCCTTCGCGCCCCACTGCGTGAAGAGGTGCGCGATCTCGACCCCCGTGATCCCGTTCCGTCGGCACAGCTCGAGCCAGCGCCGCAGCTTGTCGAAGCCGAAGCGGTACCCGTCATCCGTGGCAGTGATGTCGACGAGCTGTACGACGGTGCGGTACGAGCCGACCGCCGTATCGAGAGGTGGTGTCCACACTGGTGTGAGGAGTGAGGTGGCGCCCATCTCGGCGGCTGACGTCATGAAGCGGTCGACCAGCGCCCAGTGCTCTTCACCGAACACCTCGACGCCATAGTGGTCTGCCAGCGAGTCGAGGTGCATCCAGTGGCTCGACACGATGTCGAGTGCCGGTAGCTCGATTCCGGTGAGCTCGACGGTCACCTGCTGCCGGTGCAGTTCAGTCCCGTCGGGTGCACTCAGTACGACGGTCAGCTCGTGGTGACCGGCTCGTGCGGGGTTGGTGGTGCTGACGTCGAACCAGAGCGCCGCCCACTCGCCGGGGCGCACCCAAGCCTCGCCGCTCGGAATCGGCCGCAGCACGTCCGGATACAACCCGGGCTCGTCGAACTCGTAGCCGTCGTCGTGCTCGGGGAAGGCGAGCAGGTCGCAGTGCACGAGGTCCACAGCCGACACCGTGACCAGGTCGGCGGACGCACCCTCGATGCGCACCTGAAGCGTGCCCGGATCCTGGAGTGCCGGTTCGAGCGGCGGACGGTAGGCGAGCTGGAAGGACGCCGGCTCGCCGAGAAACGCCTGGAAGTGAGTCGCCGCCGGTCGCGGGTCCCGGGCCGGGTGCACCTTCGCGAGCGCGTCACAGAGCACGTACGTCCACTGCGCAGTCATGCCTACATCATTCAGAAGTGAGCACGACTGCGCAACGGTTACGGCCAGGGGAGGAGTTCTGGAGCGCCTTCGATCTGGGCGCGACCGGCGTACCAGGCGGTGAGGGCGGTGAGGGTGCCGGTGAGGACGCGATCCTCGCCGGTGCCGTTCTCCCAGACGGGGCCGTCTGATGGGCGCAGGATCAGGTGGACGCCGTCGGGGGTGCGGGGGCGGAGGAAATCGAGCAGGTGGGTGCAGAAGTGGGCGGGCCACTCGTCGGGGGTTGGGCCGAGGCCCAGGTCGCTGGTGTGGATAACCAGCTCACGCCAGGTGGCGTCGATGCCGTGCGCCAGGGTGCTGTTGCGGTGCAGGATCGGCCGGGACCAGTCCTCTGGGCCGACACGGTCCCAAGCGGCCAGTAGCGCGGTGAGTGCCTGGTCGAGGTCTGCCACGAGCTCTGCGGCCGGGCGGTGCGCACCGGCCTCGATGTCGGCGTCACGCGCGGGTCGACCGCCGTCGTACACCTCGACAAGCTCGCCACGCAGGGCGTAGTCGACCTGGCGGGTGAACGCCCGCGAGAAGTTGGCTATGTGGGTGATCACGTGCCCGCGGGACCAGCCGGGCAGCACGGAGTCCCCGCGGGCAGTGGTCTCGTCCAGGCCGTCCACCAGCGTGCTCAGCCGAGCCGCGGCGGTCTTCACGTCGATCAGGGCCACAAGCGCTCCTTCGTCCAGGTGTCGGTCAGGCGGTACCGCAGGCGGACGTGACGGCGGTCCGGATCCGCCTGCCAGAACTCCACCTCGTCTGGTTGCAGCGTGTACAGCGTCCAGTTCGGCGCGACCAGCCCCGGGTCGGCCGTCACACGCTCGGTTTGCTCGGCGACTGCCGCGTCGATCTCAGCCGGGTCGTCCAGTACGTCGCTCTGCCGGGCCGCCGACGCCATGGCGCGAGACGAGACCGGCCGACCCAGGAAGTCGCGTGCTGAGTCCTCAGGGGCAGCAGGCTCGGCCCTGCCCAGGATGCGCACCTGGCGGCCGAGCGGAATCCAGTAGAACGTCAGAGCGGCGTACGGCGTACCGGCCAGCTCAGTGCCCTTCGCACTGGTCGACGTAGAGCTGAACTGCCAGCCCTCCGCGGTCACGTCCTTCAGGATCAGCACGCGCGCGTTCGGGCGGCCGTCCGCGCGGACCGTCGACAGCGTGACCGCCAGCGGCTCCGGCACCTGGTGGTCCACCGCCGTCAGCAACCAGTCGACGAACAGGTCATGCGGCGTGTCGGGCGCCTGCTCCGGATCGAACTGCGGGGGAGTGCCGGTCAGCGTCGGTACTGCGCGCAGGCGGGTCCGCAGGTCAGTCACGCTGATGACCCTAAGTCAGAACGAGGTCGGCTGCAGTCGGTCCAACGTCCGAGAACACGCCGACCACGCACCGCAGTTCTTCGGACGCACGAATTGGGGGAGGGCGTGGTTAGCCTGATGAGATGACGGTGGCCCGGTTCAAGGATTTGTGTATCGACGCGAACGCGACGAGCCTGATGGTGGCGTTCTGGGCGGAGACCCTTGGGCTGACCGTGCCGGCCGACAACCCGACCGTGCTGCTCGGCGACACGCCCGAGAAGACGGTCTGGATGAATACGGTCGACGACCCGCGGACGACGAAGAACCGGGTCCACCTCGATGTGCACACCTCGTCGATCGACACTCTGGTGGCGGCCGGGGCGACCGTCCAGACCGAGCACCCGAGCTGGACGGTGCTGACGGATCCGGAGGGCGGGGAGTTCTGCGGATTCGTGCGGGAGCGCGTCCCGGCGTACCGGCTGATGGAGCTGGTGGTCGACTCGGTCGATGCGAAGGCGCAGGCCGAGTGGTGGGCCGGGGTGGTCGGCGGTGACGTCGAGAGCTCGGCGGACGAGCCGTGGTACTGGCTGGAGAACGTGCCCGGCCTGCCGTTCACCTACTGGGTGTTCGTGCCGGTGCCCGAGCCGAAGACCGTGAAGAACCGCGTCCACTGGGACATCAGCGCACCCGCCCTGCAGCCGGTCCTCGACGCAGGCGCCACGCTGCTGCGCCCGAAGGACGACGAGATCGGCTGGCACATCTGCGCGGACCCCGAAGGCAACGAGTTTTGTGTATTCCTAGACCATTAGCCCCATGACTCAGCTCGACTTGACCGTGTCCGGACCTGATCTGACCGAGGCGCTGGTGAATGTGTCTTCGGTCAGTGGGACCGAGGAGCCGCTGGCCGACCAGGTCGAGGCGGCGTTGTCGGCGTACTCGCATCTGAAGGTGTTCCGGCACGGGAACACCGTGGTGGCGCGGACCGACCTCGGGCGGGCCGAGCGGATCGTGATCGCCGGGCATCTCGACACCGTCCCGCTGAACGACAACCTCCCGGCGCGCCGCGCGGACGGGCTGATCCACGGGCTCGGGGCGTGCGACATGAAGGGCGGGGTCGCCGTCGGACTGCGGCTCGCGGCCACGCTGGTCGAGCCGAACCGGGACGTGACCTACGTCTTCTACGACTGCGAAGAGATCGAGTCCGAGCGGAACGGGCTGTTCAAGCTGACCCAGTCGAACCCGGAGCTGCTGGAAGGCGTGTTCGCGGTCGTGATGGAGCCGTCGAACGCCGTGGTCGAGGCGGGCTGCCAGGGGACGATGCGGATCGAGGTCACCGCCCGCGGCGAGCGGGCGCACTCGGCGCGGTCGTGGATGGGCCGCAACGCGATCCACGCGGCGGGGGACATCCTCGCGCGACTGGCGGCGTACGAGCCACGGCGGGTGCCGATCGACGGGCTGGAGTACCGCGAGGGGCTGAACGCGGTCGCGATCTCCGGGGGCGTCGCGGGGAACGTCGTACCGGATCTGTGCACGGTGGAGATCAACTACCGGTTCGCGCCGAGCCGGTCCGAGGCGGAGGCCGAGGCGCATCTGCGGGAGATCTTCGACGGGTACGACGTCGCTGTCACGGACTCGGCGCCCGGTGGAATGCCAGGGCTGGAGCGGCCGGCCGCGGCCGCGTTCCTGCAGGTGGTCGGGGGTGAGCCGCAGCCGAAGTTCGGGTGGACCGACGTCGCGCGGTTCACGCTGCTCGGCGTACCGGCGGTGAACTACGGGCCCGGTGACCCGCTGTATGCGCACAAGCAGGATGAATTCGTGCCGGAGGCGGAGATCGAGCTGTGTGAACAGCGGTTGAGGAGTTGGTTGACCACGTCCGCCTGAGCCGGTGCTGTGGCGGGATAGGTCCTAACCTGGGGATATGGCAGACGAACCTTCGATCCACCCCGACCGTCCGGTCGGCCACCAGCAGCGCGGGCCGGTCGTGATGCGGCGCAAGCAGGTGCAGCAATCCACGTCCGAGCAGCGGCTGCTGGACAGCCGCGGGCCGTCCGACTGGGTGCACACCGATCCGTGGCGGGTGCTGCGGATCCAGTCGGAGTTCATCGAGGGGTTCGGCATGCTCGCCGAGCTCGGCGCGGCGATCAGCGTGTTCGGCTCGGCGCGGACGAAGCCGGACGACCCGATGTACCAGGCCGCCGAGGAGCTGGCGCGGAAGCTGGTCGCGTCGGGGTACGCGGTGATCACCGGCGGTGGGCCGGGCGTGATGGAGGCGGCCAACAAGGGTGCCTCCGAGGCCGGCGGGGTCTCGGTCGGGCTCGGGATCGAGCTGCCCTTCGAGAACGGCCTGAACGAGTGGGTCGACATCGGGATGAACTTCCGGTACTTCTTCACCCGCAAGACGATGTTCGTGAAGTACGCGCAGGGGTTCGTGGTGATGCCCGGCGGGTTCGGCACGCTCGACGAGCTGTTCGAGGCGCTCACGCTGGCGCAGACGCGCAAGGTGACGTCGTTCCCGGTCGTCCTGTTCGGTACGTCGTACTGGGGCGGACTGGCCGATTGGCTCCGCGAGACGATGCTCGCCGACGGGAAGATCTCGGCGGCCGACCTCGACATGTTCACGATCACCGATTCCGTGGACGAGGCCGTCAGCTACATCATCAAGGCCGCGGAACTTGCCGACGCGGCCGCCGAAGAAGCCGCCTCCACCGCTGCGCAGCAGGTCGCCGAAGCCGAGAACCCGGCCGCCCGCGAACGCCGCGAGGAGCGTCGTTTGGGTTCCGACGGAAGCTGAAATGATCCGCCGATTGTGCGGGTGACTGGGTCGGCATGGCACGATCGGACCCGTGATGTGGTTCTTCGGGTTGATCGTGGTGTTGTTGATCGGGGCTGTCGCCGTCGTGGCCTCGGGACGTTGGGGTGCCATGAGCCCGGCGTACGACGACCGCCCCGACATGACTGTTCCAGCGCGGCAGGCGCTGACCTCGACCGAGATCGAGTCGGTCCGGTTCGGCGTCGGGCTGCGCGGTTACCGGATGGACGAGGTCGACACCCTGCTCGAGCGCGTCGCCCGTGAGGTCGCCGAACGCGACCGCCGGATCGCCGACCTCGAGCGGGCGGTCGCCCCGATCCTCGACTCGCCGGACGGTGACGGGTTCGCCTCGCGGAACCGCTACACCGCGGCCGACTTCGACGACACCGGATCGCAACCGCCGATCCTGGTCGGGGGAGACTTCCCAGCGGTGCGCGACACCGCCGAGCAGCCCGCGGTGCCAGCAGAGCCCGAGGCCGCCGCACCGGCAGAGCCCGCTCCGGCACCTGCACCGGTGGCAGCCGCTCCGGGTGTCACGCTGCCCGTAATTGCAATCCCGGAGGCCCAGGAGTCGACCGCCGAAGCAGTGCCCTCCGCGGCGGCGTCTGAAGCGGCCAAGGACTACGAGCGCGCCCAGGCCGAGGCGACGCCTTCCGCGGCGGCATCTGAGGCGGCTAACGACTACGAGCGCGCCCAGGCAGAGGCCCGCGCCCTCCTCGAAGCCACCACCGGCAGCCTCCCCACCATCCGCCCGGTCAGCGAGCGGCCCGCCGCGCAGCCCGCCGTCGAGCAGCCCGCCCCGGCGACGACCGAGCAGCCGGCCCCGCAGGCTCCCGAGGCCCTCGGCACCCCGGCGACCGGGCAGGCCGCCCCGCAGGACCGCGACGCGCTCGGAGCCTCGACCCCGGCGGACGAAGGCTCCTGGTTCCAAGAGTCGGCACAGCAACCCACTCAGGCGTCCGCCGCACAGCAGGCCCCGGCCCAGCCCACGCCGTACGAGCAGCCGGCTGCGCCCGACGAGGGTGGGCTGGCTCCGGGGCAGCAGTTCCCGAATCCGGGCTCGGCCGCGCCGACGACGTACCAGCAGCCCGCTCAGACAACCCACCAGCAGCCCGCCGGTCCCGAGCAGTCCGCGGCGGCTCCTGATCACCAGAGCCAGGGACCTGCCACGGGCTACCAGCAGCAGGGACAGGCCGTCCCCGACCAGCAGTCACCAGCCGAGCCGTCGCCGTACCAGCGGCCGCAGTGGCAGCCCTTGCCCTACCGGCCCGCTCCCGAGCAGGCACCGGCCACCCCGTACCAGCAGCAGGCACCGGCCACGTCGTTCCAGCAGCAGGGGCAGGCCACGCCGTACCAGCAGTCGGGGCAGGTTGTGCCCGACCAGCAGTCGCAGGCTGAGCCGTCGCCGTACCAGCGGCCGCAGTGGCAGCCCTCGCCGTACCAGCAAGGCCAGCGGGCACCGGCCACGCCAAATCAGCAGGGGCAGGCCACGCCGTACCAGCCGCAGCCGCAGCCCACGCCGTACCAGCAGCAGCCGCAGGCGACGCCGTATGAGCAGCAGGGGCAGGCGGCTCCGCAGCAGCAGCCGCCGGTGCCTCATTGGGTGCAGCCGGGTGGGAACGGGCAGCAGGAGGGCCCGGGGGACGAGCAGGAGGGGTGGCAGGCGTGGGAGCCACCCGCGGGCGATCCGGGGGCTCAGGGACGGCACAGCGCGCCGCCGGAGCAGTCGGCGTACCAGCGCCCCAGTGGGTCGTGATGGATGTTCTTTGGCGCTTGCGGCGCCCAGGCACGCACCTCGCGGCACCGGAGGAACAGCCACGATGGAAAAGCATCGAGGCCGCTCCTCCGGCACCGCGATGCACGCACCTGAACACCGCAATCACTCAAACAACATCCATCACGACCCACTGCTGATGACCCCAGACGGCACCTGTCACGCCGAGGCGAGCATCGAGCTGGAGCTGGACCTGCAGGACGCTTGGGATGTCGTCGTGGATTGGTCGCGGCAGTCGCGGTGGATGTTGTTCACGCGGGTGTGGGCGACCGAGCAGGACGGCGTCGGGGTCGGCGGCGGAGTCGCGGCGCGCACTTCTGTCGGTGGCATCGGGTTCACTGACGACATGGTCATCACACACTGGGATCCGCCGAACGAGTGCACGGTGAAACACCTCGGCACGATCGTCCGGGGCACCGGCACCTTCGCAGTCCAGCCGTCGGGTGGGGCCAGCGTGTTCACCTGGTCCGAGGACGTGATCCCGCCGTTCGGCAAACTCGGCCGCTTGGTCTGGCCGATCGTCCGGCCCGCGTTCGAGGTGATGATGCGGATCTCGTTGCGGCGGCTGGTCAAGGAGGTCGCGGCGTGACGGTCGTCGGGGCGGACGGGCAGCCGCGGTGCGGGTGGGCGACTTCGGCACCGGAGTACGTCGAGTACCACGACAACGAGTGGGGCAAGGAGATCCGCGACGACCGCGGGCTGTTCGAGCGGATGACGCTCGAGGGGTTCCAGTCGGGGCTGTCGTGGATCACGATCCTGCGTAAGCGGGAGAACTTCCGGACCGCGTTCGCACACTTCGATCCCGAGGTGATCGCGAAGTTCGGCAGTGACGACTTCGACCGGTTGATGGCCGACCCGGGCATCGTGCGGAACCGGCTGAAGATCAACGCCACGATCTCGAACGCGCGAGCCCTGCTCGAGCTCGACGACGGCGAGTTCACCGAGCTGCTGTGGAGCTTCCGGCCGGCCAAGCAGAAGGTGCCGAAGAAGCTCGGTGACGTGCCCGCGACAACACCGGAATCCATCGCGATGGCAAAAGCGTTGAAGAAGAACGGATTTGTCTTCGTCGGCCCTACGACGGCCTACGCATTGATGCAGGCGACAGGCATCGTGAACGACCATCTGAGTACTTGTATCGCTCGCTGACCAGGGCGTTTGCATGTGCCAAATGCACGTGCAGAACGCACGAAATCGTGCAATTCGCGTTGACTGTAAGACAAACGGCTGAACGAGTTGTGCTGCGGGCACAGAACGTGATGTGGTGTTCAGCGGACTCCCCGTCTGTCAGGTGGTTGTCCGGTCGTGACTCGCCCGACCGGAAAGCGGCCGGGGAGTCCACCAACGTGAGGAAGCCGACCTTTACCGCCCGGTGAAGGTCGGCTTTTCTTTGGCCACGAACGACGCGACCGCGTTCTTGTGGTCCTCGGTGTCGCCGGTCAGTTGCATCTTCGTGGCTTCGAATACAAGTGCCTCGGCCAGCGTGTGCGTTGCGGAGTACGCAACCGACTGCCGCACCGACGCGTAGGCAACCGTCGGCCCAGCGGCCAGCTTTGCGGCCAGCTCCGTAGTTGCCGCCTCGAGCCCGTCAGCCGGCACCACCGACGTCGCCAGACCGAGCTCGAGCGACTCCGCTGCCGGGACGGTCCGCGGGAAGTACAGCAGCTCCAGAGCCTTCGCCTGACCGATCAGTCGGGGCAGGGTCCACGAGATCCCGGTGTCGCACGACAGCGCGATTCCGGTGAACGCGAGGTTGAAGCCGGCCGTCTCCGCCACGATCCGGAAGTCGCACGCGAACGCCAGCGACGCACCCGCCCCGGCCGCCACTCCGTTGACTGCGGCGATCACTGGCTTCGGCATCTCGGCCAGCGCGAGTGCCATCGGTGCGAAGTGGTCCGGCACCGTGCTCCAGAGCGCTGCCGTGTCGTTCGCCTGCAACAGTCCGATGTGCTCCTTGAGATCCTGCCCGACACAGAACGCCCGCCCGGTCCCGGTCAGCACCACGACCCGTACGGCGTCGTCCGCGGCCGCAGCCTGGATCGTGTCGCGCAGCAGCACCTTGGTCGGAGTGTCGAGCGCGTTCATCGCGTCCGGCCGATTCAGGGTGATGGTGGCGACACCTTCGGACACGCCGTACGTGACGGAGTCACTCATCGTGGTCAGCTCCTTGACAGTGGGTGAGGAAAATCAGTGCGTTGTCAGGCAGTCGTCGACGAAACGCCCGGCCGCGGGGCCCAGTCGTTCCGCGTGGAAATCGAAGTATGCGGCGGCCCGTGTGCCGGCCCAGCCGGCCGGCAGCAACTCGGCCGGCAGTCCCGGATCGAGAAACAGGAACTTGCGCCACTCGTGCACCAGCTCGGAGCGGACGGCGAACGCCTGCTCGTCAGTCGTGTCGTCCCCGGCCGCGTCGACCAGGGCCTTGGCCTCGATCAGCCAGGCGTCGTACGACGCGCCGAGCTCGTCGAGTTTCCAGACCCGCCGGGCGAACTCGATCGCGCCGTCGTCGACCGGCGCCCGGAACCGGTCGGCGGTGATCCCTTCGACCTCCAGGATCTGGTCGACCTCGGCGTCGTTGCGCAGCCCGACCCAGGCGCCGTCGGAGAGCGGAGCCCAACCCAGGAAGGCGAGTTGGCTCGCCAGCTGGTCGCGGCGGCGTGCGTTCGGAACCTCGTGCAGGATGCCCAGATGCCAGTGCCGGTCCCAGCCCGGGACGCCGTCCGGATCGGTGCCGTCGGCCCCGGTCCGGTAGATCCGCGCGGCCGCGTCGTCGAGCCGGCGGCGCGCCCGGGCGGACAACGCATATCCGGGCTGGCCGTCGATCCGGACCGGCTCCAGCCAGGCCTGCCGGACCATCCGGGACACGGCCGTCCGGACGGCCGGGGGATGGACGCCGAGCGGTGCCAGCAGGCGCACCAGAGCGGCCACCGGTGCCCGCGCTCCACGCGCGCGCAGGTGGTCGCCGTACAGGTCGAAGAGGGCTGAACGGGCGTGCACAAAACCCGAGTCTGCCGTATGGTGCGCGCCTTCGGCCTGTGATCGGGGATAATGGGTCCGGATACACACTGCGATACGCGCCGACGGCGCATCACCGCACGGCGCCGGCGACGGTTGGCCGCGTGGTGTCGTCGCTCAACACCGAACTGGGAAGGGGTGCGCGCATGGCGGCGATGAAGCCGCGGACGGGCGATGGTCCGCTCGAGGTCACCAAGGAGGGCCGCGGGATCGTGATGCGGGTTCCGCTCGAAGGCGGCGGCCGGCTCGTGGTCGAGCTCAACGCCGACGAGGCGACCGAGCTCGGTAACGCACTGAAGGCCGTCGTCGGCTGACCGACCTCTCCGGGGTGCCTTCCGCACTCCTGTCATTCCTTCGACCCCGGTGGGTGCCTTTTCTGGTACCGGCCGGGGTCGTTACGGTTGGCTCCGCTGAACTTTTGACACTTGACCAGTGAGGACCCTCCAGTGGCTCGCCGCACCAGCACCTTCGTGTACCCGACGATTCCGGCCGTGGATTGGCAGCCCGGTCTGCCGGTGCATGGCGCACCCACCTGGGCCATCCTGGTCGGGTCCGGTGTCGCTGGGTCGAGTGAGTTGCCGGCTGCGGCCAAGGAGGCGGGCGAGCGGCTCGGGGTCGATCTGGACCGGCTGCTCGAGGTGCAGCAGGAGGCCGGCTTCAGTGCGTCGGCCGGCTCGACGGTGGCCTACCCGTTGCTGTCGGGCGAGGTCAGCGAGGTGCTGCTGGTCGGTGCCGGTGACGGGACCGCGAAGGAGCTGCGCCACGCCGGCGCGGCGATCGCCCGGTTCGGCCGTGGCAAGGACGAGCTCACCACCGTCGTTGCCGAGGGCATCGACGATCAGGCACTGCAGGCCTTTGCCGAGGGCGTCGTACTCGGCTCGTTCCACTACACCCTCAAGACCGTCGACAAGGGCAAGCCGGTGGCCGGCCGGGTCACCCTGACCGACGGCTCCACAGCCGAGCGGCAGACCGTCCTCGACCGCGGCATCGTGATCGGGCGGACGGGCTGGCTGGCCCGGCAGTTCGCGATCACGCCCTCGAACGAGAAGGACCCGGCCTGGCTCGCCGCCCGCGCCACCGAGCTGGCCGCGTCCACCGGCCTCGAGGTGACGGTCTGGGACGAGAAGCAGTTGGCGGCCGACGGGTTCGGCGGCATCCTCGCGGTCGGCCAGGGCTCGACCCGGCCACCCCGATTCATCCGGATGGACTACGTACCCGACGGTGCCACGGACAAGACGCCGTACATCGTCCTGGTCGGTAAGGGCATCACCTACGACACCGGCGGCCTGTCGCTGAAGCCGCGCGAGGGCATGGTGTCGATGAAGCGCGACATGACCGGCGGCGGTTCGGTGATCGCGACCCTGTCGGCGCTGCGCGAGCTGGGTGCGAAGGTCCGCGTCACCGGCCTGATCTGCTCGGCCGAGAACATGCCGTCCGGTTCGGCGTACCGCCCCGACGACGTGATCCGCCACTACGGCGGCCGTACCACCGAGGTGAAGAACACCGACGCCGAAGGCCGCCTGGTGATGGCCGACGGCCTCGCGTACGCCGTACAGGAACTGAAGCCCGACGTCGTCGTCGACATCTCCACCCTCACCGGCGCGATCAAGGTCTCCCTCGGCGCCATGCTGTACGGCGGCCTGTTCGCCACCGACGACGCCCTCGCCGACAACCTCACCGAGGCCGGCCGCATCTCCGGCGAAGAACTCTGGCGAATGCCCCTGGCCGACCAGTACCAGGAGCTCATCTCCACCCCGATCGCCGACTCCGTCAACTCCTCCAAAGGCCCCGGCTCCATCACCGCCGCCCTCTTCCTCAAAGCCTTCACCGGCAAAACCCCCTGGGCCCACCTCGACCTCTCCTCCATCCCCGAGTCCCCCGCCG
>NZ_SMKA01000195.1 GCF_004348455.1 Kribbella albertanoniae
GGTTAGGCGGCCTTGGCGATGAGTTCCTTGGCGACTACTACGGCGTGCTCCTCGGCTGCGACGTGGGCCTCGGCTTCGGAGACCTTGGACAGGTCGATGAGCTCCTCCATGCCGGGGGTGACCGGGGCCAGGGTGAGTTCGGCGGCGGCGGTCCGGATCTTCAGTCCGAGGACGTCGCCGACGATGCGCTCCAGGTACCCGGTGGCGTGGTCCCAGCCGTGCTTCGGCGTACCGGGCTGGTAGCCGCCGCCGCGGGCGAGGGTGAGGATGGCGGGGCGGCCCTCGATCGGGTTCGGGCCGCGCAGGAACGCGGGGTCCAGCAGGAGCAGGTCGATCCAGGTCTTCACGTGCTGAGAGATCCCGTAGTTGTAGAGCGGGACCGCGAGGAGCACCGCATCGGCGTTCTTCAGCTCGGCGGTCACCTCGTCGGCCAGCTCGCGGGCCTCGGTGAGCAGTTGCTGCTCGGAGTCGGTGGCCGGCTCCTCGCCCAGCTGCGCCTTGGCCAGCGCGGGCCAGGCGGTCGCCGGCAGCGGGTTGCGGCCGAGATCGCGCCGGACGACGACGCCGTCCGGGTGCTCGGCCCGCCAGGCCGCCTCGGCGCTGTCGGCGAGCGCCCGGCTGACCGATCCGTTCAGGCGCACGCTGGCGTCGACGCGTAGCAAGGTCGTCATAGTCGTTGTTCTCCCAGAGGTTGGTCGATATTCGAGCTGCTATGAAGATAGTCTGTGGAACAGAACATATTCAAGTCAGATCATATTCCGGGTGGCGTAGACCACGTAGACTGGAGCGCGTGACCAGTACTTCGCCGGATGTCGGCGCGCGAACGACCCGCGGTGTCTCGCCGCGGGTGGCCAGTGGTGCGCCGGTCGAGGCCGATCTGGGCTGGGCGCTCGGGGTCGTGTTCCGCCGGTATGCGAAGGCGTCCGGTGCCGCGCTCGACGACGTACCGGGCGGGCCGCGTGGCTACCAGGTGCTGGCCACGGTGACGTCGGACGGCCCGAAGCGGCAGCTCGACCTGGCCGCCCAGCTCGGCGTCGACCGGACCGTGATGACGTATCTGCTCGACGACCTCGAGAAGGCCGGGCTGGTGCAGCGCCAGCCAGATCCGGCGGATCGGCGAGCGCGCCTGATCGTGCCGACCGATCAGGGGGCCGAGACGCTCTGCGACCTCGAGCGGCGGCTGCAGGCCACCGAGGACGAGGTGCTCGGCAGCCTGGACAACGACGAGCGGCGGAGCTTCCGCCTGCTGCTGCAGCGGGTCGCGCTGAAGGCGGATGCGATCGATCCGCTGCACAACGCCTGCCTGCTGGCCGACGAGACCGTCGACCCCGCAACCACCTAATGCAGGGGCACGAAGCCTGACTCGTAGGCCTTGATGACGGCCTGCGTGCGGTCCCGGGCGTTGAGCTTGGCCAGCACGTTCGCGACGTGGGTCTTGACCGTCTGCAGCCCGAGGATCAGCTCGGCCGCGATCTCCGCGTTCGACAGACCACGGGCCATCAGCCGGAGGACCTCTTGTTCGCGTTCGGTCAGCTGGTACTGGTCGAGCCCGGTCGGCCGCTGAGTCTGTGACCCGACATGCGCCAGCGCGAGCGCCCGGATCGCCTCCGGGAACAGCAGTGACTCGCTGCTCGCGACCGTGCGGATC
Organism: Kribbella albertanoniae; assembly: GCF_004348455.1. GTDB lineage: Bacteria > Actinomycetota > Actinomycetes > Propionibacteriales > Kribbellaceae > Kribbella > Kribbella albertanoniae. The sequence continues at coordinate 1,649 of NZ_SMKA01000195.1, forward strand.
GCCGCGATGATGTCGTCCGGCGGGGTTCGCTTCAGCAGGAAGCCGGAGGCGCCGGCGCGGAGAGCGTCGTACACGTAGTCGTCGTTCTCGAAGGTGGTCACCACCAGCACACGCGGTGCCGGGTCGAGGCTGTCGAGCAGCAACCGGGTCGCCTGGATGCCGTCGACCGCGGGCATCCGGACGTCCATCAGGACGACGTCGGGGTTGGTCCGGCGGACGACCGGCAGCACCTCGGCGCCGTCACCGGCCTCGCCGACGACGCTCAGGTCCGGCTCGGCGTTGATGATCGCGCGCAGCCCGCTGCGGATCAGCGGCTCGTCGTCGACCACAACCACGGACAGCGTCATGCCTGTCATCCCTTCGTCGTCACTGCGATCGGCAGCGACACGGTCAGCCGCCAGTCCTCGTCGTCGCGGCCGGCTGCGACGATGCCCTGCAGTACGGCGACTCTTTCACGGATGCCGGCCAGTCCTCGGCCGCCGCCGGAGTTAGCGGAGTCACCGCTCACCGGGTTGGTCACGGTCAACCGCAGCCCGGACGTGTCGAGCCGGATCTCCATGGCCACGGTCAGCTGGTCGTCCGGATGGCCGGCGTGCCGGATCGCGTTGGTGAGGCCCTCCTGGAGGATCCGGTAGGCCTCCCGCGACACCGCGGAGGGCAGCCGGTCGAGTGCCCCGATGCGCTCGATCGTGACGGTGATCCCGCCGGCCCGAGTGGACTCCACCAACCGGTCCAGATCGTCGAGGGTTGCTTGCGGCGCGGTTGCGGAACCCGGTCGCCTGTCGTCGCGCAACAGCCCGAGCACGTGGTCGAGATCGGCCAGCGCCGACCGGGCCGAGGTCTCGATAGCGCCCAGAGCCGTCTCGGCGAACTCCGGATCGCTCGCGAGCACTCGGCGGGCGGCGGCTGCCTGGATGGTCACGAGACTGAGCGCGTGGCCGACGCTGTCGTGCAGTTCGCGGGCCAGACGGTTGCGCTCGGCAAGTGTCGCCGTACGGCGCTCGAGGAGTTCGATGCGCTCGGCAGCCGTCGGGCCGAGGATGCGCGGTGCCAGGTGGGCGAGCAGTGCGCCGACGGCCGACGAGACCAGGAACAGTGCGGCCAGTGCGACCACCACCACGAGCGGCATCCATAGATCGGTCCAGCTGCCGGTGACGTCGTACGAGATGCCAGGCGTGAGGTCGCGCGAACCGGTCGCGCGGAACGGTGCCGCGAGCAACACCGGCCCGGCCCCGAAGACCGCGGTGCTGAGGATGCCGACGAGACCACCTGCGACCAGATGCAGGGTCAGCCACGCGGCAGTCCGGCGGCGCTGGGCCCAGGTCTTCGCCGGGCCGAGTGGCCGCTCGTCGAACTTCACCCCGAGCAGGGAGGAGACGGCAATGCCCTCCACCTCACGTACGGCGGGCAGGAACCCGATCGCGAGTGGTGGGGCGACGCCGAACAGCACCAGGATCACGGCCTTCGCGGGACCGGGCAGCCCCAGCTCGTGCGTGAGCGCGCCGACCGCACTGCCGACCAGGAGAACGGCCAGGACCAGCGCGGCGCCGATCAGAAGATAGATCCAGCGCAGGTACGTCGACGCCCGGCCGAGGGACCTGAGTGCGTTCACCACGCCCCCATCGTGTCAAACCCCGGTCGCCCGGACCTCCCTCGGCGGAGTGAACGGCGGTTCGGAGCACTAGTGGCCCGAGTCGGGAGTTCGACGGCACCGGAGGCGCCCAGGCACGCACCTCGCTGCGTTGGAGGAGCATCCACGATGAACACCGCATCGAGGACGCTCCTCCGCCTTGCGATGCACGCACCTGGACGCCTCCGGCACTCGCCGACCTCCCGACTCGGGCCACAAAGAGTGCTCGGAATCACAAGAGGTTGAGGGTTTACGCAAATTTGATGCCGAAGTCCCCGATCGGCGCTCCGGGGGCGTCGCGATCTGCTGTCCGGGCGGGTACGGTCTGTGGTCGGGGACGGGTGGCCCGGTCGGGAAGGACCGGGTCTGGGGAACGGCTCCAGGACAGGTGGCACAGCGCGAACTGCGGGAAGCACAGTGCACTAAGGGCAGGTAAAGTCACTGTGAAGTCCCTGGGGGCCGATTGACCACCTTTCCATATTTGATGTTTGATCAAATATCGGATGAGAGAGGTCGATATGAGGTTGAGGCGTTCCGTCGTCGCGCTGACGGCGGTCCTGGGGCTCGCCCTGGTCAGCGCGTGCAACAGCGGGGACGACAAGGGCAGCGACAGCGGCTTGCAGAAGGTCAGCTACCTGACCTCGTTCGGCCAGTTCGGCCGCGAAGCCTACGCGTACGTCGCTCTGGAGAAGGGCTACTTCAAGGACGCCGGCTTCGACGTCCAGATCACCCCGGGCAACGGGACGGTCGAGGTGATGAAGCAGGTGGCCGGAGGTCAGGCCGACTACGGCATCGGTGACTTCACCGCGATCACGATCACCCTGGGCAAGCAGAAGCTGCCGGTGACCACGGTCGGGATGATCCACCAGAAGTCGCTGGCCGCGATCGTCTCCCTCGAGGGGATGGGGATCAAGGAGCCGAAGGACCTGGTCGGCAAGAACATCGGCGACCAGCCCGGTTCGACCAACCAGGTGACGTTCCCGGTCTACGCCCAGCGGGTCAAGATCGACGACAAGTTGGTCAACTTCGTTCCGGCGCCGCCGCCCGCGCTGCCGCAACTGCTGTCGACCGGCAAGGTGCAGGGCATCGGCCAGTTCGTGGTCGGCGTCCCGCTGGTCGAGAAGGCCGACAAGGAAGGCCGCAAGGCCGTCGTGCTGCCGTACGCCGCCGTGCTGCCGGAGCTCTACGGGAACGCGATCCTGACCCGGGCCGACGTCGCCAAGGACCACCCGGACCAGGTGAAGAAGTTCACCGGTGCGCTGCTCAAGGGCCTGGACGACGCCATGAAGGACCCGGCTGCGGCGGCGGAGATCCTGAAGAAGTACGTGCCGACCACGGATGTCGGGGTGGCCACCAAGGAACTGGAGTTGATGAAACCGAACACGGTGCCGACCAACTCGGGTGATCCGCTCGGTGCGGTCGACCTCGACCGGGTGCAGAAGATCCTGGACATCCTCGGCGAGACGAAGGCGATCACTCCGGGCGGGCTCAAGCCGGCCGACGTGGTCACGATCACCCTGGCACCCAAGGGCTAGGACACATGATCCGGCTGGACGGTGTGGGGCAGGTCTTCGACGGACGCGAGGGCTCGATCACGGCCCTCGAGAAGATCGACCTGCACGTCCGCGCCGGTGAGTTCGTCACGCTGATCGGCCGGTCCGGGTGTGGCAAGTCCACCCTGCTCCGGCTGATCGCGGGACTGTTGTCACCGACCTCGGGCACGGTCAAGGTGGCGGGCAAGCCGGTCACCGGACCGAGCCCGGACGTCGCGTTCATGTTCCAGCGTCCGGCGTTGCTGGCCTGGCGGTCGGTGCTGTCCAACGTGCTGCTGCCGGTGGAACTCGACCGGACGATCCGGGACCGGACGGCGTACAAGAACCGCGCTCACGAGTTGCTCGAGCTGGTTGGGTTGCAAGGGTTCGAACGGCGGTTGCCGCACGAGCTGTCCGGCGGTATGCAGCAGCGGGTGTCGCTGTGCCGGTCGCTGATCCGCGACCCGCAGGTGATGCTGATGGACGAGCCGTTCTCCGCGCTCGACGCACTCACCCGGACCGAGCTGTCCGAGGAGCTGCAGCGGATCAAGATGGAGCTGTCCACCACGATCGTGTTCGTCACCCACTCGATCGACGAAGCCGTCGTACTGGCCGACCGGGCTGTCGTTCTCTCTCCCCGCCCGGGCCGTCTGCGCGACGTCGTCGAGATCGACATCCCGCGGCCGCGCAGCCTCGGGCAGAACAGCCATCTGGCCGATGTGGCCCGGATCAGCGCCCGGCTGCACGCGCTGCTCTCGGACAAGACGCCGCCGGTCGCCGAACGGCTGGTCGACGAAGTGTGGCCCCGATGACGAAACGTTCCTGGTGGACCGAGTCGCGGGCCTCGGCTGTCCTGCTGCCGATCACCGGCCTGATCGCGGTGATCGGGCTGTGGTGGCTGGCCACGATCGTCTTCGCCGTCCCGGAGTTCCTGGTGCCCAGTCCGGGCGACGTGCTGGTCAGGTTCAGTCAGGACCCGGTGATGCTGCTGCAGAACGCCGGCGTCTCGCTGCTGGAGACGATCCAGGGGTTCCTGCTCTCGATCGTGGTCGGGGTCCCGATCGCGTTGCTGATCGTCCGGTCGGCGATTCTCGAGCGGCTGGTCTACCCGCTGCTGCTGATGGTGAACGCGATCCCGAAGGTCGCGATCGCGCCGCTGCTGGTGGTGTGGATGGGTTTCGGCCAGGGACCGAAGGTCCTGATGGTGCTGCTGATGTGTTTCTTCCCGATCGTCATCTCGACCGCCCAGGGGATGAAGTCGACGCCGGTCGAGCTGGTCGAGCTGCTCCGGTCGCTGAACGCGAGCCGGACCCAGGAGTTCTTCAAGCTCCGGATCTGGCATGCGATGCCGCAGATCTTCACCGGGCTCAAAGTGGCGATCTCGCTGGCCGTGATCGGTTCGGTGATCGGTGAGTTCGTCGGTGCCACCCAGGGGCTGGGCTATCTGATCCAGACGTCCGGTGCGACGGCCGACACCGCGCTCGCGTTCGCCGCAATCACGCTGCTCAGCATCATGAGCATCATCTTGTTCTACGGGCTGGTCCTGCTCGAGCATCTGCTGCTGCCGTGGGCGCAGGAGAGCCGGTGACCACTCAGGCTTCTGACGCGGACCGCCGCGTCCTGGTCCGGCCGGCGTGGCTGGAGGCGACCGTGTCGGCCGTCTTCAGCGCGGTCGGCTTCGAGCCGGGCGACGCCGTCTCGATCGCGGTCGCCCTCGTCGAGGCGGACCTGCGCGGGGTCAGCTCGCACGGCATCATGCTGGTCCCGATGTACGTCGATCGCCTGAACGCGGGTGGGGTTACCCGCGAGCGCGAGCTGGACATCGTGTCCGACGCCGGTGCCGCGCTGGTCGCGGATGCGCGCGGCGGGATGGGCCAGCTGTCCAGCCCGCAGGCGATGGGTCAGGCGATCGAGCGTGCCGGGCGGTACGGCATCGGCCTGGTTTCGGTTCGCAACGCGCATCACTTCGGTGCGGCCAGTCGGTGGGCCATGCAGGCTGCGCAGGCCGGCTGTATCGGGATCGCGATGTCGAACACGACACCGTTGATGCCGGCACCGGGCGGCGCCGAGCGGCTGGTCGGCAACAATCCGCTGGCGATCGCCGTACCGACTGCGTCGGGTGCGGAGATCGTGCTCGACATGGCGCTGTCGGCCGTTGCCCTGGGCAAGATCCGGCTGGCGGCCTCGGCCGGGCAGCCGATCCCCGACACCTGGGCCACCGACCCGGCCGGGATCCCGACCACGGATCCGGACGAGGCCGTGCTCGGCATGCTGCTGCCGGCCGCCGGGCACAAGGGGTTCGGGCTGGCGCTGATGATCGACGTACTGACCGGGGTGCTGAGTGGTGGCGGCTGGGGCGACCAGGTGCGCCCGCTGTACCGCGAGCCGGACCGTCCGAACGACTGTGCCCACCTGTTCCTGGCGATCGATCCGGAGCTGCTCGGTGGTGCGGACAGTTTCCGCAACCGCGCGTCCGGACTGGCTGCGCGAGTCCGCGGCAGCGAGACCGCGCCGGGGGTGGACCGGCTGTACCTGCCGGGTGAGATCGAGGCGGAACGCGCGGCTCACCAACGGCGTCACGGCGTACTGATCGAGAGGTCGGGACTGGACGGACTGCTGGCAGCCGCTCGCGCGGTCGGCGCCGTCGTACCGGCCGGAGGAGTGCTGAACTGATGGCGCTGATCAAATGGTGAAGGCACAGGTCACAACTACGGAACTGCACAGCCCGAACGGCGTGTTCTCGCAGGCGACCACGGTCGCGGCGACCGGGCGGTTCGTGTTCGTCTCCGGGATGACCGCGCGCCGTCCGGACGGCAGCATCGCCGGCGTCGGCGACATCCAGGAGCAGACCCGGCAGGTGTGCGAGAACATCTCCGCCGCGGTCCGGGCCGCTGGTGGCACGCTGGCGGACGTCTGCCGGATGGATGTGTACGTGCGCAACATGGAGGACTTCGCGAAGATCCACGAGATCCGCGCGCAGTACTTCGTCGAACCGCTGCCCGCCTCGACCATGGTCGAGGTCAGCAAGCTTGCGCATCCGGACTATCTGATCGAGATCAACGCAATCGCCGTGATTGCACCGACCGGGGGTGATTCCATGCGTGGCGTCGAGTGGACCTGAGATGAGGTACGTGATGGTCTCGGACGCCGGGGTGGAGAAGCCCGGCGTCCTCGAGGGGGACTCCATTCTGTTGCTGGTGGCAACGGACCTGACCTCCGTGATCGCTGAGGGCGCTGAGTTCTCCGGAGAGAAAATCCCTTATGTGCAAGGGGATCTGCGCCCTCCGCTGCGGCGGTTCCGGCGTGACATCCTGTGTACCGGGTGGAACTACTGGGATCACTTCGAGGAGAGCAAGGGAAAGCGCGAGGGGCAGGATGTCGAGCGTCCGCTGCACCCGACGTTCTTCACCAAGGGGCCCGATGTAGTGATCGGCCCGTACGACGACATCGCGTGGGACCCTTCGATCTCTTCGAAATGGGATTACGAGGCCGAGGTGGCGCTGGTGATCGGGAAGACCGGCCGGAACATCCCGGTGGCCGACGCGCTGTCCTACGTCTGGGGCTACACGCTGGCCAACGACGTGTCCCAACGGGACCTGCAGCGAGCCCACGGCGGTCAGTGGCTGAAGGGCAAGAGCATCGACAACACCATGCCGCTCGGGCCGTGGATCGTGACGGCTGACGAGTTGGGCGACCCGCAGGACGTGCAACTGCAGTGCCTGGTGAACGGTGAGGTGCGGCAGGACGCGTCGACGCGGCAGATGGCCTTCGACGTGGCCACGCTGATCAGTGAGCTGTCCTTCGGGATGACACTGCGGCCGGGCGACCTGCTGCTGACCGGGACGCCGGCGGGAATCGGAAACGCGCGTGAGCCGCAGGTGTTCCTGCAGGACGGCGATGTGGTCGTCACACGCTCGGACAAGCTCGGTGAGCTGCGGAATCGGGTGGTGCGCGGATGAATGGACCACTGGAGCTGTTGCCTGGTGGGGGTCGGGGTGGGCGCCGGACGCTGGCTGAGCATGCGGCCGCGGAGCTGCACCAGTTGATCCTGTCCGGCGAGCTGCCCAGCGGTACGCCGTTGCGGCTCGTGGAGCTGGCGAGCCGGCTCGAGATGAGCCAGATGCCGGTGCGGGAAGGACTGCGGCGGCTGGAGGCGCTCGGACTGGTCGAGATCATCCCGCACCGCGGTGCGTGGGTGCGTGACCTGTCCCTGGAGGACCTGCGGGACACCCACGAGACCCGGCTGGCGTTGGAGTCACTCGCCGTCCGGGCTGCTGCCGAGCGGTTCAGCGAAGCGGACGCCGAGAAGGCTGCGGCCGCACTGGCCGATCACCTGCGGCTGTCACAGGCACAGGACCTGGCTGGTGCCCGAGACGCGCATGCGGACTTCCACTTCGCCGTGTACCGGGCCAGTGGGTCGCAGTGGTTGCCACGGGCCATTGAACCGGTCTGGCAGAACAGTGAGCGCTACCGGTTCGGCAGCAGGCTCACGGAGGCGATGATCGAGCAGAACCGCCGGGAGCACCAGGCGATCCTCGACGCCTGTGTGGCGCGGGACGTTGACGGTGCTGAGACGGCATTGCGCAACCATCTGGCTGGCGCGTTCCAGCGAATTACGGACACTATGACGAGGCGGGCCGAGGGAAGCGAGCACAGTCCTTCTAAGCAGCAGAAGGAGACGTCGTCGTGAAGGTGAGCTTTGACGCGACCGGAGTGGTCGTCGTGATCACCGGTGGCGCTCAGGGCATCGGTGCGGCGCTGGCTCGGGCTATCACGTCGTACGGCGGGACTGCGGTGGTGTTCGACGTGGTGAAGCCATCCGACCCGGCTGTCGCGTTTGTCGAGGTTGATGTGGCCGACCGGGCGGCTGTGGACCGTGCGGTCGCTGGAGTGGTCGCGCAGTACGGGCGGATCGACGGGCTGGTCGCCGGTGCGGCGGTGCAGCCACGGTCCGCCGTACTGGAGTTGGATCCGGCTGAGTGGAGCCACACACTCCAGGTGAACCTGGACGGCGTGGTGTGGGCGTGCCAGGCCGTCGTACCGCACATGGTGGCGCAGCGGTCCGGTTCGGTCGTGGTGTTCACGTCCGGGATGGCGTTGACGGGCTACCCGGGCGCAGCGGCGTACGCGACGAGCAAAGCCGGGGTGGTCGCATTCGCGAAGTCGCTCGCGGCGGAGGTGGCCGCGGACCGGGTGCGGGTGAACGTGGTGGCGCCCGGGGTGATCGACACCGAGCAGTTCCGAGGTGCGAACCAGGGGGTGGATCGGGAGCACTGGCGGGAGACGATAGGGATCGGCGACCCCGAGGACGTGGTCGGCCCGTTGCTGTTCCTGCTGTCCGATGCGGCCACGATGACCGGGTCCACGCTGACCCGGGAGCGTGCCTTTTCGAGAGGTGACTCTTGACTGCCGACCAGCTTCCCGTCGTCGTCGTGGGTGCCGGACCGATCGGTCTGACCACGGCACTCGGTCTCGCGCACTACGGCGTACCGTTCCTGCTCCTCGAGGAGGACGCCACCCTGTCGTCGGACACCAAGGCCGGTACGACGCTCAGCCGGACCCTGGAGATCTGGAACCGGTACGGCGCGGTCGAGGAGATCCTGAACGCCGCTGTCCGGATCGACGAGATCGGTGACATCGACCGGGCCACCAACACGCCGCGGGCGTCGGTGCGGCTGGCCGAGCTGGTGAACGACACCCAGTTCCCGTTCGTGATCAACCTGCCGCAGCAGCGGATGGAGCCGATCCTGGCGGCCGCCCTGGAGCGCGCTGGGCACACGGTCCGGTTGCAGCACCGGGTGACGTCGTTCGAGGTGCTGGAGGACCGCGTCGTACTGCAGGTGGAGACGCCAGACGGTCCGCAGACGCTGGAGGCCGCGCAGCTGCTCGCCTGCGACGGCGGCCGGAGCAAGGTGCGTGATGCGCTCGGTGTGCCGGTGGTGGGGGAGACGCTGCCCGAGCGGTACATGCTGATCGACGTGGCGGTCGACCTGGACGTCGACAACGCCCGCGACTACCCGTACCTCGCGTACTTCGCGGACCGGACCGAGTGGATGGTGCTGATCCGGCAGCCGGACAACTGGCGGTTCCTGTTCCCGCTGGCGCCGGGTGCGGAGACGCCGGGTGATGTGGACCTGCTGGTGAAGGTGAAGCAGTTCATCGGTGAGGTGGACCGGATCGAGCTGCTTGGCACTGTCATCTACAACGTGCACCACCGGGTCGCGGACAAGTGGACCGTCGACCGCAAGGTGTTCCTGATGGGTGACGCCGCGCACCTGATCACGCCGATGTGGGCGCTCGGTCTGAACACCGGTGCGCTCGACGCCTCCAACCTGCCGTGGCGGCTGGCCTGGGTACTGCGCGGCTGGGCCGACCCGGCGTTGCTGGACGGGTACGAGCAGGAGCAGCGGCCGGTGGCGGTCAACGGGTCCGGTGAGATGGCCGAGGCGGCCCGGAAGTACATGTCCCACCAACAGGGCGCCGTGACTGCGGACACGAGCGACTGGGCGACGGCGTACACGAGGACTTTGCTCGGGGTGCGGTTGGACGTGGACGGGGTGGGGGACTGGTCGATGGTGGCCACGACCGCCGAGCCGCCCGCCGTACGGGCTGGAGATCGGGCGCCTGACCTGGCCCTGCAGGGGCCGGCCGGGCGGGTGACCATCCACGACCTGGTGCGGGAGTCGTTCGTCGCGCTGTATTTCACGGACGTGCGTCGGCGGCCGGACATCCCGCTCAACGACTCACCTGCGCTCCGCCACTACGCGGTGTCCCGTTGGGACGCGCCGCACGACTCAGGGCTGCGCGACAGGTCGCTGTTCGATCCGGGCAGCGTCGTCACGAACAGGTACGGCGTACCGGCGGAGAGCGTCGTACTGCTGCGGCCGGACGGACACGTGGCCGCAGTGGCGCCGCTGTCGGCTGGTGTGGCTTTCGACTTGTACACGCGCGTCACTGGCCGCCCTGTACCGCGGGAGGAGGGCTGATGACTGCTTTTGACGAGCCATTGCGTGAGTTGTTGCTGCAGACGGATGACCTGGAGTGGGTCGAGAAGTCGCTGGACGGGTTGTCGCACAAGATGTTGTGGCGTGATCCGGAGACCGAGGCGTCGATCGCGCTGGTGCGTTTCGAGAAGGGGAGCGGGATCCCGTCGCAGCACCGGCACGCGTCGAACCAGTTCATGTTCTGTCTGAGCGGGCGGTACGTGTACGTGCCGACCGGTGTCACGCTCGTCAAGGGCAGCTTCTACTGGAACCCCAAGGGCTGCGTGCACGGGCCGACGGTGGCCGAGGAGACCTCGGTGCTGCTGGAGGTGTACGACGGCCCGCACTACCCGGAGCGGCCGTCGTTCTACGACAACGACGAGGATGCGCGCTGACATGCCGGGCTGGGACGTCCACACGCACCTGATCCCGCCGACCGTGCTCACGGCGGCGTACCGGGGTGAGTACGGGCTGTCCGTCGACAGTGGCGCGCTGGTGATCGACGGGCATCGGCTGCCGCTCAAGCGGCTCGCGGACCCGGCCGCACTACTGCAGTGGATCGCTGACCAGGATCTGGACGGCGCTGTGGTCTCGGTGCCGCCGGCTCTGTTCAGGTACGACGCAGGTGTCGAGTGGGCCGAGCTGGTGAACCAAGGGCTCCGGGAGCTCGCCACACCGCAGCTGCGGGTCCTCGCTCAGCTGCCGCTGCTGGACCCGGCCGCCCCTGCGGTGGCCGCGGCCCTGGCCCGGGAGGGCGTTTTCAGCGGCTTCGCCCTCGGTACGCCGGACTATGCCGGACTGGATCCGGTGTGGCGGGTGCTGCATGAACTGGAAGCTTTCACCCTGATTCATCCAGGACACAGTGACGACAAGCGGCTCCAATCGTTCTACTTGTCGAACCTGTTGGGGAATCCGTACGAGACCGGGCTGGCCGCGGCGTCACTCGTCTTCGCGGATGTGCCGGGCCGGTTCCCGGGGATCCGGTTCTGTTTGTGTCATGGGGGAGGGGTGACGGCGGCTGTGGCCGGACGATGGCAGCGCGGAGTGCAGACGGCACGGCCGGGGATCGAGGAGCTCTCGATGCCGGTGATCGAGGCGGTCCGCAAGTTCTACGTGGATGACCTCGTGCACGACGAGGCGATGCTGCAACTGCTCACCAGGACGTTCGGTGCCGCCCACGTGCTGGCCGGCAGCGACTGGCCGTTCCCGATGGGCAGCGATGCGGTGGTGAGCGAGCGCGCGGTGACTGCTGGGGAGCTGACCGTGCCGTTGGCCAAGGAGGTCTCCGACCGGTGAGGTGGCGGTTTCCGTCGAGGTGTGTCGTGATCACATATCAAATGGGGGATAGATGAGGTCGCAGGAGGGGACCGTGCTGCGCAGCCACGGACCTGGACCGGAGTTGGCGGTCGAGGAGATCGAGCAGACTGCCGGCCCGGGGGAGACGCTGGTCGAGATGCGGCTGGCCTCGGTGACGGCGCAGGACCGGACCGTGCTGAGCGGCAAGCAACCGGCAGCAGCGTTCACTCCGGGCTCCGAGGGGTTCGGTGTGGTGGTGAGCTCGGCAGTCGCCGACACCGGCGCCGGTGTGGTGCTGCGGGGTGAAGGGGTCGGCGTGACGCGACCTGGACTGTGGGGCCGGTACGCCGTCGTTCCTGATGCGGCTGTCCATCCAGTACCGGCGTCGATGGAGCCGGCGACCGCGCTGGCGTTGCTGACACCAGCGTTGACCGCACACACCGCCGTACGACGAGTTGGTCAGGTGCTCGCTGGTGAGACGGTCGTCGTCACCGGCATCACCGGACTGGTCGCGCGGCTGTGCGCAGCGGTCGCTCGGTCGGCCGGTGCGGCGCGGGTGATCGGGCTGGCCGGTGTGGTCGAGTCCGTCGAGCGGGTGGGTGATCTGGTTGACCAGATCGTGCGCGTGGACGAGCTGGGTCAGGTCGGTCGCGACCTGCCGTGGTGCGACCTCGCGGTCGACACTATGGGCGGTCCGGTGACCAGTGGGGTGCTCGGGCACATCACACCGGGCGGGCGAATCGCCCTGCTCGGTTACAAGAGCGGTGAGTTCACCACACTCGACCTGCATCAGCTGATCGGTCGCGACCTGCGCGTGCTGCCGGTGAACGTGCAGCGGACGACCCTCGAACCCGGTGCGGTCGGTCAGGCGTTGGCGGATATCGCACCGGCGCGGCTGCGGCCGGAAGTCGAGCTGCTGCCTGCCAGTCGCATCGGTGACCTTCTAGAATCCGCTTCCGGTGCACGGCTTTTGCTGGACCTGACTGCCCTGGGCTGAACTTCGTACTGAGCAATCTGTCGGCGAAAGCGCGCACTCGGCCCGGCCTGCCGTACGGTTACCTCCCAGAGTTGTTCTATGTGGAGGAGAGAGGCAGCCCGCGCCCAATGACCCGACGACTCGAGCTCACGCCTGGGGGACCGACCGGACGTCGTACTCTCGCTGAGGAGGCCGCCGCCGAGCTGCACGAGCTCATCCTGTCCGGCGAACTGCCCAGCGGTACGGCGCTCCGTCTCGAGGAGCTCGCCAAACGGCTGGACATGAGCCAGATGCCGATCCGCGAAGGCCTCCGCCGGATGGCCGCCCTCGGACTGGTCGAGATCGTGCCCCACAAGGGCGCCTGGGTCCGGGAGCTCTCCGTCGAGGACCTCCGCGACACCCACCAGACCCGCCTCTCCCTGGAGTCCCTCGCCGTCCGCGCCGCCGCCACCCGCTTCACCGAAGCCGACGCCGCCGCGGCCCGCACCGCCCTGGCCGAGCACGTCCGCCTGTCCAAACTCGGCGACAACATCGCCTCCCGCCAGGCCCACACCGAGTTCCACTTCGCGATCTACCGCGCCGGCGGCTCCCGCTGGCTCCCCCGCGCCATCGAGCCCGTCTGGCAGAACAGCGAGCGCTACCGCTTCGGCTCCCGCCAGACCAAGGCCCGCATCGAGCAAACCCGCCGCGAACACCAAGCCATCCTCGACGCCTGCATGGCCCACGACGAACCCGGCGCCGAAACCGCCCTCCGCAACCACCTCGAAGGCGCCATGAAACGCATCACCGAAACCATGGAACGCCGAACCAACCGAGTCTGACGATCTCAGGCAGGTATGTCGCCCCAGCGCAGGTAGCCGTCAGTCACCTGGGGCAGGTCCGGCGAGTGGTACCTCGTCGGGGCCGGCCGTCCGTCTACGAAGGCACTCGCGATCTCGTCGAGCATTTCGCCGACGCCACTCCAGAACGGCGCTGACTCCACAGACCACTCGTGCCACTGCCAGACGCATCCGAACTGGTCGCCGTCGCGTAGATCGAGGTACAGGAGGCCACCGTCGTAGGCCGTCGCGATCGGGAGGAAGCAGTCGAGCCAGTCCGTCGGCGGCTGCCCAGCAGGCTCGCCGTCGCTCGGCCACGGCCCGGAGCCGCGGATCCCACGCTGGATGCCCCGCATCATCTTCCGCGATGACAGCATCTCCATCACCGGCAGCAGGTTGTAGAACGGCGGGATGAGCGCGCCGCGGATGTATCGATGCTCGGTTCCGTCGGCGATCTCCAGGTACTCGACCAGGTCCACCGGCAGCGGGCGGTTCAGCGCAGCCTGCAGGTAGCGCAGGTCGACGGCCGTTGCCGGTGGGTTGATCCGGGTGACCGTGGCCGGGTCGTTGGCTGCGAGCCACTCGACGATCCGGGACCACGACGTGGCGACGGGCACCTTGTCAGTCGGCGAGGTGGGCCGGGAAGCCGCCGGTGGCCAGGGGGCTCCAGCGGGTGGGGGTGATGCGGATGAGGCATTTGCCCTGGGTCCGCATCGCCTCGCGGTACTCGTCCCAGTCGGGGTGCTCACCGGAGATCGAGCGGTAGTAGTCGACCAGGGGTTCTACTGCGTCGGGGAGCTGGATGACCTCCCCTTCGCCGTCCACCTGAACCCACGCGCCGTTCCACTCATCGGACAGCACCACAACGCTGGTCCGCGGATTCCGCTCGACATTCGTGCTCTTCGCTCGCTCCGGGTACGACGAGATGACGATGCGCCCCTGTGCGTCAACCCCACCCGACACCGGCGACGCCTGCGCCGTACCGTCCGCGCGGGTCGTGATCAGCAACATGTGATGACGCGGCCGCACGAACTCCAGCAGCCCCTCGAGATCAACCTTGGTATTGGTAGCAACAGTCCTGGCCATGCCCTCACCCTATTCCGCCGCCGAACCCACCGTGCCCCGCCGCCGAACCCACCTTGCGAGTGTGGGGACCGACCTCACCGGACGCATCGGATCGGCGCGATACCGGCGATCAGTGGAACCAAATGTGCAGATACTGCCCACGAGGCTCCACAAAGCGTGATTCCACCGGAGGTACTTGGCGAGGTGCCGGTGGTGGCGGACGGCCATCACCCACTAACTGCGGTTGTTGTGATGGGTGCAGGCGTGGGTGGTCGCCGCCGAGGGCGGTTGGACGGTGGTGGCGGTCCGTCTGGGCAGTTGACCCATTGGCGGGTGGGGTGGTGTTAGAGGACGGCTGTCTCGTGGACGGTTAGCCACTGGGGGCCGGTTAGTACGGCGGTGGTTCGGCGGGAGGTGCCGATTGAGTGTTGTTCCAGGAAGCGGCAGACCGTGGTGTCGGCGGACTGGGTGAGTAGTTCGAACTGGGCGATGGTGATCTTGAGGCCTGGTACGGCGTTGTGGGCTGTGCTCAGTCCACCCATCAGCTCGTCCAGGGTGAGCTTGGCGCCGTCGACCGTGATCAGGGTGAACTCTGGCCGGTGGGCGGCGCGGAAACGCTCGAGCACGTCTGGGCCGGCGTCGCCACCGAGCCAGGCGGCCAGGTCGTCGTGGTGGCGGACCACTGCGTCGTACAGGGTGTTCATCAGAGGTCTCCGTAGAGGGGCCGTGGGTCGATCAGTTGCTCTAGCTCGTGGTCGGTGAGTTGGTTGATGCGGTCCTTGGCTCGCTGGGCCTGTGGGGTGGTGGGGATCTTGCCGGCCAGCAGATCGGGCAGGGCGATTTCGTAGCCGGCCCGGGCGCGCGGGGTGTAGCGGTGGCGGGTGCGGGCGACGGCTGAGGAGACCCGGAGCGCGTGTTCGTTGCGGGACTGGACGCCGGGGCGGTCGGTCTCCTGGGCGGCGAAGCGGAAGCCGTTCGCGAGGTCGCAGGCGGTGCAGCCGAGTGGGCCGGCGCCCAGTCCGGATCCGCACTCGGTACAGGTCAGCTGCTTGAGTGCACCGTCCACGACTCGCCAGTCGAACTCCGAGGTGTCCTGCAGGACAACCTCGGCCAGTTCGCGGGCTTCCGGCGTACCGGGGGTGACGCCGGACTCGTCACAGAGGGTGTGCCAGGCGTTGTCGATGCTGTCCTCGATCTCCTGCAGGGCGCGCTGGAAGCTGGGATGGTCGACACGGAGCATGGTCGGACGATAACTGTTCGCGGGGGGACGGGCGACTGGATTGACACAGTCGAACAGGTGTTCGAACATGGGTTCATGACGGGGATCACGGCGCTCGACGAGGCTCGTGCCTTCCTGTCCACGACGAAGGCGCGGGGCGCCAAGGCCCGTGTGCAGCAGGCGCTGGACACGGCGACGGTGGACAGGGCGCTGCCGACGTCACCGGTGGTGTCCGAGCTGCTGGCGGGCGCCCCGCTGCGGGGCGGCGCGGTGTACTCCGTGCACGGGTCGACGGCGCTGGTGATGGCGATGATGGCAGGACCGTCCGCGGAGGGCGCCTGGTGTGGGGTGGTCGGGATGCCGTCGTTCGGTGCGGAGGCGGCGCAGGCGCTGGGGGTCGACCTGGAGCGGCTCGTGCTGGTGCCGGACCCAGGTCGCGAGTGGCTCAACGTGGTCGCCGCGCTGGTCGATGCACTGACCGTTGTCGTGGTCCGGCCGCCTGGTGAGGTCACACCGGGAGAGGCATCCCGTCTGGCCGCCCGGTTGCGGACTCGCGGCGCCCTGCTGATCGCCTCCGGTTCCTGGCCGGGCAGCGAAGCCCGCCTGGAGATCGAGAGCAACGCCTGGACCGGCCTGGGCGACGGTGAAGGGCTCCTCGCCGCTCGCCAAGCCACCGTCGCCGTCACCACCCGCCGAGCCGGCACCACCCCACGCAGACACCACCTCTGGCTGCCCGCTCCCGACGGCACCCTCCGCACCATCACCCCACCCGCCCTCACCACAGCCCCCACCTGGCAAGAAGAGGCGGTCGGCTGATGCGCGGGAGGGAGGTTAGT
>NZ_SMKA01000196.1 GCF_004348455.1 Kribbella albertanoniae
GTGCGCTCTGACCCGGCCGGAACCTACGGCACATTTGAGGGGCTATCCATTCAAGTGGACCCTTCTCCCCTCATTTTTTGAGGGGAGAACCAGCACATTCAGCGGAGATCCCCTCATTTTCCGCACAGCACCCCCGGCGACTGGCGCGGGATTGGGGCAGCGGCGCAGTTAGGACTGGCCGATGGTGGACTTGAGGGTGGTGAACCAGTCGACGGTTGCGTCGAACTCCTTGCCGCCGGCGATGCGGGGGAACTCGATGGCGCGCAGTTCGTCGTTGCGCTCCTCGTCGTGGCCGACGACGCCGCTCTCGCCGCGGAGGGCGGCGTCGACTGCGTAGTCGGTGCACTCCTTGATCAGGGCGAGGTCGGCGTCGTTGGCTGCGGCCGAGCGGCTGAAGTAGCCGCTCTTCTGCACCATCGTCTTCTCGGCGCCGATCCGCTCCGCGAACTGCTTGGCGAACCAGGCACCCGGGTTGATCGTGTCCAGCTTGACGTGCCCGAACGGGTCGCGGCCGACCTCCTCGCCGCGGGCCTCCATCTCGGCCACGATCGACGGTACGCCGGCACCCTCGGACAGGAAGATCGTCACGCAGTCGTTCTCGTCCATCACCTTGCGCAGGCGCTCGGCCTCGGCGTCCAGGTCGATCGTTGCCTCCGGCACGTAGACCGCGTGCACGTCCCAGCTCGACTCGTCCAGGCCGATGCCCGGGTTCCACTCCTGCTGGTCGAGCCAGTCGCGGTAGGCCTTCGCGGTCGCCGCCGTCAGCCAGCCACAGTTGCGGCCCATCACCTCGTGGACGATCAGCATCCGCGGGTTGGAGCTGTGCTCGGCGACGATGTTCCGCGCGAACAGCGCGCCCTGCTCGGCCGCGGTCCACGCACCCAGGCTCTGCCGGATCGGGATCACGTCGTTGTCGATGGTCTTCGGCAGGCCGACCACGGTCAGGTCGTAGTCGTGCTCCTGCAGGTACGCCGCCAGGTCCGCAGCGGTCGTGTTGGTGTCGTCACCACCGATCGTGTGCAGTACGTCGACGCCGTCCGCGACCAGCCGCTCCGCGGCGACCTGCAGCGCGTTCTGGCCCTCGGCGATCAGACCGCGCTTCACCAGGTCCGCGGTGTTGGTCAGCTTCACCCGGCTGTTCCCGATCGGGCTGCCGCCGAACTTGTGCAGCAGCGCCGCCTTCTCCCGCACCTCGGGCGTGACGACGACATGCCGCCCGCTGAGCAGGCCGTGGTACCCGTTCAGGTACCCGATGATCTCCACGTCGGGCGCCACTTCGGTGTAGCGCTCGATCAGCCCGCCGACGGCGGACGACAGGCACGGCGCAAGGCCACCGGCGGTGAGCAGGGCAACTCTGCGGACAGACTTGTCGGCAGCCATGGGGCAGGTCCTTCCAGAGGTCGCTGAAGTCAGCACCAGACTAGTGATGCAGACCACCTTCAGCGGTGGTCAGTGCCCACCTGACGGACGTCGAGCGGTACTGAGCGCGGCGGGACCGGGGTCGACACGACGAACGAGCTGGTCGTCTGCCCGTGCACGAGGAACTTGTCGAGCACCTCCTCGAGCCCCGCGATGGCAGCCACCTGCACCCGCATCAGGAAGCAGTCCTCCCCCGAGATCCGATGGCACTCGACCACCTCCGGCGTCCGCGCGGCCAGCTCGATGATCTTCGGGATCTGCCCCGGCCCCGGCCGCAGCCGCACCCACGCCGCGACCGGCAGACCGAACGCACCGGGATCAACCTCGAGCCGATACCCCCGGATCACCCCGGACTCCTCCAGCCGGGTGACCCGCTCACGCACGGTCGGCGCCGAGACCCCGAGCCGCCGCGCCAGCTCACTCGTCCGCAACCGCGGGTCCGCCGACAGCTCGGTCAGCAGGCGCAGATTCAGCTCATCCAGCACCGGCTTTTCAGTTTGAAGGTATTGCCCACCTTCTGCATTCATTCCGGCAACCATGAGGCCCCTTCCAAGGCTCACAACACCATGGGAAATCGCAAACGACCTTCCTAGGGTATTCGGGTGAGTAAGCAGGCAACCACCGCAGCAGCCGTCACCGTGGTCCTCTGGGCATCGTCGTTCGTCGCCATCCGCCACCTCGGCACCGAGTTCTCCGCCGGCGCCTTGTCGTTGGCCCGGCTGGGTCTCGGCAGCCTCCTCCTCGGCGTCATGCTCTTCGCGCGCCCCCGCCACGAGCCCGCCGTACGCCGATGGCCGGCCAAGCGTGATTGGCCGCAACTACTCGCCTGCGGCCTGCTCTGGTTCGGCGTCTACAACGTCGCGCTCAACGAGGCCGAGCGACGCCTCGACGCCGGCACCGCAGCCATGCTCGTCCACATCGCCCCGCTGCTGATCGCCGTACTGGCCGGCCTCACCCTCGGCGAGGGTTTCCCGCGCCGCCTCGTGATCGGCGGCCTGGTCGCGTTCGCCGGCATCGTCGTGATCGGTACGTCGACCTCGACCGGCCACGCCGAGACGTGGGGCGTGGTCCTCTGCATCATCGCCGCCATCGCGTACGCCGTCGGTGTCGTCACCCAGAAGCCGTTGCTCAGCAGGCTTCCCGCCGCCGAAGTCACCTGGCTCGCCTGCACTGTTGGCGCGGTCGCCTGCCTGCCGTTCGCCCCGACGCTGATCGACGAACTCGGCACCGCGAGCGCAGGCGCGATCTGGTGGGCCGTCTACCTCGCAGCCTTCCCCACCGCCCTCGGCTTCACCACCTGGGCGTTCGCACTCCGCCGTACCAGCGCCGGAAAGATGGGCATCACCGTCTATGCCGTCCCCGTCGTCGCCATCGCCCTCGGCTGGCTCTTCCTCGGCGAGACCCCAGCCCTCCTCACCCTCGCCGGCGGCGCCCTCTGCCTCACCGGCGTGGCCATCTCACGAAGGAGCAGTCGATGAAGTTCGGAGTGTTCGTTCCTCAAGGCTGGCGGATGGACCTGGTCGAGCTAGAGGACCCGGTCGAGCAGTGGGAGGCGATGACCGCCGTCGCCCGCGCCGCCGACGCCGGGCCGTGGGACTCGATCTGGCTGTTCGATCACCTGCACACCGTCCCCGAACCTGTCCGCGAGACGGTCTTCGAAGCCTGGTCAGCCACGGCGGCCCTGGCCCGCGACACCCAGCGGGTGAAGATCGGGCAGATGGTCGGCTGCAACGGCTACCGCAACCCCGCGCTGTACGCGAAGATCGCCGCCACCGTGGACGTCGCCAGCCACGGACGCCTGTACGCCGGCCTCGGCGCCGGCTGGTCGGAACACGAGTGGAGGGCCTACGGCTACCCGTGGACCAGCCTCAAGGACCGGATGGGCTCGTTCGCCGAATCCGTCGAACTCATCCACAGGCTGTGGACCGAGGACGACGTCGTCTTCCAGGGCAAGTACCACTCGGTCGACAAGCCGATCGTCCAACCGCGCCGCAGACCACCGCTCTGGATCGGCGGCGGTGGTGAGCGGGTCACGCTCCGGCTGGTCGCGCAGTACGGCGACGCCTGCAACTTCGGCACCGGGCAGGTCGAGATCATCAAGCACAAACTCTCGGTACTCCGAGCGCACTGCGAGACCGTCGTCCGCGACTACGACGAGATCGTGAAGTCGACCAGCCTGAACCTGTTCCCGATCGATCCCGGGGCCGATCCGGTGACTGCGAGCGCGAAGGCCCGCGGTCGCTACACCGTCGACGAGTTCCGCGCGATCGGAGCGGGCGGCGGCATCGGCGTGGCCGACATCGTGACCACGCAGGAGATCCGGATCCGGTTGGAGCAACTCCAGGAGGTGGGCATCCAGTACGTCGTCGTCTACATCCCCGGCGTCGCCTACGACCACGAACCGCTGCACCGGTTCGCGATGGACGTCGTACCAGCCTTTGGTTAGAGGGTCGTGGCCAATGAGCGGAGGTGGGCGTGAATGTTGCTGTAGGCATCGACTTGCGGGAGTAGCCGTTTGGGGACCTTGGTGACCACGCTGTAGTTGGCGTCCACGACGTTCGCCAACGGGACCTCACTGATCTGGCTCAGCAGCTGGTACGCGTCGAGTTTGTCCAGCCCATACAGCGATCCCAGCCAACCGACCATGTCGACCTGACCGGCTCGCCACGCGTCCTCGAGCGGGCGACTGGACCCGACCACAGCCAGGTAGTCGTCGTTCTCGATCCGAGGCCAGGCCGGCCCGGGCGTCTTGAGGAGTTCCACGATCAGTACGACGTTCATCGCGCCCTCGACCGCCGTACCGCAGGACTCGCCTTCGCCCTGGCGGTAATGGCCGTCACCGACCGAGAACAGTGCGCCCTCGACGTTGACCCGGAGGAAGCAGGTCGCGCCGGCCTTCATCTCGGGGGTGTCCATGTTACCGCCGAACACGTCCGGGACCAGCGACGACCGGACCTCGCCCGCGGCCGGAGCCACGCCGACCGTGCCGAGCATCGTGTTGATCGGCAGGGCGAGCTCCAGATCGCTGCCCTGCGCCTGGAACCCGACCGTCTGGTTGGCGGTGTCCACCTCGTAGATCCAGGTGCGCTCCGGGAGCGGGTCCTGCAGCGTCGCGGTCCGGTCGGTGCTGGTCAGTCCGCCGAAGAACGGGATGGTCGCGGAGGCGCCCCAACTGCGGGCCGGAGTCAGCTCGACGAAGTGGAGCACCAGGGTGTCCCCCGGCTCGGCGCCTTCGACGTAAAACGGTCCGGTCTGCGGGTTCACGAACGGCATAGTCAGGCTCGCGCTGGCCAGATCCGCCGTACTGCGCAGGCGCCCGCAGAACGCATCCTCGGTCCACAGGCGCAACGCCGTACCGGGTTTGACCCGATGCAGCGGCGCGGCGCCGCCGAACGTCCAGGTGTACTCGTTGGGCTCGGGGCTGAACTCGAGGAGGTCCACCCGGCCAAACCTACTCTTGGGCGAGTGATCAGCGGGTTCTCAGGCGTTTCTCAAGCGGACCGCCTACGCTCGGATCCGCGGTGGTCTGCGCTGGACCGCCCACTCGACCTCGAGCGGGGAGCGATATGCGGGTACTGGTGGTGGACGACGACCGGGCGGTCCGGGACTCGCTGCGCCGTTCGCTGGAGTTCAACGACTTCGAGGTCGTCACCGCCTCCGACGGCGCCGAGGCGCTGGCCGTGATCGGGAATGTCGATCCCGATGTCGTGGTGATGGACGTGATGATGCCGCGGCTGGACGGTCTGGAGACCACCAAGGCGCTGCGGGCCGCCGGCAACAACGTGCCGATCCTGGTGCTGACCGCGCGCGACGCGGTCGCGGACCGGGTGGACGGCCTGGACGCCGGCGGCGACGACTACCTGACCAAGCCGTTCGCGCTCGAAGAGCTGCTCGCCCGGTTGCGTGCTCTGCTGCGCCGCAGCAGCACCCCCGGCGAGGGCGGCCCGCGCGGCGAAGTCCTCCAGTACGCCGACCTCGTGGTCGATGTGGACGCGCACGAGGTGCACCGTGGCGACGTACCGATCCAGTTGACGCGGACCGAGTTCTCACTGCTCGAGCTGTTGATCCGCAACCCGCGCCGGGTGCTCGAGCGGGCGGTCATCCTGGATGCGGTGTGGGGCTATGACTTCCCGACCACCGCCAACTCGCTTGAGGTCTACATCGGCTACCTGCGCCGAAAGACCGAGGTGAACGACCTGCCGCGACTAATCCACACTGTGCGCGGTATCGGCTATGTACTGCGGGACACGCCACCGTGAGCGGTCCCGACAACTTCCCTTCGTACGCCCGCCGCACCCCGCAACCCCAACCACGGCCGGAGGCTCAGCCGCGACCTGTTGCCAACGGCAACGGGCGGCGGATGGTTGCGAACACCCAGAGCTGGTGGCAGGAGAAGCTCCACAAGCTGAGCCTGCACTCCCGGGTGACGCTGCTCGCCGCGGTCGCGGTGGGTCTGGCGGTCGCCTTCGTGAGCATCGCGGCGTACGTGTCGGTGCGGCAGCAGATGTACCAGAACCTCGACGAGAGCCTCACCAACCGTGCCGCCCAGGCGGCTCAGAACAAGGTGCTGACCAACCAGGCCAACCTGGCTCAGATCTCTCCGGAAGCACTCGGCCTCAGCGACATTCTCGTCGGCGTCATCCTCGCCGACGGGGAGCAGATCGGCGCCGCGAACAGCAAGCCACCGCCGATGGAGGAACCGGAGTTTGCGGTGGCGCAGTCGCAGAACCAGATCAGCAAGCGAACATTCGGCGAGTCGATGGGCGCGCACTATCGCATCATCGCGGTGCCTGCCCAGTACTGTCCGCAGCTCGATCTGGGGCACCGGTGCAGCGACGAGGACCTGGAGCCGGGCGCGTTGGTGGTGGCGCAGTCGTTGCGCCCGATCGACCAGACGCTGCACAACATGGGCATCGTGCTGTGGGCGGTCGGGCTGCTGGGTGTGATCGGCGCGGCCATCGCCGGCAACGCGATCGCAGCGTCCGGTCTCCGTCCGCTGGCACGGTTGTCCGGTGCCGCGGAGCACGTTGCCCGGACCGAGGATCTGCAGCCGATCCCGGTGGACGGGTCCGACGAGATTTCGCGACTGGCGATCTCGTTCAACTCCATGCTGGCTGCGTTGGCGCGGTCTCAGGATCGCCAGCGGCGGCTGATCGGTGACGCGGGGCATGAGCTCCGTACGCCGCTGACCAGCATCCGGACGAACCTCGACCTGCTCGCGCAGGCGGACAAACGCGGCGGCCTGCGCCCGGACGACCGGCAGCAACTGCTGGACGACGTACGGGCCCAGATGGACGAGCTCACGAACCTGATCGGCGACCTGACCGAGCTCGCCCGCGACACCCCGCAGATCCGCAACGCCGAGCTGATCGAGCTGTCCAACGTGGTCGAGGACGCGCTGATCAAGGTACGGCGACGCGCTCCGAACCTGGAGTGGGATGTCAGCATCGAGCCGTTCCCGGTGTGGGGTGACGAGCGGCTGCTGGGTCGCGCGGTGACGAACCTGCTGGACAACGCGGCGAAGTACAGCGTGCCGGAGGATGCGCGGACCGACGGCGTACCGGTCGGACTGGTTACCGTGCGGCTGCAGGACGGCGTACTGACCGTCACAGACTCCGGCCCAGGCATCGCGGACGCAGATCTGCCGCATGTGTTCGAGCGCTTCTATCGGTCGAGTGAGGCGCGCAGCCGGCCCGGCTCCGGGCTGGGGCTGGCGATCGTCAAGCACGCGGCCGAGCAACACGGCGGGATGATCTACGCCCGCAACGCACCGGGCGCCGGCGCGCAGTTCACGCTCTGGCTGCCGCACGCCGCCACCCAGACCCGCTGACCCTGGGAGTTTCCTGGCAGCCTTCAGGGGATCTTCACAGAGTTCTTCGGGAGCTCTGACGGGATCTTCAGGGGGTTCTCAGGTCCGGCCGTCAAAGTACTTCTCATGACCGACAACCAGCCGCCGCCCGAGTCGCAGAGTGGGCCTGCCCCCTTCGGCTCCAATCCCCCGGAGCGTACGCAGCAGTTGCCGATGTATGGGCAACATCAGCAACAGCATTTCGCGCCGCAGGGTGGACAGCAGCAGTTGGGTCAGCCGGGTCAGCACCCCTCAGGTGGGAGTGCTTACCCGCAGTTCGGAGCGCCGGGGACGCATCAGGGGGCGTCCCCCGGCCCGAACTGGCCCTTCGGTCCGCAGCAGCAGCCGGTGGCTCCCACACCGGCCAAGCCGAAGCGGATGGGCCTGGCAATCGTGGCCGCGACCGCGCTACTGGTCGGGGCGGCCGGTGGCGTCGGCGCCGCTGCGGTGTATTCGGCCACGAACGACACCAGCGCGACCCCGTCGGTGACCGCGCCGCTGAACGGTAACCAGGCCGCACCGGCCTCGGCGCCGGACGGCTCGGTCCAGAAGGCGGCGGCCCAGGTGCTGGGCAGCGTCGTGAAGATCGCGGTCGCCAGCCAGCAGGGCGCGGGCACCGGATCGGGCATCGTGATCAGCAAGGACGGCCTGATCGTCACCAACAACCACGTGGTCGCCGGCGCCGGGCAGGGCGCCAAGATCACCGTGATCCTGAACGACGGCCGCACGGTCCCGGCCACGGTCAAGGGCCTCGACCCGCTGACCGATCTCGCCGTGATCAAGGCCGAGGCCACCGATCTGACCCCGGCCACCCTGGGTTCCAGCGGCAAACTCGCCGTCGGCCAGGAAGTGGTCGCGATCGGCTCGCCGTTCGGCCTGCAGTCCACCGTGACGAGTGGGATCGTCTCGGCGCTCGACCGCCCGGTCACCTCGGGCGACGAGGAGCAGAGCAGTACCACGGTCTTCCCAGCCATCCAGACGGACGCCGCCATCAACCCGGGCAACTCCGGCGGCGCTCTGATCGACCTCGCGGGCCAGGTGGTCGGAATCAACAGCGCGATCAAGACCGCGGGCGGATCGGGACAATCCGCCGGCGGGAACATCGGCCTGGGCTTCGCAATCCCGATCGACCAGGCCAAGCCGATCATCGACGAGCTGGTGGCCAAGGGCAAGGCCACGCATGCGCGGCTCGGAGTGTCGGTCGGCGACGCGCAGTCTTCCGACGGGCTCGTGAACGGAGCAACCCTCCGCGAGGTCACGCCGGGCGGTGCGGGGAACAAAGCCGGTCTGCAAGCGGGCGATGTGGTGACCGCTGTGGACGGTAAGGCGATCGCGTCAGGGGACGCGTTGGTCGCCGCAGTTCGCTCGCACCGCCCCGGCGATCAAGTCAAGGTCACCATCACCCGGGCCGGCAAACAGCAGGAGATCACCGCCACCCTCGGCTCCGACGACGGCAAGCCCACCGGCTGAACCACCCCCACGTCAGGACTCCGGCCGCCCACCGAGCGGCCGGAGTCCGTTTTTGTGTTTAGGTTCCTGCCATGAACTTCTACGAGGCACGGCCGCCGATCGTCGCGGACGAGCGGACCCAGCTGATCGGCTGGCTGGACCTGCAGCGCCTGCTGGTCCGGCGGAAGCTCGAGGGGCTACGGGCCGAGGACGAGCACCGGGCCGTGTTCCCCGACTCGCCGTTGATGACGCCGGCCGGACTGGTGTCACACATGCGCTGGGTGGAGCACCTCTGGTTCGAGGTGGTGTACCTGAACGTTCCCCGGGACGAGAACCCGATGTACCGCAAGGACATCGAGAGCGCCGAGATGCGGGTGGACGGCGTACCGCTGGTCCAGTTGCTCGACGAGTTCGACGCGCAGTGGACCCGCTCGAACGAGATCGTCTCCGCCCACAGCCTGGACGACACCGGCCAGGACCCGGAGTTCCAGCCGAGCCTCCGCTGGATCGTCATCCACATGGTCGAGGAAACCGCCCGCCACGTAGGCCACCTGGACACCATGCGCGAACTTCTTGACGGCCAGAAAGGGTATTACTAGTAGCTGTGGCGATCTGGCGGGCAGATGAGCGGTTCGTGACGGCCGAGTCGTGGCTGGAGTCGCGGCACTCGTTCTCGTTCGGGCCGTTCTATGATCCGGCCAACATCGGGTTCGGCTTCCTGGTGGCACACAACGACGACGTGGTCGCGCCCGGCAAGGGCTTCGAGACGCACCCACATCAGGACCTGGAAATCGTCACCTGGGTCCTGCGGGGCGCCCTCGCCCACCGCGATTCCGAGGGCCACAGCGGCGTCGTACACCCCGGCCTCGTCCAACGAATGACCGCAGGCTCCGGAATCCGCCACTCCGAATGGAACGACGGCCCCGACCCGGTCCACTACGTCCAAATGTGGGTCCGCCCCGACCGCTTCGACCTAACCCCGTCGTACGCCCAATCCCCATTCGACCTGACCACCGGTGAACTCGTCCCAGTCGTCTCAGGCCTCCCCCACCACACATCCAGTATGGCGATCCGCCTCCACCAGCAATCCGCCGGCCTGCTGGTCGCCCGGTTGGGGCCCGACCAACACGTGCAGCTGCCCGAAGCGCCGTACCTGCACGTGTTCGTAGCCGAGGGCACCGCAACCCTGGAGGGCGTCGGCACCCTCGCCACAGCCGACGCCGCCCGCCTCACCAACTCCGACGGCCGCCAGCTAACCGCAGGCCCCACCGGAGCCGAAGCGCTGATCTGGGAAATGCACTAGCGGTTCGTCCGGTCGGGTCCCATTTGCTGGGTCAACCCATGAGCTTGCGGGTTCTGGACCCGCATGCGAGTGCAAAACCCACAAGCGGATGGGGGAACCCATCAAATGAACGCGGACGGACACGCGCGGTCGCCGCCGGAGAGGGTTTCCTAGTCGGTTTGTTGGGTCATGGTCCAGACGTGGGGGAGGGGGCGGCCGTCTTCGGCGAAGGCTTCGACGAACTGGCTCATGTGTTGCTGCCAGCGCTGGTCGGTGGGGTCGCCGCGGAGCTGGGCGACGGCGGCCTCGTAGTCGTCGCACTCCACCAGGTGGAACAGGTCGCGGCCGCTGCGCCAGATCGACCAGTCGGAGATTCCGGCGGCGCGCATCACGGTGATGAGCTCCGGCCAGACGCGGGCGTGCTCGCGCTCGTAGGCCTCTTCGGTACCGGGGAGCAGTCGGCTGTGCAGGGCTAGGCGGGTCACAATCGTGCAGAATACGACAACTCCGCGGCCGGGACCTGCGTCGTACTTGGGTGGGTTGAGTAGTTTCGCCCTCGTGTTTGCCAATCGTCGTGCGAGAGTTGGAACCGTGAAGCGAACCACTGCTGTCGTCTGCCTGAGTAGTCTGCTGATCACCGCCGGTTGTTCCGACAGTAAGTCGGGAGACGGCGGGAAGGCCGATCCGAACGACGAGAAGCAGGCCTCCGCGCAGGTCGTCAAGCAGTTCGCGGACGCCTGGGTGAAGGCTTGGGCCCCAGAGGGCAAGCCAACGGAAGCGGCCGCGCTGACCGACAACCCGACCGCGTTCGGCAAGCGGCTGGACGACGTCGACTCGGCGCTCGTGGCCAGCACGGTCACCGTCGTACCGCAGGGTGACGCGAAGTGCTCCGACGACGCGACCTGCACCCAGGAGCTCGCCGTCGAGGCGCAGCTGCGCGGGATCGGCACGATGAAGTGGACCAGTACGGCGACCGCGGTCAAGGTCGGTGACGCCTGGAAGGTCAAGGCGGCCGGCGACACGATCTACCCGGGGCTCGGTGACGGGACCAACTACCTGAAGCGGGTGCGCACCCTCCCGGCCCGGGCGTCCATCCAGGACCGGCACGGCGCCGCGCTGACCTCGAACCGGCCGGTCGTCATCGTCGGTGTCGCGTCAGGCACCGCGGCGACGGCGGCGACGTACGCGGCCTTCACCAAGAACCTCGATGTCGACGGCGCGAAGCTGGCCAAGCGGGCGAAGGCGGCACCGGCCGGTCAGTTCGTCGACGCGATCACGATCCGCGCCGACCAGTGGGAGAAGCTGCGGCCGACGATGGGCAAGCTGCCCGGCGTGCTGACCATGGGCGGCACGCAGTCGCTCGCGGCCACCCCGACGTTCGCCCGCTCGCTGCTCGGCTCGATGAAGCTGGCCAACGAGGACACCCTGAAGAACGCGGGCCCGACCGCGTCGGCCCAGGACCAGGTCGGCGTGAACGGCCTGCAGTACGCGTTCCAGCAGCAGCTGGCCGGCACGCCCGGTGGCGTGGTCAGCCTGCGCGACGGCAAGACCAAGCTGACGATCAAGGAGGTCTTCACCCAGAAGGGCACGCCCGGGAAGCCGGTGAAGACCACGATCGACACCAAGATGCAGCAGGCCGCCGAGGCCGCGCTGGCCAGCCAGAAGCTGCCCGCGTCGCTGGTCGCTGTCCAGGCGTCGACCGGCCAGATCCTGGCCGCGGCGAACGGCCCGGACGTGACGAGCTACAACCGCGCGTTCCAGGGCCGCTACGCCCCCGGCTCGACGTTCAAGACCGTCACCTCGGCCGCACTGCTGAGCAACGGCATCACCACGAACAGCTCGCTCCCGTGCACCGACACGATCAACGTGTTCGGCAAGACGTTCAAGAACTACGACGCCCTCGCGGCGTACGGCGCCGGCACCTTGCAGAAGGCGTTCAACCAGTCCTGCAACACCGCGTTCATCTCGCAGCACGGACGGCTGCAGAAGGACGGGATGACCAAGGCGGCCGCGATGTTCGGGATCGGCCGTGACCTCGAGCTGTCCATCCCGGCGTACGGCGGCAAGGTCCCGGCTCCGAAGGACGATGTCGAGGAAGCCGCGTCGATGATCGGCCAGGGCACCGTCACCGCGAGCCCGCTGTCGATCGCCCTGGTCGGCGCCACCGTCGCCCACGGCACCGCGATGAAGCCGGTCCTGGTCCCCGGCAAGGACGCAGCCGGTACGGCGGCCGCACCGTTGCCCCCGGCAACCGCTGCCGCGCTGCGCACCTTCATGCGCACCACCGTCACCGGCGGCACCGCCAAGCTGCTCGCCCAGAGCGGCACCGTCGGGGCCAAGACCGGTACGGCGGAGGTCGTGACGAACGGCAAGGTCGGCACCAACGGCTGGATGGTCGGCTACCGCGGTGACGTGGCCTTCGCGGTCATCGTCGAAGGCGGCGAGTCCGGCGGCAAGGCGGCCGGGCCGATCGTGAAGGACTTCCTCTCCAAATTCAAGTGAGCCTGGCTCGCTTCAGGTCATTCGGCTGACCGCCAACGGCCCGCACCGGCATTGTCGGTGCGGGCCGTTAGCGTTCGCGCATGGATACACGTGAGGCCGCCGGGCTCTACTTCGCGACCATGGCAGCGCGGGACTGGGACGCGTTCGCCGAGTTGCTCACCCCCGACGTGATCTACGAGATGCCGCAGACCGGTGAGCGCATCACCGGTCGCGAGAAGTACCTGCGGTTCAACCGGGAGTATCCGGGCGACTGGGCGCTCGCCGTCACCCGGCTGATCGTCGACGGGAGGACAGCTGCGGGCTCGATGAACCTCACCCTCGACAGCCAGCAGCTGGTCGGCCTGGTCTTCCTCGAGTTCCGCGACGGGCTGATCGAGCGGATCACAGACTTCTGGCCGGAGCCGTACGAGGCGCCGACGGTGCGCGACCACCTGGTCGAGCAGGCAACTCCCGCACTGGATCGGCTGTCGATCTGAGCGTTCAGCGACGAAGATGCTGAAAGTTCGCTGAAAGCGCGCCGTTGCGGGCTTTTCGTCACCTAGGGTTGCCGAATGGAGACCCTGATTTGCCCGAAGTGCCGTGGCGCGATGCGTACCTACGAGCGTGCTGGGATCACTGTCGACCAGTGCACCGAGTGCCGCGGCATCTTCCTCGACCGCGGTGAGCTGGAGAGCCTGGTGGACGCCGAACTCCGCTACAACGCTCCCCCGCAGCAGCCGCGGCACGAGGAGAAGCGCTACGAGGAGAAGAAGCGGTACGACGACGACCGGCGCTACGACGACCGCCGTTCCGACGACCGCAAGTACGAGGACCAGCGCCGCTACGACGACCGTGGCTACTCCTCCGGTCACAAGCGGAAGCAGAAGTCCTTCCTGGAGAACCTCTTCGACTGAAAATCCACTGGACATCACTTTCTGTTCCCGACTAGCGTCGGAGCGGTGACTACCCCGTTTCGAGATAGCTGCGCGCACGGTTGATTTTCCCGCCATCCTTCTGGATCGCGGTGCCGTGATGGGCCCCGGGTTGCTACCCGGCCCTGTCCAGCTCTGTCGAAAGCGGTGCCCCAACTGTGACGCACAGTCATGCCATTTCTGCTCTTGATCTGACCAAGACCTACACGTTCCACCAGCAGCGCGCCGGGCTCGGCGGAGCACTGAAGAGCCTGGTGAAGCGGAAGTACGAGACCCGGCTCGCGGTCGACCGGGTCTCCTTCACGATCGATCCCGGTGAGGTCGTCGGGCTGCTCGGCCCGAACGGCGCGGGGAAGACCACGACGCTGAAGATGCTGTCCGGACTGCTCTACAAGACGTCCGGCGAGCTCGAGGTCCTCGGTTACACGCCGTCGGACCGCAAGCCCGATTATCTGCGCCGGATCGCGCTGGTGATGGGTCAGAAGACCATGCTCTGGTGGGACGTGCCGGCGATGGAGAGCCTGCTCCTGCACAAGGAGATGTACGGCCTGTCCACGCCTGAGTTCGAGCGCAATGTCGCCGAGCTTGCCGAGCTGCTCGACGTGCAGGACCTGCTGAATGTCCAGGTCCGCAAGACCTCACTCGGTGAGCGAATGAAGCTGGAACTGATGGCGGCCCTCGTCCACGGTCCGGAGATCCTGTTCCTGGACGAGCCGACGATCGGGCTGGACGTGGTCGCCAAGGCCCGGGTCCGGACCTTCCTGGCCGAGGTCAACCGGCTCCGCGGGACGACGATCCTGATCACCAGCCACGACATGGACGACATCGAGGCGCTCTGCTCGCGGGTGATGATCATCGACCACGGTCGCCTGCAGTTCGACGGCGCGCTCGACGAACTCGTTCGGACCGCGCAACCACGCAAGCTGGTGCGAGCGACGTACGCGACGGCTGTGGACGCCAGCCGTCTCACCGGGGTCAGTTCGGTCGAGGTCTCCGGCCTGACGGTTCGCCTCGAGGCCGATCGCGAGCGCACGAGCGACGTACTGGAGCAGCTCACCCGGCTCGGCCCACTGGTCGATCTCGACGTGGCCGACGCCGATGTCGAAGACATCATGCGTGACCTCTTCGAGCGCCGCGGCGAGGCATCATGAAGCGCAACCTGCGGGTGCTGCAGCGGATGATCGCCGCCGAGGTCGCGCAGCAGTCCATCTACCGCGGTGCGTGGGTCATCTTCATGCTGGCCAACATCTGTACGCCGATCATCTCGCTGCTGATCTGGCGGACCGCGCTCGCGAACGGCGCCCGGCTCCCCGTGGATCAGCGGTACATCACGACGTACTTCGTGCTGCTCGGTTTCGCCACGATGGCGACCTCGTCCTGGATGGCCGGGTTCCTCGCGAACGACATCCGGCTCGGCAAGCTGTCCAGCTGGATGATCCGGCCGGCGTCGCTGCTGATCGGGTTCGTCGCGAACAACCTGTCGGAGAAGTTCCTGAAGTTGTTCGCGCTGGTCCCGATGATCGGTCTGGTCTGGTGGATCTTCCGCGACTCGATGAACGTGCCGGCCGGCGCCGGCCGGTGGGCGCTGTTCTTCGTCACGCTCGCGCTCGGCGCGATCCTGGTGTTCACGATCGACATCCTGATCGCGGCTTTCGCGTTCTGGATGGACGATGTGAGTGCGCTCGTCCAGGCCCGCGTGATCATCGGCTCCGTGCTGTCGGGGTCCGTCGTACCGCTGGCGCTGATGCCGGAGTGGTCGCGCGGGTTCATCGACTACCAGCCGTACCGGTACACGGTGTCGTTCCCGGTCGAGATCGTCGCCGGGAACCTGTCCGGCTCCGAACTGCTGACCGGGCTCGGCGTTCAGCTCGGGTACGTCGTCGCCGTCGGCCTGCTCGCCCGTGTCGTCTGGGCGGCCGGGATCCGCGCGTACTCGGCGGTGGGCGCATGAGATACCTGCGACTGTGGCGGCGGTTCTTCGCACAGGCCGTCGTACGGGAGACGCATTACCGGGCGCACTTCCTGACCACGTTGCTGGTCGGGCTGGTGCAGCTGGGGCTCGGGATCGTGCCGACGCTGCTGCTGTTCGGGTTCACCGAGGAGGTGCACGGCTGGTCGCGCGCGGAGGTGATCGCGCTCGTCGGGGTGTACCAGGTGATCACCGGGCTGATGGCGACGTTCATCGCGCCGAACCTCAACCGGATGACGTCGTACCTGACCGAGGGCGAGCTGGACGCCGTACTGCTCCGGCCGGTGTCGAGCCAGTTCTACCTGACGTTCCGTTGGATCAATGTCGCCGAGCTGAGCAATGTTGCCAGCGGCATCATTGTGCTGGCGTTCGGGCTGGTGCAGTCCGGGCTCACGCCTTCGATCGGTCAAGTGCTGCAGTCGATCGTGCTCGCGACGTGCGGTTTGGTGCTGTTGACCGCTGTGTGGTCGGCGATGGTCTACCTGGCGTTCTGGCTGCAGTCGGTGGGGCCGATCGGCGTCGTCTACCTGAACCTGGTGGAGGCGGGGCGGTATCCGCTGACGTTCTTCCCGGTGCCGGTGCGGAGCTTCCTGACCTTCGTGTTCCCGGTGGCGTTCGCGACGACGTACCCGGTGCAGGCGTTGTCCGGTTCGCTCGGCTGGGGATCGGTGGCGCTCGGGATCGGGCTGTCGGCGATTGCGGTGTTGCTGATCCGGTTGTTGTGGCAGCGTGGGCTGCGGACGTACGCGAGTGCGTCGAGCTGAGTTTCTCGCCGAAGGAGGGCGCGATGGGCTGGTGGGTCCTGCATGTGGACATGGACCAGTTCATCGCGGCTGTCGAGATCCGGCGCCGGCCCGAGCTGCGCGGGCTGCCGGTCGTGGTCGGCGGATCGGGGGACCCCACGAAACCACGGCAGGTGGTGGCGACGGCGTCGTACGAGGCGCGCGAGTTCGGGGTGCACTCGGGGATGCCGGTGCGAGCGGCGTACAAGAAGTGTCCCGAGGCGGTCTTCCTGCCGTCGGATCCGGCCGCCTACGACGCGGCGTCGACCGAGGTGATGGACACGCTGCGGGCGTTCCCGGTCGTGGTCGAGGTGTGGGGCTGGGACGAGTGTTTCGTCGGCGCTTCGACGGACGATCCCGAGGGGCTTGCGGCTGAGCTGCGAGCGGCGGTGGTGGAGCGCACGGGGCTGACCTGCTCGATCGGGATCGGTGACAACAAGACGCGGGCGAAGCTGGCGACCACGTTCGCCAAACAGCCGCAGTCGCATGCCACCGCATTTGAAGGTGCCGGGGCTGGGGCGCCGGGTGTCTATCGGCTGACCGCCGAGAACTGGCGTGAGGTGATGGACCACCGGCCGGTCCGCGAACTCTGGGGCATCGGCAGCCGGATGGAACGCAACCTGCAGGAGCTCGGGCTGCAGACGGTCGCCGACCTCGCGGCGGCCGACGTTGAGGTTCTTCGGGAGCGGTTCGGCCCGAAGATGGGTGCCTGGTACGCCGCCCTCGGCCGCGGACTCGGCGATACCGAGGTGACCGACGTACCGCGGGAACCGGTCTCGCGGAGCCGCGAGGAGACCTTCGAACGCGACCTCGTCGAACCATCCGAGGTCGCCGCCGAGCTACGCCGAATCGCCGTCGAGGTCACCCGCGATGTGGTCGCGGAGGGCCGCAGCATCCAGCGCGTCTGGGTGAAGGTCCGGTTCACCTCGTTCTTCACCCCGATCAAAAGCCGCAAACTGCCGGCCATCACCCAGGACCCCGAGGTGATCGCAGCGACCGCACTCGCGCTGCTGGACAAGTTCGAACTCCGCCGCCCAGTCCGCCTGCTCGGCGTCCGCGTCGAATTCGCAGTACCAGCGCCGTAGCGAGCGCGGCCGGCTCCTCACCTGCCTCCTGGCCGTACCGAAGAACGGGTACTGGTCCGCCTCGGCTCCTCGCTCGCGCCTCGTCCCCGCGGCCGGGATCCTCGCAACCGCCACCACTACCCGTCCTTCGGTACACATCAGGGCATGGTCTGCCGACGGGACATGATGCGGGGGTGAAGCGGAACTTCGCGGTCTTCGATGCCATGGGCGTGCTCTACCGGCACGGGAACGTCGTACGGGGCGTTCTGATCCCGTACCTCCGGGAGCACGGGTGCACGCGCGGCGAGGATGAGATTCGTGCGGTCTATCGGCGGTGCACCCTGGGCGAGATCTCGACCGGCGATCTCTGGTCGGCGCTCGGCGTAGCGGCGACCGCCTCTGACGCCGACTACTGCACCCGCCACGAGCTCACCGCTGATGCGCCGCGAGCCTTGCGCGAACTGAATGAGGGCGGCATCACGCCTCTGGTCCTGACCAACGACGCTGCCCCGTGGTCCGAACTACTCCGCGACCGCTTCGGGCTCACCGCTCACGTCGAAGCGTGGTTCGTCAGCTCCGCGATCGGCGCCCGCAAACCGGATCCCGCCGCCTACCAGGCGATCCTCGCCCACCCCGGCCTGGACCCCACCCACACGCACTTCATCGACGACCGCCCCACCAACCTCCGAGCCGCCCAAGCAGCCGGCTTCCGCCCCATCCTCTTCCCC
>NZ_SMKA01000197.1 GCF_004348455.1 Kribbella albertanoniae
GGGCGCCGGCGGGGGCGTGGTCGGACTCGCCGGGTTCTTTGGCGCCGGGCCAGGGTTTGGCGACCCGGGCAGCGAGGATGAACTCCTTGCGGAGCGGGTTGCCTTCGAAGCCGTCGGGGAGCAGGAGCGGAACGAGGTTCGGGTGACCGTCGAAGGTGATGCCGAACATCTCGTGGGTCTCGCGCTCGTGCCAGTTCGCGCCGGCGTACAGGTCGGAGAGGGTGGCGAGCTGCGGGTTGTCGCGTGGGATCAGCGTGCGGACGAGGACGTGGTCGACGTGCGCACCGCCCCAGAAGTCGGCCAGGTGCGTCACGATCCGGAAGCCGTCGGTCAGCTCGTCGGAGGCGGACAGGAAGTCGAAGAAGGTGAACCCGACTCCGTCCCGCAGCACCTCGTGCGCGGCGACCCAGGCAGCAGCCGGTACGTCGATCGTCGCGGGACCGAAGCTGTCCGCGGCCACTGCCTCGATGCCGGCGGCGGTGAGCGCGTCCAACGCATCGCTCATTGCGGCGGCACCAGGTCGCGGGTGAGCGCGGCGGCGGACGGTTCGTCGTACCGGTCGGCGAGCTTCTCGCCGGCGATCTTCTCCTGCAGTTTGAGGATGCCCTGCAGCAGCGCCTCCGGCCGCGGCGGGCAGCCGGGCACGTAGACGTCGACCGGGATGATCTGGTCGACGCCCTTGGTCACGCAGTACGAGTCCCAGTACGGGCCGCCGGAGTTCGAGCAGGAGCCGAACGAGATCACGTACTTCGGCTCCGGCATCTGGTCGTAGAGCCGCTTGATGGCCGGCGCCATCTTGTCGGTGACCGTGCCGGACACGACCATCAGGTCCGCCTGCCGCGGGCCCGGCGCGAACGGAATGACGCCGAGCCGGATGAAGTCGTGCCGTCCCATCGACGCCGCGATGAACTCGATCGCGCAGCAGGCCAGGCCGAAGTTGAACACCCACAGGGAGTACTTCCGGCCCCAGTTCAGCAGGTACCGGACCGGGGTGGGCGCGAGCTTGGCCAGCGCACCCACGGCGGGGCGCACGGCCGGTAGCGGCAGGTCGGTCTGGGACATGAGCTCAGCCTAGTCCCGCGATCTCCTCGGCGAGGATTTCCGGGTACTCCAGCGGCGCGTAGTGTCCGACGCCGTCGACGGTCCGCAGCCTGACGTCGCTGAAGAAGTCGTCGAGCCGGTCCGACCACGCCCGCGGGAACAGCGGGTCGAACTCCGGCCACAGCACGACCGTCGGCACATTGATCCGCTCGTACGACGCGGGCGCCGTCTCGGCTGCGGACATCGCGACCGCTCCGGAGCCACCGCGGTACCAGTTCAGCGAGGCGGTGAACGCGCCCGGGACCGAGTACACCTCGACGAGGTGCTCGAGGTCGGGCACGAATCCCGGCCCGGACCAGTGCTGCCAGAAGTGGTTCAGGTACGACCGGACCGCGTCCGGCTTGCCGTCGATCAGCTCCTCGATGAGGGGCAGCCGGTGGAACGACTGATACCAGAACTCCCGCTGCGCCTGCTCGGAGAAGAACCGCTTCCCGATCCCCGGCAACGGCGGTGCAACAACCAACCCGTCAATCAGTTCCGGCCGACTACGAGCAATCGCCTGCGCAACCCGACTCCCCACGTCGTATCCCGCGAGCACCGGCCGATCCAGCCCCAACTCCTCGATCAGCCCGATCACACTCCGCGCCTGCCCGGCCGCGCCGTACTCCGCCGGATCGACAGCAGCCGGTGAGTCCAGACGCGTGGGATCGATGGCGGCCACATAAGACGCACCGAAACCACGCAGATCCGGTACGACGACCTCGCACCCACGCTCGACCAGCATCGGCGCGAGCACCCGGTAGTCGGTGCGGTCGCCCGGCCAGCCGTGCAGCAACACCACCGCCGGCCCTTCGCCGGACCGGTCGTACTCGAGCTCGAATCCGTCCACCGCTGCGCTTCGCATACGCCTCATTCTCGACTACCTTGATTGAACAGGACTGAACAGGTTCATTCTCTAGGAGATGCCGATGTCCGAGCAGGTGGAGTCCCGCAGCTTCTCCGTCGAGAGCAATGGGCTGAACGTGATTGCCGATGCGGACCGAAAGGGGCGGCCGAGTCAGCTGTTCTGGCCGTGGTTCGGGGCGAACGTGTCGGTCCTCGGCCTCAGCTACGGCGCGTTCGCGCTCGACTTCGGCATCTCGTTCTGGCAGGCGGTTGTGGCCGGCGCGGTCGGGATCGTGTTCTCGTTCCTGCTCTGCGGTCTGATCTCACTGGCCGGCAAACGTGGTTCAGCTCCGACGATGGTGCTCAGCCGCGCGGCCTTCGGGGTGCGCGGCAACAAACTGCCGTCGCTCGTCTCCTGGCTGCTGACCGTCGGCTGGGAGACCGTGCTGACGATCCTCGCGACCCTCGCCACGGCGACCGTGTTCGAGCGCCTCGGCTGGGGCGGCGGCACCGTGACGAAGATCGTCGCGCTCCTGGTCGTCGGCGTACTGATCGTCGTCTGCGGTGTCCTCGGCTTCGACCTGATCATGCGCGCACAGACGATCATCACCGTGGTCACCGGCGTACTGACCGTCGTCTACATCGCCCTGGTCGCAGACAAGATCCACTGGAGCACCGTCTCCGCGCTGCCCAGCGGTTCGACCCAGGAAGTGATCGGCGCACTCGTCTTCCTGATGACCGGCTTCGGCCTCGGCTGGGTGAACGCGGCCGCCGACTACTCGCGCTACCTGCCACGCCGATCGTCGAGCCGCGGCGTGGTCGGCTGGACGACGTTCGGCGGTTCGATCGCGCCGCTCGTACTGATCTT
Organism: Kribbella albertanoniae; assembly: GCF_004348455.1. Lineage (GTDB taxonomy): Bacteria > Actinomycetota > Actinomycetes > Propionibacteriales > Kribbellaceae > Kribbella > Kribbella albertanoniae. Next base: position 2,795 of record NZ_SMKA01000197.1, read on the forward strand.
CTTCGGTCTCCTCCTGGCCGGTTCCTCCGCAGACCTCAGTACGGCGATCGCCGCGGATCCAATCGGTGCCCTGGCTGCCGCATTGCCGACCTGGTTCCTCGTCCCGTTCGTGATCGTCGCCGTACTCGGCCTGGTCGGCGGCGCCGTCCTCGACATCTACTCGTCCGGCCTGGCCCTGCTGTCGATCGGCCTGCCGGCCCCGCGCTGGGTCGCCGCGCTGATCGACGGTGTCGTGATGATCGCCGGCACGATCTACGTGGTGTTCTTCGGCGGCGAGTTCCTCGGCCAGTTCCAGGGCTTCCTGATCACGCTCGGCGTCCCGATCGCGGCCTGGTGCGGGATCATGCTGGCCGATATCGCGACCCGCCGCCGCGACTACGCCGAAGGCGATCTCTACGACCCGATCGGCCGGTACGGCGACATCCGCTGGGTGCCCGTACTGACCATGCTCGTTGCCACCGGCATCGGTTGGGGCCTGGTCACCAACACGTTCGCCTCCTGGCTGAGCTGGCAGGGCTATCTGCTCCAGCCGTTCGGCCTCGGCCTCAAGGACGAAGCCTGGGCCTACGCCAACCTCGGCGTCCTGGTCGCCCTGGTCCTCGGCTTCGTCGTCCAGCTCGTCACCGGTAACCGCGCAGTCCGCCACCAGGAGGCCATTGCGTAATGCCGGAGGGCCTCAAGCACGAGCGCGTCGCCGCCGTGCTCGCCCGGGAGATCAAAGCCGGGCTGGTACGGCGTGGGGCCCGCCTGCCCGGTGAGGTCGAACTGGCGCGCCGCTTCGGGGTCAGCCGCAACACCGTCCGCGCGGCGCTGGCCCAGCTCACCGAAGACGGCCTGATCAGCACCCGCATCGGCAAAGGCTCGTTCGTGGTCTTCGACGGCCGCCCCCTCGACGGCCGCCTCGGCTGGACCCACGCCCCCACCAACCGCGACCTCGAAGTCGAACTCCGCACCATCCGCATCGCCCACGAACACACATCACACCGGCACGACCGCACTGAAAAACTGATAGTGATCGAACGATTGCAAGTAGCCGGCAATAAGCCGATCGCCTGGGAGCGCAGCTGGATTCCGGCGCTGGACGGCCTGCGTGAGCTGCCGAAACGCGGTCTCGTGAGTGACTCGATCGCCCTCACCCTGACGCGCGCCGGACTCCACCCGGACCATTGCCAGCAACGGCTCCGCGGCCGAGCGCTCGACGCAGACGAGGCCAAGCTGCTGAAACGCCGTACCGGCTCCTGGTTCCTGCATACCGAACGCACCAGCTGGACCGCCGACGACCGCTTCGCCGAGTACGCAGAGTGCTTGCTCGACCCCTCTTACTTCGAGCTCAGCCTGGACTACGGAACCTCCTGAGCCCGGCATAGGGAGTTGTGCCGATGTGGCTCTCCCCCTCAGGCGAGCACTGTCTGGGTATGTCCTTCTACACGCCAGAAATGGTCCGGGCCGAGGTCCAGTACCGCCAGGAGAAGCTGCGGCGCTCGTATCAGCGCCCGCTCTGGTTCCAGCGCAAGCCGAAGACGCAGCGGCCCGAGCCGTGCGCCCCCGAACTCCGCGCCCACCCCGTCATGTGAACACCTCCTAGGTGCCGGTTCCGGCTCCCTAGGACCCCCTAGGGAGCCGGGATAGGGAGGAGTTCCGATGTGCGGAGCTACCTCAGAAGAACAGAGTTACTGATGTCGGCACCGAGCCGGCAGAACAACCAAGGAGAACCCCATGTACACGAACGAATCGGTCAAGGCCGAGGTCGCCTACCGCCAGGAGCGCCTCGCCCGTGACTTCCGGCAGCACCGGAGCACCGGAGCCCGCCGGGCCCTCACCCACCTGTTCGGCCGGAAAGCCTGAAGGGAGGTACACCATGTTCATCACACCGCAGACGATCAAGGCAGAGACTGCCTACCGCCAGGAGCGCACCAAGCGTGAGTTCCGCAAGCTGAGCCGCCGGACCCGCCCGGAGCAGGCCGCCAAGCCCGCCCCGCGGCACGCCCGCCGCCGTTCCTTCACCACGGCCGCATGAGCGCGAAGATCGCCGTCCCTGACCCGATAGTCCAGGTCAGGGACGGCGTTTTTGTTGCCGGTGGCGCTCATCGGACGGGATGCCGTCGATTTGTGTCGGCTCCAGGGGCGAAGATGGACACCGTGCCCTGGACCTCGACACCTCTCGTCGGCCGCTCGACCGAGATGGCTGCCCTCCTCAGTGCCGTCGACGACGCCAAAACGCGTCGCGCCGGTGCAGTTCTGCTGTCCGGTGACGCGGGCGTCGGCAAGACCCGCCTGCTGGACGAGGTGGCGACCGGCGCCCACGAGCGCGGCTTCGGCGTACTGGTCGGGCACTGCACCGACTTCGGCGACGCCGGCCTGCCGTATCTGCCGTTCTCGGAGATCTTCGGCCGGCTGGCCGGTGACCGGCCGGATCTGGTCGAGAGCGTGCTCACGAACTTCCCGGCGATCGGCCGGCTGCTGCCGACCCACCGCCTGATCGGCGCCCAGCCCGTTCCGCAGGACGGCCCGCTGGATCGCGCCGCCCTGTTCGACGCGGTCCTCGGTGCCTTCACCGCGTTGTCGACCAGCGAGCCGCTGCTGGTGATCGTCGAGGACGCGCACTGGGCCGACGACTCCACCCGGGACCTGATCGGTTTCCTGATCACCCGACTGACCGCGCAGCGCCTCACCCTCGTGGTCTCGTACCGCAGCGACGACCTGCACCGGCGGCACCCGCTCCGCCGCCCGATCGCCGAGTGGTCGCGCAACCCGCGTGTCCGCCGGGTCAACCTGCTGCCGCTGGACGCCACCGAGTCGCGCTCACTGCTCGATTCCCTGCTGGCCGAGCCCCTCCCGGAGAGCGACGTACGGCGGATCCTCGATCGGGCCGGCGGCAATGCGTTCTTCACCGAGGAGCTGGTCGCGGCGTCGTCGATGGGCGACAGCGCCGCCGTACCGCCTGATCTGGCCGACCTGCTCCTGGTTCGGCTCGACCCGTTGTCCGACGAGGCTCGCCAGGTCGCGCGGGTGATCGCGGTGGCCGGCCGCCGGGTTCCGCACACGCTGCTGACCACGGTCGCCGGGCTGCCGGACAGCCAGCTGGACATCGCGCTGCGCGAGCTCATCGACGCGCACATCATCGACGTACCGGGCAATGCCAGCTACTACTTCCGCCACGCGCTGCTGGCCGAGGCCGTGTACGACGATCTGCTGCCAGGCGAGCGAGTTCGCCAGCACGCGGCGTATGTGCAGGCGCTGAAGGATCAAACCGTTGCTGGTACGGCGGCTGAGCTGGCTGGGCATGCGACTCGCTCACACGATCTGGCGACTGCATTCGAGGCGCGGGTCCGAGCCGGGCAGGAGGCGATCTCGGTCGCCGCGCCGCAGGAGGCGCTGAAGCACTACGAGCTGGCGCTGGAGCTGTTCCCGAACGCGGCCGAGGACAACACGATCGACAAGACCTGGCTGATCGCCGACACCGCGATGGCGGCCACGTTGTCGTCGCAGCACCTGCGGGCGCTCAAGCTGCTCCGCAAGGCGCTCGCCGATCTGCCGGCCGACGCGCCCAAGATCCAGCGGGCCCAGTTGCTGCTGCCGCTGGCCGATATCGCCTTGGTCATCGATCAGGACCAAGAGGCGAACGAGGCGGCCACGCAGGCGCTCAAGCTGGTCGCCGACGAGCCGTCGACCGTCTTCAAGGCACAGATCGCCACGCTGTACGCGCGGGTCTCGGCCGGTCTCGGCCGGTCCATGGAGGCCGAGCGCTGGGCGCACAAAGCGCTCGAGATCGCTCGCGAGGCCGGCGAGGAATCGGCCGCTGGTGACGCCGGGATCACGCTGGCCCAGCTTCGACGCCGGGCCGGTGATCCGGCGACCGCGGCGCGGCAGATGGAAGAAGCCGCGGTGCGGGCCGAGCTGGCCGGCGACGCAGCGGCCGAGGTGCGCAGCCGGTTCCTGCTCGGCTCGATCCAGTACGAGGAGGGCGATCTGCAGGCCGCCAAGGCAACCTTCGCCACCACCTGCCGGCGAGCTACCGAGCTGGGCCGGCAGTGGGCGGCGTACGGGTTCGATGCCCGGCGGATGCTGGCGTTGACGCAGTTCACCCTGGGCGAGTGGGACGCGGCGACGGAGACCACCCGGGTCGACTCCGGTACGCCGGCAGCGTCGGCAGCTGCTTTGCGGGGTATCGAGTTCAACATTCGGGGCGGCCGTGGGGACACCGCGGTCGCCGAAGAGATGGAGACGCTGCGGAAGTGGTGGGAGCTGGACCTGCTGCTGCCGATCAACGGGCTCCAGCCGGCCGTCGACGCGTACCGGCAGCTCGATCGGCCGGCCGACGCGGAGAAGCTGATCGCGGACATCACGGCCCTGTCCCAGGACATCTATCAGACCGAGTTGTTCACCGGGCGGATCCGGTTCTCCGCCATCGGCCTCCAGGTGCTCTGCCACCGCGCGGTCGGTGAGCCGTCCGCGGCGAAGGAGTTGGTCGCCCGCGGTGCGGAGCTGGTCGCGGGCGGTCAGATGACGGCTGAGAAGGGCTTGCCGCCCGGGCGGTTGCTGGGCGTCGAAGGGCTCGCCTGGTTGTCGCGCCTCGAGGCTGAGTGGGAGCGGTTGCGGTGGCTGGCCGGGATCGATCCGCCTTCACCCGAGGAGCACGTGGCCGTGTGGCGGCGGACCACGGAAGCCTTCGGGTACGGGTATGTCCACGAGCAGGCGTGGTCGCGGGCACGGTTGTCCGACGCACTTCGGGCGGCCGGCAAGGTCTCCGAAGCGAACGAGCAGGCGCTCCTGGCGGCCGAGACAGCGCGGGCGCTGGGCGCCAAGCCACTACTCGCCGAGCTCGGCGGCACCGATGGCCCGGGTCTTGGCGGTGGTTCGCTGACTGCCCGCGAGACCGAGGTGCTGAAGCTGCTGGCCGAGGGCAGGACCAACCGGCAGCTCGCCCGCGAGCTGTACATCAGCGAGAAGACAGTCAGCGTGCACGTGTCGAACATCCTCGGCAAGCTGGGCGTCCGATCGAGGACCGAAGCCGCCGCGGTCGCCCGGCGAGATGGCTTGCTGGATTAAGCGCATGACTCACGACGCTCTGTTGCCTTCAACAAGCGTGTGACCCAGCACGGATGGTTGCTCCATCGAACGACTGACCCACGACACAGAGTGCACCGCCCACGATCGGCGCTGTGCGTGCCACCGATCATGAGCGGTGCTGGGCGGGACCCGGTGTGGGGACCGGGCGCTCCCTACCTCGGCGGCCGAGCCGCCTCACAGCTTGTCAGCCGTGCTTTCGATGCCGGCCCGTCTCGGGTGTAACCCGTCCGGTACGGCGGTGTGCGAGCTCGTCGGCATGCGCCGGGCGCTCGACCTGGGTGATGTCGTCGAAGACGTGCTGGGCGTGCCGCATCCGGGTCGCGGCGAACAGGAGAACAGCGGCCGCGACGAGGCCGATCGCCACCCACAGTTGCCAAATCATCGCCTCACCACTTTCGACCTGCGTGGTACCCCGGCGTAATCACGATAACCGCGAATCGACCTGTTGGCGACAGTCCGGACGCAATGCGTGATGAACACGGCGATCACGCTCACAATTGTTGCCTAGTGCAATTACAAAGGGTGATAAAGCAACCATTTCAACCCTTGCCGGAGGTGACGATCTGTCACCTTCCATGAACCGAGACTCCTCGTACCATGAATACGCAGAGCGACGAGAAACGGTTCAGGCGACGGTGGAGAGCAAGCCGGTCAGGTTCGCGCCGAGGACCTTGCGCAGGGTCGCTTCGGGCATTCCGCGGCGCTGAAGTGCGTCCGTGATCAGCGGCATTCCAGCCGGTCCTTCGAGGCCTGGTACATACACGCTGGCGTCGAGGCCCTGGATGATCAGCGGCTTGTCGCAGGCCGGGATCTTCTCGTCGATCACCTCGGCGACGAAGTCGCTGCCGAAGCCGGCATGATCGGCGCCGGCCACGTCGACGACGTACTCGAGATGGTCGGCCAGGTGCTCGATGGTCGGCTTCTCCGCAGTGGTGAGGAAGCCGGCGAAGAAGTTGACGCAGATCACGCCGCCAGTCGCCGCGATCGCGCGCAACTGCTCGTCGGTCAGATTGCGGTGGTGCTCGCGGAGCGCGAAGGCACTGGAGTGCGAGGCAACGATCGGTTTCCGGGCCAGCTCGAGGATGTGCTCGACCCCGCGCCGGCCGACGTGCGACACATCGATCAGTACGCCGAGCTCCTCCAGCAAGCCGACCGCTTCGACCCCGGCGTGGGTCAGCCGGCCACCAGTCGCGTCCTCGCCCGAACCGTCACCAAGGGCACTACGGCCGAAGTGGGTGAACGACACCATCCGGACCCCGAGGCGCTGCAGCGTCTGGAAGAGCTCCAGGTCGTTGTCGATCTGCGGGCAGCCCTCGAGGGCCAGCACGAGCGCGATCTTCCCGGCGGAGTTCGCGGCCGCGATGTCACCAGGCGCCGTACAGAGTGCGACCTCGTCCGCATTGCCTTCGGCGATCCGGTGCGCGGCCTCGATCATCCGCAGCGTCTCCCGCAACGCGCCCTCGGGCCGGAACTCGTCGTCGATGAAGACCGGCAGCACCTGGACGTCGACCCCGCCGGCCCGCAACTGCGGGATCCACCGCTCCCGGAAGTACGACGACCAGACCGCCTTCGGCCGACGTGCGACCAGCATCAGCAGGTCGTTGTGCGCGTCCGCCACGATCGCATCGCGGTGAATCACGTCCACCGGAGCACGCCCTTGCGGTAGGCGTAGAGCAGTCCGACGGCGACGAACGCGAGGAAGACGAACATCTCGATCAGCGTGGCGACGCCGAGCTGCGCGAACACGGTCGCCCATGGGAACAGGTAGACCGCGTCGACGGCGAAGATCACGTACAGGTAGGCGAACAGGTAGTACCGGATGTGGACCTGCGCCCAGCCTTCGCCGACCGGGTCGACACCGGACTCGTAAGTCGTGAGCTTGCCCTCGGTCGGGTAGGTGACGGTCAGCGCCTTGTTCAGCGCGAACGCCCCGATCAGCCCGAGCAGACCGAGTACGACGATCGCTGCGACAACGCCATAGCTCTCCGACACAGAGCTGAGTTTAGTTCGTGCAGAGCAGGTAGGAGTCGACGGAGATGTAGGGGCCGTAGCCGGACTTGACGTCGGTGGCCTGCAGGCGGAGCCGGGTGACGCCGTCGATCTTGGCCGCGAAGTTGCCCTCGGACTCCTGCAACTGCCGGATCGAGGCGATCGCCTTCGCCCGCGCGCCGTTGTGGATCGAAAGCCGCGCGGTGCCGTCGGTCAGGTTACCGAGCCAGCTCTTGAAGTGCCGGCAGCCCGTCGAGTCGACCTCGCCCCAGACATACCCGCCCTTGTCGGCGAGCAGGTCGGCCTCCGAGCGCCGCGGTCCCTCGCTCGGCGGGATGACGGTGAACTGCGGGTTCGCCTTGCCGCCCGAGGCCAGCACGCCCCGCTTGAACAGTCCGCGCCAGACGAAGTGCTGGAAGGTGATCGGCTTCGAGGTGGAGGCGGCGTACGGCGCCTGGGCGTACACGTTCAGGCGGTAGTCGCGCACCGAGCCGGGCTGGGTGACCTTGATCGTCACGCCGGTCCCGACCGGGAAACCGTGACCGATCTCCTGCCATTTCTTCGTGGTCGGGATCCATTGGTGCAGGCGGATCCGGGTGCCCTTGGCCGGGGCCGGAGTCACCGTGCCGGTCACCGTGATCACCCCGGTGGTCGCGTTGGTCGTCTTGATCCCGGTGATCTTGAGCGCGCGAGCCGGTGCCGCGGCGGCCGCGGGCAGTACGGCGTCCGCCGTACCGTCGGAGCGGTCGGTTCCAGACAGGCTCAGTGCGCCGCTGGAGGGTGCCGCCGGCGCCGCGCAGGCGGTCAGGGCGAGCAGCAGACAGGCGAGGGCGACCACGGGACGACGGACCATGGAGACACCCTGCCCCCTGGTGCTCCACCTCCGCAACCGAGCGGCTGCTCAGCGTGATACCGCTGCGGCACAGGCCCCGAGCTTTGAACACCCCGTCCCAGGCTGTGGACCGGCGGGGCTTTCGCGTGGTTCCGTTCTAAGGGCGAACTAATATTGGGGTTACCGCCCTGCCCTGGGGGGACCGGTTGCCGCTCACAAGGCGGCGCGCCGGCCCAAGTGCCGACTTGGAGATGAACAGAACAGTGACCATCGAGGTCAAGCAGCTCGACCGCGTGGTGATCCGCTTCGCCGGCGACTCCGGCGACGGGATGCAGCTCACGGGGGACAGGTTCACAGCGGAAACGGCATCGTTCGGCAATGATCTGTCGACGTTGCCCAACTTCCCCGCCGAGATCCGGGCACCAGCCGGGACTCTGCCGGGAGTGTCGTCGTTCCAGCTCCACTTCGCCGATCACGACATCCTGACGCCGGGCGACGCGCCCGACGTCCTGATCGCGATGAACCCGGCCGCTCTCAAGGCGAACCTCAAGGATGTCCCGCGCGGCGCGACGGTGATCGTCGACACCGCGGACTTCACCGCCCGGAACCTGAAGCGGATCGGGTACGACGAGAACCCGCTGGAGAACGGCGAGCTCGAGGCGTATCACGTGGTCGCGCTGAATCTGACCGGCATGACGGTGGAGTCGGTCAAGGAGTTCGGGCTGTCCCGCAAGGACGCGTCCCGGGCCAAGAACATGTACGCGCTCGGTCTCGTCTCCTGGCTGTTCCAGCGGCCGGTCGAGTCGACGATCAAATTCCTGGAAACGAAATTCGCCTCCAAGCCCGACATCCGGGACGCGAACATCGCGGCCTTCCGGGCGGGCTACAACTTCGGTGAGACGGCCGAGGAGTTCTCGGTCCGCTACGAGGTGAAGCCGGCCGTGATGCCGACCGGCACCTACCGCAACATCTCCGGCAACCTGGCGCTGGCGTACGGCCTGGTGGCGGGCGCTCAGCGGGCGGGGCTGGCGATGGTGCTCGGCGCATATCCGATCACTCCGGCGTCCGACGTACTGCACGAGCTGTCCAAGCTCAAGCGGTTCAACGTGACGACGATCCAGGCGGAGGACGAGATCGCCGGTGTCGGCGCCGCTTTGGGCGCGTCCTTCGGCGGTGCGCTTGGGGTGACCACCTCATCCGGGCCTGGGATTTCGTTGAAGTCCGAGACGATCGGTCTCGGCGTGATGCTCGAGCTGCCGCTGGTCGTCTGCGACATCCAGCGCGCCGGCCCGTCGACCGGGATGCCGACCAAGACCGAGCAGGCGGATCTGCTGCAGGTGATGTTCGGGCGCAACGGCGAGGCGCCGCTGCCGGTGGTTGCGGCGCAGTCCCCCGCGGACTGTTTCGCGATCGCGGTCGAGGCGACGCGGATCGCGGTCACCTACCGGACACCGGTGATCGTGCTGTCCGACGGTTACCTGGCCAACGGTTCGGAGCCGTGGCAGATCCCGTCGGTCGACTCGCTGCCGACGATCGACCCCAACTTCACGGTCGAGCCGAATGCGACGGGCGCCGACGGCAAGCCGACGTACCTGCCGTATCTGCGCGATCCGGAGACGCTGGCGCGAGCCTGGGCGATCCCCGGTACGGCGGGCCTGGATCACCGGATCGGTGGTCTGGAGAAGGAGGACAAGACCGGCAACATCTCCTACGACCCGGCCAACCACGACCTGATGATCCGGACCCGGCAGGCCAAGATCGACGGTATCGCCCGGACCATCCCGCCGCTGCACGTCGACGACCCGGACGGTACGGCGAAGGTGCTGGTGCTCGGCTGGGGATCGACGTACGGGCCGATCGGCGCCGGTGTGCGGCGGGTGCGGACTGTCGGCGGGAAGATCGCGCAGGCGCATCTGCGGCATCTGAACCCGTTCCCTTCGAACCTCGGGGACGTGTTGCGCAGCTACGACAAGGTGCTGGTCCCGGAGATGAACCTGGGGCAGTTGGCGATGCTGCTGCGGGCGAAGTACCTGATCGATGTCGTCTCGTACGCGCAGGTCAGCGGGATGCCGCTCGGCGCGGCCGAGCTCGCAGGGGTGATCGGCAATCTGGTCGAGGAGACCGAGGGGATCGACGACGACGCCCGGCATTTGGGGACGGCTGCGGCGAAGCTGACGCATTGGGACCACCTGGAGGGTGCACGATGAGCACAGTCGATCTGGGACTGCCCGGCGGTCTGCAGAACGGTCTACACGGCGTGCCGGCTGCGGATGCACCGCAGACCCGCAAGGAGTACGTGTCGGACCAGGAGGTTCGCTGGTGTCCGGGGTGCGGCGACTACGCCGTACTGGCTGCTTTCCAGGGGTTCCTGCCGGAGCTCGGGATCAAGCGCGAGAACGTCGCGATGGTGTCCGGGATCGGCTGCTCGTCACGGTTCCCGTACTACCTGTCGACGTACGGCATGCACTCGATCCACGGGCGCGCGCCGGCGATCGCGACCGGTCTCGCGACGGCGCGGCCCGACCTGAGCGTCTGGGTGGTGACCGGTGACGGCGACGCGCTGTCGATCGGTGGCAACCACCTGATCCACACGCTGCGGCGGAACGTGAACCTGAAGATCCTGCTGTTCAACAACCGGATCTACGGGCTGACGAAGGGTCAGTACTCCCCCACCTCCGAGCCCGGCAAGGTGACGAAGTCGACCCCGATGGGTTCGGTGGACACCCCGTTCAACCCGGTCTCGCTGGCGCTGGGCGCCGAGGCGACGTTCGTGGCCCGCACGGTCGACTCCGACCGCAAGCACCTCACCTCGGTGCTGCGCGCAGCCGCCGAACACCGCGGCACGTCGTTCGTCGAGATCTACCAGAACTGCCCGATCTTCAACGACAACGCCTTCGACGCCTTCAAGAACCCCGAAACCCGCGACGACGCGATCATCCCGCTCGTCCACGGCTCCCCCATCCGCTTCGGCACCGACGGCCACCTCGGCGTGGTCCGCGACGGCTTCGCGTCCCTCGCCGTCCGCGAGGTCGCCGACCTCCCCGGCGGCGAGTCCGACCTGGTCGTCCACGACGCCCACACCGAAGACCCGGCCTACGCCTTCGCCCTCTCCCGCCTCACCGACGCCGGCGTCCTCCACCAGGCCCCCATCGGCATCTTCCGCCAGGTAGACCGCCCGGCGTACGACGACCTGGTCCGCCAGCAAATCACCACCGCCACCCAAGCCCAGGGCCCCGGCGACCTCCAGTCCCTCATCACCGGCACCGACACCTGGACCGTCAACTAACCCCGGGCGCCCCAAGGCCAGTCAGCCGGCTGCCGCCCCATCTCATGGGTTCCCCCATCAGCTTGTGGGTTCTCCACCCGCATGCGGGTGCAACACCCGCAACCTCATGGGTGAACCCACCAAATTCAGCCGGTGATTTTCTCCTCAGCGCCACGACGGAGCTGGTTACGGCGAGGGGCGCATCCGACCGTGGCCGGGCTGGTACGGCGGGGACGCAGGGGCGGGGGCATTGGAGGGACAATTCGGGGCATGGACGACGCGTTCAAGCTGATCCGGCAAGCCGTCGATCTGCTGCCCGCGGATGCGACGGCGGAGAACGGCCAGACGGTCGCGGACGTCCGCGAGGAGATCCGGATCACCGAGTGGGAGATGGCACTCGATCTGCTCATCGAGATCGGCGACGTCCACCCAGCGCCGATCGCGTTCTGGGAGCTACTCGCCGAGGCCTCCCGGCAGATGTACCTGGACGGCGACAGCCGTTGGTGCGCATGGCGAGCCTGGGAGGCTCAGCATGGCACCATCCGCGCGACGCTGACGTTGGAGGCCGCGGACGTCGGTCGGCGGAAGACCCCCTTCTCAGGCGACGGCCGACTCAGACCACTCTGGGACATCGGCGCCCGGACCGCAGACGGGCATCCCGACCTGCACGTCGCGCGGCTGTGGGTGGAATTCACCCCGACCCTCGGCCCCGGAGAGACAGCCTCCGTTCGCCTGGCACCCCTGCAGCCTGAAAACTGGCGACACCTGAAACTCGGTGACCTGATCACCATGAACGAAGCTCAACCCGTCGCAGGCCTCGCCGAAATCATCGAACTCCTGCCGGCCCGCGGCTAGGGGCGGACCGCCGGCCCATCACAACTGCACACCTCGCGGCGGCCCACCGCTCAGCCGCACTCGCAGTGCGCAATTGTGATGGCGTGGGGGTCCGGTCCGGACTTCCGCCACTGACCAACTGCCCTCGACGCGGCTCTGAGGCCCGTCCCCAGGCGGGGGCGCCAACGGCGCAGCGACGGTTAGTCAGTGCTGGGAGTCCGCGTGGGGGTCGATCGCGGGCTCGCCGTTGCTGGCTCGCTCGACGAGATCGCGACCGAATGCGGCCGCGGCAGGTCCTCGGAGGGCGGAGGGTGAGTCGGCGCGCAGTGTCATGTCGTGCTCGGCCCACTCCGCAGCCGAGTCGAAGTTGCTCTCGCTCATTTGTCCTCCTCGGTGGCGACCACCTCGTGGTCGATCAGCTCGCGGTCAGTTGGCCAGTCCTCGTCCGTGCGCGGAGAGAGGTCATCGGCGAGCTCGTCGTACTGCTGCCATACCCGAGGTAGGAGGTCGGTGAGGAGGTGGCCGGCGGGGCGGTTGAGGTGGCGGGCGGTTAGGCCGGCGGCTTGGGCTCCTAGGACGTCCAGGTCTAGGTTGTCGCCGATCATGAGGGTTTCGGCGGGGGTTACGCCTAGGTGGGCGCAGGTTCGGAGGTAGGACTGGGGGTCGGGTTTGCTGACGCCGAGGGACTCGGTGGTGCAGACGACGTCGACCAGGTCGGCCAGGCCGATCACCTCGAGCTTGGCGTTCTGCTGGACGGTGCTGCCGTTGGTGAGGATGCCGACGCGCCAATCGTTGCTGCGGGCAACTTCCAGCGCGGGGCGGGCGTCGGGGTAGGCCGACCAGTTCGCCTTGTACAGCTCGAGGTAGCCGGCGAAGAACTCGTCCTGTTCGGGCTCGGTCGCGGGGACCGGATAGTCGAGCAGGGGAAGGAATTCGTGCAGGCGGGCTCGGCGTTGGCCTTGGTGGGTGAGCTCGCCGGCGATCCAGCGGGGATACACGCGATCCTCGATCGCGAACCACTCAGCCAGCAACGCGTCCGACGGCGTACCGCCCAACTGAGGGATCCAGGCCTGTACGGCGGCCGCGGCAGAACCCGTATGGTCGAAGAGGGTGTTGTCGAGGTCGAAGATGACTGCTTTCACGCGCGCACTACCGAATCGCGGTTGAGTTCCCGGTGGTTCGCGTAACCGGACAACGCCAGCGTCAGATCGAGTTCGGCGAGGAAACAGCGCAGCACGTGTTCAACGCCGGCCTGACCAGCCAGCGCGAGACCGTACAGCAACGGCCTACCGAGCAGCACCGCCTTGGCACCCAAAGCGAGCGCCTTCGCCGCGTCCGCGCCCGTCCGTACGCCGGAATCGAACAGCACGGTCATCTGCTCACCGACCGCCTCCGCGATCGCGGGAAGCGCATCCAGAGCAGCGATCGCGCCGTCGACCTGGCGACCGCCGTGGTTCGACACCACGAGGCCTTCGAAACCATGCTCGGCAGCCAGCTTCGCGTCCTCCACCGCGGTGATGCCCTTCAGGACGATCGGGCCGTCCCAGTTGTCGCGCAGGAATCCGAGGTCGTCCCAGCTGAGCCCGACGTTCGGGAACATCTGCGCCCACTGCATCACCGCGGCGCCCGGGTCCTCCTCGATCGGCTTGGCGAGTTTGGACTGGAAGGCCGGGTCGCTGAAGTAGTTCGCGAGCCCCTCACCCTTCAGGAACGGGAGGAACCCGCGATCCAGGTCCGCCGGACGCCACCCGATCGTGCCGGTATCCAGGGTCACCACCAGTACGCCGTACCCGCTGGCCTTGGCGCGTTGCAGCAAGCTGAGGCAGACGTCGCGGTCAGTCGGGTAGTACAGCTGGTACCACTTGCTCTTCGCCTCGATCTGCTCGATCGCGTGACTGGCCTGGGTCGAGTGCGTGTACGTGATGCCGAGGGTGTCGGCGGCGCGCGACACGGCCAGCTCGCCCTCCGGGTGCGCGAGCGTCTGGACACCGATCGGTGCAACGAGCACCGGGGCGGGCATCGCCGTACCGAGGATCGTGCAACTCAGGTCGCGTTCGGTACTCCCGCGCAGCATCCGCGGCACCAACCGCCACCGGTCGAACGCGGCCAGGTTCGCCCGCGCGGTCGCCCCGTTCCCCGCGCTCGGCACGATGTAACCCATCGCCTCCGCGGACAGCGTCCCGGCGGCCTGTGACTCCAGCCGGGCCAGATCGGTCGTGATCTCCGGCCGGGTCCCTTGCAGCATTCCCTGCAGGTAGATCTGCAACTGAAAATCACCGAAGTTGGCCATGCCGGATGCTCCCACACCATGACATCGGTCAGGAATGGTCCCTGCGCTCCGTCTGCGTGGCTGTCGCGATCGTGGCGCTCGCGGTGTTCGTTGGCAACCGAACCAAGCGCGCCGGGGCGTGTGAACGGCTTGTCAGACTATTCGGACAGCGGGCCGCCTAGCGGCCCGTCCCCGGCGCGCGGACGTACGGGTTGTCCCGGCCGCCGCTGTACACACAGCGCAGGTTGCCGGCCGAGTTGGTGTAGACGCACACCGTCAGGCCTGCTCGCGCCACGGTCAAGCTGGTCCTGAGGGTGACAGTCCCGAAGTTCGTGCCGTCGCCGCCGCAGCCGTTGATGTCCGCCTTCGGGGAGTCCCAAGTCCTGCGGACTGCGTTCTCCTCCCACAGCGTCATGTAGGCCCGCACCGGGCGGCCGTCACCGGGACAGATGTCGCGCACCTTGAAGTTGCGAAAGACGACGGTCTTCTCCCCGACGAAGTCGAGAGTCGCACTGGCCTCCCCGCCACTGATGGAGGTCCAACTCGGGTAGCGCACGCGAACGGAGTCCGGTCCGTCGGCTGCCTGCGCAGGACTTGCGACCAACAGCCCGCCCAGCACCGCTACGACTCCTACCGCTGCCCGCAGAATGCTTGCCTTCATCGATATTCCTCCCACGAGATGTCCCCCGAGCAGGCTTGTGCCCGCCCCGCTGAATGCGTCCCGAACGGTAGGCGTTGTCGCTGACATCTCTCTGCCCGTACCGCACCCGTACCGCGCGGGAGGGTTGCTGACAATTTGGTGGGAGGTTTTTGGG
>NZ_SMKA01000198.1 GCF_004348455.1 Kribbella albertanoniae
CGGCCACGCCCCACGCACCATGGCCAGCCTCCGCAACCTCGCGATCACCCTGCTACGCCACGCAGGCTGGAACAACATCGCAGCCGGACTCCGACATCACGCCCGAGACCACAAACGCGTACTCAGCTTGCTTCTGGCCAAGTGAAAAGACGACTTTGCCGAGGCCCTGCGCAAGGCGCTCGATGTTCTCGAGCAAGAGGGCCTGATCGTGCGGCACGCAGGACTGCCTACGAAGGTGGCTGTGCGGCCTGCCCCGCGGTTCGTGGATGAGGCTGAGGCCACGGCCGGCGTATTCAAAGCGTTACGTGCCGGGGAGAAGCTGACCACCACTCCGTTCGCCGAGGCGCACGGCGTCGAGCTGGTCGACGTGACGTACGACCCGATCACCTACACCAGGGAACCGGCCAGCGCCGAGGACGCCCGCAGGCTGGGCGTGGAGCGCGGCACGAGACTGCTGCGGCGGCGCTGGGTGCAGTGCGTCATCGACCGGGAGACCGGCAAGGTGATCCCGAAGGAGATCCACGCCAGCGCGATTGTGCACAAGCTGGTCGCCGGAACCGCGTTCGTGAAGCCGGAGCTCCAGCCTGTTGCAGGTGGGACCGGCGCCGAACTGTGGGCGCTGGGCTACACCGGCCTGCGGGAGGCACGGACCGAGCGCATTGGCCGCCCGCCGAATGGGACCGAGCGCAACTACCTCCAGATGGAGACCGTTGACTGGGTCTGGGACACGGTGCGCACGTACGTGGATGAGGACGGCACCGCGATTGAGGTCAGCAGGACCATCGCGCCGATGGCGTCGACAGTCCTGCGCTCAAGAATCGACCTCAGTTGAGTTTGCCGGGGCACGCAGCGGTTACGACGGCCGGTGCGTCCGGGTGCAGCATGCCGCGCCGGATGTTGCGCAGGCGGCGCACCTGAAACCGGCTCGCGTCGTCCACGCAGCGCTCGTAGTAGGCGATCGTCGCATCGAGTTCGGCCAACTGCTCGGAGGCGGTCAGCGTCCGGCAGGGCAGTCGCTTCACAGTGGTAGCCATAGACACACGGTAGGTGACCTGGGATGCCAGGACAACAGGTGCCTGGTTACGATGTGGCCTCCTGGTGCCAGTCGAGCGAGGAGCACAGGGTGGCCGGATAGTCCCCTGTCGCTAGACGCACCTTCCGGGCGGTAACTGCTTGTGACCATGTAGGTCGGCGGTTCCTCGCCCCCGGAACGCAAGAAAGCCCCGCCCCCCTGGTTTCAGATCCCAGGGAGACGGGGCTTTCGCGTGACATCTCACAGTGAGTGCTCTCACTTGCGTTCGCGGGTGTTTACCTCCGCGTGACTGGGCAGGTGCACCCACAGGGCCGAACCCTTGTCCGGCTGGAGGTGCAGTTTTGTCCGGCCCTTGCCGTCCGGTGCGGCGGCCTTGATCTTGACCGCCTTGCCCGGACCGACGTACACCAGCAGGCCAATCCTGGCCCTGTCCGCCCTCATGCACGGACCCCGCTGTGATGGCGGTGATAGCACCTCACATGCCACCAGGTGTCGTCTGGCAGTACGTAGATGTGCCCCTCGCGAGTCGCCTCGCACGAGGCGTGATCTCGCTTGTCGCCGCGTCCCTTGCAGGACCCGTCCGGCGACCCGTCCGGGCCGCCGAGGAGGACGACGCGCCAGGATTCGTCCGGCTTGTCCGTCATCTTTGCTCCCTTCACCTTGTCTCCTGTCGGGTGACAGGACACCGCCCACAGAACCCTAGGGGATCCTGTGGGCGATGCTCACTCACCCGCTCTGTGAAACCTCCTGGTCGTCCTGGTCGAACTCACGGATTGCCGATCCCATCTCGGCAAGCACCGTGAGCAAGATGTCCGGGACATCGGTCCGCAGCTCGCCGTCGCGGCCGATGAACACGACCGATCCGGCGAGGAAGTCACCGGGCCAGCGTGTCCAGCCCAGCATCTCCGCTACCCCCGTCGCTCGACGGTTGACGGGTGACTGCTTCATCTTGCTGTCCTCGTCGGTGTAGCCCCACCAGCGCCCGCAGGACCTCGGGGCGTCCTCGGCCTGCCAGATGCGTTGGATCGTGATGGACCCGACGAACCGGTACGACTCTTCGATGTCGCGTTCGCGATCGATCCAGCGCACCTCCACCGGCTCGTCCTCGACGGCCGGCACTACGGCGATCCGTACCTTCCCGGTCATGCGGGCACCTCACGACGCATCTTGATCGCGACCGCGACCACTTCCGTCGCCGAGGTGTTGTCCGGCCAGCACAGGACGTTGTCCTGCACGTACCTCGTGGCCTGCTGCAACCGAACCGGAACCTCCCCACTGGAGTAGGGTCCGAACGTCTCCAGCACGCCACGAGCGCCACCGCGGTCAGGGTGTCCCTTGCCCTCGATGACGATGACGTACGGCTTCTTGCTCTCTTCCATTCGTTGCTCCCTTCAAGTCCTGCCAGATGGTGACAGGGCAACGCCCACGGGCCACGGGGGACCATGGGCGATGCTCACTCACCCCTGTGCTTGCCGCAGTGTCACTGTCGTTGCGAAGTGCGCGCCGTCCTCGGTGAACGACTGCCCCTCGAACTTCACGCCGTAGCGCTCGACCGCCTCGGCCCACAGGCGCGAGCCGATGCCCTGGCGCTGATGGTCCGGACGAACCAGCAACGTCACGTTGCCTTTGTCCTCGTACGGCGGCATGTCGGCCGGGAAGTGGTTGAGGATGCCGACCAGCTCGCCGTCCGCGTTGCGGTACAGCAGGCAGTCGACGTACCCCAGGCCGTGCCCCGGCACATCGCCACGGAAGTAGCTGATGCCGGGGTCGCCGGTTCGGGGGTACTGCTGCGCCTGGCCTTGCCAGGAGAACATTCCGAACAGGGTGACGTAGAACTCCACGGTCACGGTTGCTCCCTTCACTCCGGGGTGATGAGCCCCGGTTTGCTGCCGAGTTGCAGCACACCGCGCAGGGATGGGCGATGACCCCACCCCTGCACGATGCTCCGTCACTCGACTAGGTCAGATCGACCCGCCGCGTCTCCGCGACCTTCACGCCGTCGACCTCCACGACTGTCGTGTCCGTTGCCTCTGGCTCCGATTTCTTGCCAGGAATCACCAGACAGATGTTGACGCACTTGTCGCCCAGGTCCAGCATCCACACTCGCACGCCGCGAGGGTCGCGCACACCGAGGATCGAGTACGTCCCGATCATGTCGGGGTGCTCGGGTGCGGGGTCCGGCCGGAACGTGTCGTCCCGGACGCACCACGCCTCGCTGTGTGCGGCCTCCGTGAACCGGATGCGCAACTGCCGCATCAAGTGCGGCACGACGGCCTTGAGCACGAGACCGGGCGACAGCGGGTGGTTGCCTTCCAGCGGCACCCACCGCGACTTTTCCGCCGCCTCGAAGAACTTCTCACGCAGATCCACCGGCATGTACTGTTCGATGCCTTCAATCCAGGTGATGTCGTCGTTGCTCATTACGGTTGCTCCCTTCACTTGCTGCCGAGTCGCAGCACAACCGCCAGGGACGTTACCGGCCCTGGCGGATGCTCCCCGCTACTCGACTACTCGTACCCCGCTGCCTTGAGCAAGGCGTCGGCCGCCTCGGACATCGAGGCGAACGTCGTTCTTGCGTCCGGCAACCATGTGCCGTCCGTCCGCTTGGCCCGCCAGCGGTAGCCCGCCTTGATCACCTCGCCCACCGGCGTACCGATGTCACCCCACGGACGGACGTTGTGATGTCCGGCCTTGTAGGTGAAGTAGCGGGGTTTCGTTTTCACGCCTCGGCCTCGGCGCGGATCTTGCCCACACCGTGGCCGCAGTCGTAGGCCATGGCCTCGTGGTCCAGGCACCAGCCGACTTGCGCTGCTGTGTACCGAGCCCACGAGTCCAACTGCGTACGATCCAGCCGACCGGTCCGACCGTTGAGCAGGACCCGAAAGCCCTGCACCAGTTGACCGATCCCCGGCGATCCCACCGCGCCATCAACCGGCCCGGTCTCGGGATCGTCCTGCGGGATGAGGCTCACGTACCCGTCGATGGACTGCGCCAGGTAGACGAGGGCGACCTCATACCCGCCGTCCGGCCACATCAGCGCCGCTGTGTGCGGTGCGTAGGTGCTGGACTGTTTGCTGGGTTTGAACGACTCCAACCTTTTCACTCTGCTCCCTTCACGCCAGCCTTGTGACTGACTCGGCGAGACGCCGAATCCCTTACCTCACGGGGGATTCGGCGTCTCACCGGGACGGTCACGAGGTAGGTGCTACGAGATCCGCCATGACTCGCCGGAGTAGATCCGGCTCGGTCTTGGACAGATGCACGTAGACCTCCAACGCGATGCCTGCCTCATTCGTCTCGTACCGGCGATTGACCCTCGCCAGTTCGGCGATGTCATCCCAGACCGACGTGTCGGCGGTAACGCTTTTCTTCTGTCGTGCCACTTGAACTCCTCTCAACTGCCGGTCGGTTGCCGGACATCTTGTTGCGCTAGGCAATGACTGAGTCCGACCGGCCGCGGACGGCCGGCCGGACGCAGCCGGGGAAGCGGGACTACAGGACGACACCCGAGCGAGTCACCACGAACACCCGGCCCTTGTACTCGATCGACCACCTGACACCGGCCGCCTTCCCGCACCGAGTGCGGTAGGGCTTTGCCTGCTGTAGTTGGGCGAACGAGCGGATTTCCCACGGATCGGTGAACGTGTTCACCACCGCGAAATCCAGGCCGTCAGCGATCGCTTGGCGACTGCCTCGGATGGCTGCCTCTGCGACAAGCAACGCACCCTCGCAGTCTGGAGCCACGCAGCGCCGATGATCGCCCATGTCATGCCGGTGGTCGATCTCGCCCAGACAGAAGCTGTCTGGTGGATCGCCCGGACACGAGTCGGGCCAACGATCGGGCTCGCGGCAGAAACCGCAGGGCACTTGCTCTGGCAGTGCCATCCCTGCTCCCTTCTCTCCCGACGAACCTCGCCGGGAGCACCTGCCCTAGCGGGCAACCCCCCACCACATCCCTACCCCCGTTGGAAGGGATGTGGCGCGGGCAACGCGCTAGCGCTTCACTGTCAGTCGACCCGCTCGGCGTCCTGGGCGGTCCATTCGT
Source organism: Kribbella albertanoniae (assembly GCF_004348455.1). Classification (GTDB taxonomy): domain Bacteria; phylum Actinomycetota; class Actinomycetes; order Propionibacteriales; family Kribbellaceae; genus Kribbella; species Kribbella albertanoniae. The sequence continues at coordinate 5,079 of NZ_SMKA01000198.1, forward strand.
CGTCCCAGTCGCCGGTCCTGTCGGTGTTCCGCCATGCCTCCCGAACGTCGTCATTACCCACGTTCTGCATGGCGTCTTCGGCGTCGGTGCCCATGGCCCTCACTGTGACTCGCACAGTGGTGGGGACATCGACCTCGACCTCGTACACGAACTGACGACGTGCCAGGCCGTGGTTGGCCATGAAGTCATCGAAGTCCCCGCAGTAGCCGTGTTTGTTCGCGGCATCGTGCGCGTCCGAGGTGAGCTGATCCTTCCACTCCTCGTGCTCACGGACGATCTCCTGTGTACGCAGGCGTTCGTCCCGCAGCATGTCGGCGTGATGCCGGTAGAAGCTGCGCACGAGTTCCTGGATGACTGGACTGACGTTCTCGGACCACCGCGCGGCGGCCCCGCCGTCCCAGCCGTACCAGTCAGAACCCGCAGGGGTCCACACGGTGAGGCCGGTAGCGGATCGCTCGGTGACAACTCCCTGTGTGAGCTGGTTGTCACTGCTGCGCCGCCCCGAAACCACAGTGCCCGGACGGTAGGCCGCCGCGAGGTCTGCGACCCCACGGTTGACCTCGCGCCCATCGGGCAAGCGCACCACCGCGAGGTTGTCCTCACGGTTGAGACGCAGCCACTCGACCTCTCGGGCGAGACTGATTGACCAGCGGGGATTCTCGAAGCTGACAGTGCTCTCATTGCTCGTCGTGATCGTCACGACTGCTCCCTTCGGTTACCGGGGTGATGAATCCCGGTGGCCTGCTCCGTGCAGGTTGTCCCGCCGCCATGATTCGCGATTCACGAATCATGGCGACCGGGCGAGCGGCACGGAACCGCTACAGATACTCGGCTGGATCGCCGTCGAACACCGCCGAGTCGAACAACGCCATTACGTTGGCCTGCCCGCGCTCGTCGTTCGGCCGTGGGCCGACATCGCCGCAGTTTGGACAGCCACGGCCGGCGACCACGAGATGGAACCACGCTTGGACGTCCTCGCTGTTCTCGATCGACGCAGGCACAGGGCCGTGATCGTCGGAGCAGACGCGCCGTCCGCCGCGTGTGTGCTGGCAGTTCCCCTTAGAGCCGTGCCAGGGCTGACCCTTCAGTTGCCAGCTTCCATCGCTGAACTTGACGATGTTCTCCCCGCAGTCCACGCACTCGGTCCAGATGAGGTCGTGGCGCAGGTAGTGCCCCTCCCACGGTTCCCCGCAGTGGGCACAGTTGACATCCGCCATTTTGTTGCTCCCTTCAACCTTTCCCCGGCTGATGAAACCGGGGTGCCCTGGTGGGCAACCCACACCCTCGGAATCCCGAGGGCCGGGCAACGCACCAGGTCACCTATAAAGGCTCCCCACACTCCTCACAGTTGGTGGCGGCAGGCATGACCCCGCACCCGCAGTGCGGGCAGGCCGTCAAGGCTGGACCACCGTCATGATGACGATTCCGAACTTGTCCCGGTAGTACTGCTGCCAGGCATCTTGAATCGCGTCGATCGCGGCAACCCTGCCGAGACGGAACGTGATGCTGTCGGTGAAGATCTTCTGGCCGAAGTGGTACACGTCGTCGTCGGAGAACAGGTCTCCCACGTCCGGCTTGCACCTGACCAGAGTGTCGATCACGCCCCAGGCGTAGTACATGGCCTGGTCTAGACGGTGGTTGCACCAGGCAACAGATTCCCGGTCTAGCTCGGTGATCCGATCGTCAATGAACATGGTTTGCTCCCTTCACAGGCCGGATGATGAGTCCGGCCGCCCAACCATTGGGCAGAGAGCGAGCACAGTCAGAGCCCTACGGCCGGCCGCGATTGGCTCGGTCTTACGGGGGTGGTAACTGCGCTCGACTCAACCGAATGGTGAAGAGAGAGCACTCACTGTTGAGATGTCAAGGCACCTAGAACCGCGTGAGCCTGCCGTGTTGTCCCTGGTGTGACTGGCGATCGTTCCCGTTGCCCTGGTGGGCAGTCTGCAAGCGTCAGGGCGATGAAACCGCCATGCTCGCATCCGGTGACCGCCTGTCGTCCCTGGTGAGCCGTTGCATGGGCTGCTGTGGCCCTGGGCAGCGTCGGGGAGCGTGTTACCTCCCTAGCTGGCCAGGAATGCGCCACAGCCGCGCGTGAGGCGCGGGCGGACAGGCTGTGCGGTTGTGAAGGTTCGATCCGGCACCGACCCCCTCCGCTAGGAGGGATTCGGGCGGAAGCCCGATCCTATCACCCACCGTCACCCAGCGGGTGAGAATGCCCTCCCCACGCTTGCAGACCCCGGCGTGTCGGGACTTGACAAGATCCCCGGGAAACCGATTTCCAGAAGGTCTTTTCGCAGACCTTTTGCCATAAACCGAACAAGTGTGCGAATGGAGGGCGCGTGGCCGAATCTGATGTCATCGATCGCCTCAACGACTTGCTGTCTGGCATGGCGGCCGAACTGACGCCGGATGATGCCGATGAGCCCTGCCCGGAGCCCAAGAACCCGATCCTCACGGAATGGGTGCTGATCGCCAACGTCCAGGACCTCGACAATGGGGTGAATCGCGGCGTGCTGCTGTATGCGCCGCACATGCTTTTCAGCCATGTCGTCGGATTGCTTGCCGTCAGCAACCGATGGGCGACCGGTGACTGACTTGTGGGATGCCGTCCCGGAGGCCGGTAGCGGGCATGACCTCGAACCAGGCTGGCTGGGCTGGGTCAGCGACGAACGCCCAATCGGCCCGGACGGTACCTGGCTGCCTTCGGCCGGCCTTTGCGAGTGGGTGCGCGAAGAGACCGACCACGTCCTGCTGGGCTTCTCGGCGGGCAAGGACTCGATCGCTACCTGGCACAGGCTTTTGGAGTACTGGCCTGCCGAGAACATCCACCCGTATCACCTCTACCTGAGCCCGCATATCGGGTTCGTCAACCGGTCGCTGGACTACTACGAACGCGAGTTCAACCGGCCGATCGTGCGCCTCCCCAACCGCTCCGTGTTCCGCTTCCTCAACGATGGCGTGTTCCAGCCGCCGAGCAACCTCCCGGTGATCTGGGGCGCGAACTTCCCGGACTTCAGCTACCCGGACATCTACGAACTGCTGACCGAGGATCTGGGCCTGGAGGAGGAGATGCCCTGGGTGGCGCATGGGGTGCGCGCCGCGGACTCGCCCATGCGTCGGATGCTGCTGAACAAGCACGGACCCTGGCGGCCGAATGAGCGGGTGTTCTACCCGATCCACGACTACTACGTAGCCGATGTGCGCCGCGTGCTGACCGAGACCGGGACAAAGCTGCCGGTCGACTACCGCCTGTTCGGCCGATCGTTCGACGGACTGGACCACCGATTCACCAAGCCGATCCACGACACCTTCCCCGAGGACTACCGCGCCCTGGAGGCCCTGTATCCCCTTGTGGGGTTGGATTCCTGGCGGCGCGGAGAGAGCGAGCCGCCCGATGAGCGATCCTGACTTCGATGTCGTGGGCTACAACCCCGACGACGTGATCGGCTACGGCGAGACCGAGGCCAGCGAGGCAGCGGACTCCGACCTGGCCAGCGCCGTGCCGCGCCCCCTCGAAGGTATCGAGTACATCGCCAACCTGGAGGCGGACGCCGCCGCCGAGTTGGATGCCGTGCAGCAGGGCTTCCGCGACCGCAAGGAACGCGAGGCCGAGCGGATGGAGTTGGCGACCAACTCCGACTACTGGCTTTGCGTGTGCTTCGCCACTCAGGCACAGCGCGATGCGTTCCTGGCGGCCACGAACTGGCGCGACCTCGGAACGCGCTACCTCGACGGGCGCGAAATCGCCCGCAGGCAAGGGATCGAGCTGCCGCCCGATCCGGTCTGGCCCAACGCTCGACGGGACACAACGTGGGACTCCTACGCGATGACCGTTGAGGAAAACCAATCCATCAACTGACGAGAGGAGGGACAGCCATGACTGAGGCACAGCGTCGCCGCATCCTCACCCGCGCCCGCAGCGCCGGGTACACCGGAGCGGACAACCTGGGCAACGTGTTCGCCTGGGCCAACTCGGCCAGCGCACCGTCTCGTGTCAACCCGCTCCGCGCGGGCCAGCGCCGGACGATGACCAGCATCGCCAATTCGCTGTCCGGCTCGCAGTAGGTAGTCCGCTCCGGTAGCGAACCCCGGAGCGGCTTGCAGGGGAAGCGGCACCGGCCCCCAGACCCCCCACACCCCGTGTGACTGTTGGGGGTCGGTGCCACCGGCAACAACTCAAGAGAGGAGGGTCACCATGGGAAAGCGAGGACCCGCCAAGGAGCCAACCGCGTTGACCCTACTCAAGGGCGTCACGGACAAGCGCGTGCTGAACCTGGATGAGCCGAAGGTCCCTGAGACCCCGGTATCCCTGCCTCCCTGGGCCGAGGGCGACGACGAATGGCAAACCCGCTGGCGTCAGGTGTTCACGTTCTCGCTGTCACAGTGGCCATGGGTCCGCGCAGCCGATGAGCAGATGTTCCACCAGTACTGCACGGCCGTGGTCGACGCCGAGCGTCTGGGCCGAGCCCTGCTCCGCTCGCCGCTGCTGGAGCGCGACCCGAAGGACGGCGGCCCGAAGGCGCTCACCGTCCGGCGCGAGTGGCAGGCCGCCCTCAAGACCGCGCAGAGCCTCGCACAGCAGTTCGGCGGCACCAGCTCGTCGCGCACGTCGCTCAAGGCCACCATGCTCCAGGACGAGGGCGTAGGGGCTGAGGCGGGCGCTGATGCCCTCTTCGGCTGACCTGCCCGTCTGCCACGAAACATGGACCGAGGCGCAGCATCGCAAGTGGGCGAAGCTGCCGCTGTGTGAGGCCCGAGGGGAGCACCGCTGCGAGCCCCGCGCCCTACACGCCGTGCTGTTCTTCAACACGGCGCTGGTGCACACCAAGGGGCGCTGGGCTCGCAGACCGTTCGTGCTCACCGACTGGCAGCGCGCCGACATCGTGGAACCGCTGTTCGGCGATGTCCGGTGGAACACCGAGGCCCAGTGCTACGTCCGCCGCTTCTCGATGGGCTGGATCGAGCTGGGCCGGAAGAATGGCAAGTCCGAGCTGCTGGCCGGGATCGCGCTCTACCTGCTGATCATGGACGGCGAGGAAGGCGCGGAAATCTACGGCGCGGCCCGCGACCGCGACCAGGCCCGCATCGTCTGGGATGTCGCCGACCGGATGTGCGCACTGTCGCCGGTCCTCCAGCGCAACGCCGGGAAGATCGGCCTCAAGACGATGAGCAGCACAAAGCGCATCGTCGTGGCCAGCAGCGGTTCCTTCTACACGACCGTCGCGCGGGACGCGCTGGGCAACCTGGGCCAGAACCCGCATGCGATCTTGTTCGATGAGGTGATCGCCCAGCCAGACGGCCGGCTGTGGAACTCGATGCGTACGGCCATGGGTGCGCGGCTCCAGCCGTTGATGGTCGCCGCGACCACCGCGGGCGATGACCTGTCGTCGTTCGCCCATGCCGAGCACGTCGAGTGCGTGAAGATCCAGGACGACCCCGACCGGGCGCGGCACCGGTTCGTGTACCTGCGCAACCTGCCCATGGATGCCGACCCGTGGGACGAAAGCCTGTGGCACTTCGCGAACCCGGCCCTGGGTGACTACCTGTCGTTGGATGCCCTGCGCCAGGAGGCCGCCGAGGCCAAGAACGACCCGAGCAAAGAGAACGCCTTCCGTCAGTTCCGCCTGAACCAGTGGGTGAAGCAGTCCACCCGATGGATGCCGATGCACCACTACAACGACTGCACGGGGGACATCTGGCTGACGCCGGACTACGGCATGCCTGCACTCAAGGGCAAGCCCTGCTGGGTCGGGCTCGACTTGTCGGCGCGCCATGACCTGACCTCGTGCGCGGCGTACTTCCCCGACACCGGGGACATGGTGTGGCGGCACTGGATTCCTGAGGACACGCTCGGGCAGTTGGACGAGGCAACCAACGAGCTGGCATCGCAGTGGGTGAAGGCTGGATGGCTGACCCTGCATGAGGGCGCGGTCATCGACTTCAAGGCCCTGTGCGACGACATCGCCGCCTGGCTCAAGCCGTACAAGGTCCGCGAGGTCACCTATGACAAGTGGTCCGGTGAGTATGTCCGCCAGGAGCTGGCCACCCTCATGGGCCGCGTCCCGATGGTCGCCAACGAACCGTCGTTCCTCGGCATGACCGGCCCCATGAATGCGCTGATGTCCGCGACCGTCGAACAGACCTGGATGCACCACGCCAACCCCGTTGCCGCCTGGTGCTTCGACAACGTCGAGATCAAGCGGGGCGTGGACAACCCCGACCTGATCAAGCCCGTGAAGCCCCCGCGCAACACCGGAGGCAAGCGGATCGATGCCGTGATCCCGGCCGCACTCGCGGTCGGCGCGTACACCACACGAGGCCAACTGACGCAGAAACGGCGCGTCGGCTACGGCTTCCACTGACCCCCTGAGGAGGTGGCTCCGTGGCCGAACAGGCAACGGCCGGCGCTCGGCTCGAAGATGACGAGGCAATCGCCACCGCCAAGGCCATGGCCAAGGAGCTGGCCGACCTCCGGCCGGAGCTCCAGCAGTACGACGACTACTACGCAGGCATCCAGGCGATGCCGACCGAGCCCCGCAGGCTCACGCAGAAGCACAAGGATCTGCTGGCCATGGCCGTGTCCAACTGGACCCGCCTGGTGGTCGATGTGGTCAATGAGCGACTGGTTGTCGGCGGCATCAAGTCGAGCAGCGATGAGGACCTGGACGAGGCGGCCTGGGAGTTCTGGCAGGCCAACAACATGGACTTTCACCAGTCCGCGGTACACCTGGCCGCCCTCAAGTTCGGCTACACCTACACCAGCGTCTGGCCGCGCGAGAACCTGCCGCCACGGATCAACGGCGAGTCCCCGTTGCAGGTCCACGTCCGCCGCGATGAGATCACCGGCGAGCCGACCGAGGCCGTCAAGGTGTGGGAGTCGCTGCGGTCGCCCCGGCACCTGTACGTGTCGCTGTACCGGCCCGAAGGCGTCTACCGGTTCCGCTCGGCGCAGGCGCTGGAGGTACTGGACAAGTACCCGGTGACCGCGCCCATGTCCGTCGACCTGGCGCAGATCGACATTGCCCCGCGCGAGCCTGACGACGACGGCGGGCCGTTCCTGCCCAACCCCATGGGCGTCGTCCCGTTCGTGTGGATGCCGACACAGCCCGACCTTGAGGGCGGCACCAGCTCGGAGATTCAGGGCGTCATCCCGATCCAAGACCGGATCAACCGGACCAACTTCCACCGCCTGCTGACGCAGGAGTTCCACGCCTTCCCGCAGCGCTGGGTAACCGGCATCGATGTCGAGGTGGACGAGGACGGCAACCCCATCTCGCCGTTCGATTCCGAGGTCGACCGGCTGTGGACCGCACTGTCGGCGGAGACCCGTTTCGGCCAGTTCGATGCCTCCAGCCCGAGCGGGTTTCTCGAGGCGAACCGCGAGGACATCCAGGCACTGGCCACCCAGAGCCGCACGCCGCCGCACTACCTCACCGCTGGCATGGGCAACTTCCCGTCCGGCGAGTCGGTGCGCGCGACGGAGTACGGCCTGTCGCGGAAGGTCGGAAACCGGCGCCAGACCTATGGCGAGGCGTGGGCCGACACCATCCGCCTGTGCGCCCGCGCAGCGGGCAACCAGGCCCTCGCAGACGACATGAAGATCGCCGTTCTGTGGGAGGACGTGGAGGCCCGCAGCGAGGGCGAGATCGTGGATGCCCTGCTCAAGATGGCGACTCTCGGCGTACCGCGCCGGGTGCTGTGGGAGCGCTGGGGAGCCAGCCCACAGGAGGCCGCGAAGTGGGAAGAGATGCTGGCCGAGGAGACCGCCAACGAGGCGGGGCTCGGCCTGGCGATCGGTCAGGGCACCCGCGCCGTCCCGACTGAGGGAGCGCCCGAGCAGACGGCCGGAGAGGAGTGAGCGAGGCCGGGGACGCCTGGCGGAAGGTGATCCGCAACGCCGCCGTCCTGGCCACCGCAGTCCTGTCCCGCGACTGGGTCGACCTCCGGCCCCAGTACATCTTGGATGACTGGTGGGACGACCTGGAGAACACCGCCACCGCCGACGTGCAGGACGTAGCGACCACCGCCCGCGCACAGACCGTGCTGTGGTTCATCGATCTCCTGCTGGGCCATGGGCTCGGCGTGGACATGCGCGCCGCCGTACTGCTGAAGAACCGGCCGCAGCTCGCGACCACCCTCTACGAGGCGGGGCCGATGCACGCCGCCGCGCTGATGGACAGCGGCATGGACCCGGCGCTGGCGATGCGCAAGGGGTTCGACCGGCTCGCGCTTGCTGCTGGCAACCACATGGACCGCGTGTCCAAGGATGAGCTACAGCGGCTGATGGGCCAGAACTACACGGTCCTCCAGGGCTACCGCCGAGAAGCCAAGCCCGATTCCTGCGGGTTCTGCCGCCGCCTGGCCGCCCGCACCAACCCAAAGCTGACCGGCTCGGTGATCTTCAACGTCACCGAGAAATGGGCCAAGCCGCATCCGAACTGTCGGTGCGTGCTGCTACCGCAGCCCATCTACCGAGCCCGCCGCACCATGGCCCGCGATGAGCTGGCGCAGGTGCGGGAGTTGAAGCGCGACCTACAGGCACAGCGAGACGCCGCCCTGGCGGCCCTCGCCGAGCGCCACGACCTGGCCGCGTAACCCACCGCCCCGCTGAGGGGCATGACAGAAGGACAGCCGATGTCCGAAGCACCCGCCAACGGACCCGCCGAGGGTCAACAGCAAGGCCAGCAGGAAGGCCAGCAGCCCGCCGAGGGCCAGCAGACCGAAGCAACCACCCCACCGCCCGAAGACGACCTGGCCAAGGCCAAGCGTCAGGCGCGGCACTGGGAGTCCGAAGCCAAGAAGCGTGACAAGGCACTTGCCGACGCCACGACTCGGCTCTCGGCCCTGGAGGAGCAGCACAAGTCCGCCGAGGACAAGGCGCTCGACCAGGCGCGCAAGGAAGGCACCGACAAGGCCAACACCGAGTGGTCCGCCAAGTACCGCACGCTCGCGGTGCGCTCTGCGGCTGTCTCGATGCTGTCCGGCGTCGTGACTGCGCCCGACCTCGCGCTCCCTCACCTGGACCTGTCCGCGATCGACGTTGCGGACGACGGAACGGTAGATGCCGACGCCCTCAAGGCGCAGGTGGAAGCGGTGCTGGAGAAGTACCCCGTTCTCGCGGTTGATGCCGATGGCAACCAACCGCCCCACCCGCATGCCGACCTCGGCCCCCGTAAGACTCCACCCGCGCAAAAGAGCGTGAGTGACCAGCTTCGGGAGGCGCTGAGGCCCCGGCGATGAGCCCTTCAAGGAGGGATCGTGCCCACCTCGTACGTCTCCCGCGCGGATGCCGCCGCGCTGATCATCGAACAGCGGTCTGAGGAGATCATCCAGGCCGCCGCTCAGGCATCCGTTGCCCTGAGCGCCTTCCGGCGTGTCAACGTCGGTACGTCGGTGCTTCGCTACAAGATCCTCGACACCCTGCCGAACGCCCAGTGGCTGTCGGTCCCGCCGGGCGAGGACATCGACCTGGCGAAGAAGCCGACCACCACCATGTCCTGGGACGACGCCACCGTAGGCGTCGAAGAGGCCGCGACCATCGTCGTCCTGCCTGAGAACGTCCTGGACGACTCGACCATCGACCTGTGGGGCGAGGTCCGCACCCGCGCGGTCGAGGCCATCGGCCGCCTGATCGACTCCACGGTCTTCTTCGGCAAGGCCCCGGACGGCTCGGCTGTCCCGGCCGGGTTCCCGGTCGGCGGCCTGGTCGGCATGGCCAAGGCCAAGGGCAACGTCTACGAGTCCACCGACGACATCGTCATGGACTGGGCGAACACCATGGAGCTGGTCGAAGACGACGGCTACGACGTGCAGCGCGCGTTCGCCGGTCCGTCGCTCAAGGGCACCTTCCGGACCGCGACCAACCAGCAGGGTCAGCCGATCCTTGCGAACAGCTTCACGCAGGACAACGCCGTTGCGCCGTTCGGTGTCCCGGTCTCCTACGTGAACCGCGGAATCTGGGACAGCACTGGGGCCGATGGCGCGCTGGCGCTCATGGGTGACCCCAACCTCGCGTGGATCGTCATGCGTCAGGACATCACCGTCAAGATGCTCGACCAGGCCACCGTGGGCGACATCAACCTCGCCGAGCAGGACGCCCTCGCCATGCGACTCAAGATCCGCATGGGCTGGACCGTCGTCGCGCCGAAGATGCCCGGCGCTCCCGCTGACGCCTTCCCGTTCAGCGTTCTCGGCCCGAACCTGCCGTAGTCCATCCACAACCTGGACTTAGCTCGGAGCTAAGTCCAGGTTGCTGACCCCCGGAGGTCGCCGTGCTCGAAGTCACGATCGAGGACTACGAGACGATCACCGGCACTCAGGTGCCTGCGGCAACAGAGCCGATGGTCCAGGCCAGGTTGGGAGTGATCGCAACCCTGGTCTGGGCCTACCTCGGCACGCAGGCCGAAGCCATCGACGCGGCCTACCACAACGTGTTGGTCTACCTGACCGTCATGAAGGCATTCCGCGCCGATGCGGTGCCGGTCGGCATCCGGTCGGAGTCGGTCGGCTCGACCAGCGTCAGCTACGCCGACGGGTTCGGCGATCCGCTCACTCTCACAGTGGATGAGCGGGCCGTGCTCGATGGTCTGCTCGGACGGCCGGCCAGGCGGACGGTTGCCTCAGTCATCGTTCGGCTGGGGTGAGCGATGAGCTACCTGGACCGTCGTCTCAACCGGCCATGCACCGTCCACACCCGTTACCCCGCAGGCCGTGACGCTCACGGCAACGTGGAGTACGCCGAGGACAGCTACCCGAGCCGGTGTTACTGCCAGATCCAAGCCCGCATGGAATCGCCCGATGGCCGCTCGTCGGATGACATCTACCTGGTGTTGCTTCCGGCAAGCGATGTGCTCGCGCACAAGCCCCCGGCCGATCCCACCGAGGAGGCGACGCTCGATGCCTTCTCGTGGCTGGAGGTCGATGAGGTCGGCCGCCTGGAGGTCGATGGTGACCCGGCGTTCTGGCGGAACCTGTCCAGCAATGGGCGGGCCGTTCACCACGTCGAAGTGATCGGACGGAGGTCGTCCACGTCATGAGGTTTTCCGTTGACCACAAGGGCATTGCGGCGATGAAGCGTGAGCCGTTCATGCATGTTTCGATCCAGGCGGCAGCCGAGGTGGTCGCCGAGACCATCCCGGCCCTGGCGCCGCACCGATCCGGCCACTACGACGCATCGATCGATGCCGTGCACATGGGGTACGCCGATGCGCGAGCCCGCGTCTATGTCCGCGACTTCAAGTGGAACTGGATCGAGTTCGGAGCTGGACCCTCGCCGGTCCGTGGCGGGCGCACCTTCCCGGCCCGTGGCCCGATGCGCCGCGCGTGCATCGTCTGCGGTCTGCGGTTCGTCCCTGCCGCTCGGGGTGTCGCGTGAGCACGTACGCCGAGGTTGATGTCGAGGGCCTGATCAGCAAGTACCTGCGCGCCGTTCCGGCCATCGTCGCGGCTACGGCCGGCCGCGTCTACACCGACCTGCCCAACGACCGGGCCTACCCGCTGGTGCTCGTGCAGCGCAGCGGCGGACCGCCCGTTAGTGGCTTCGGCCTGGCCAATGCCGCCCTCACGGTCACCGTGTACGGCATTCGGCACGTCGATGCCCAGCAACTCACTGCATCAGTCCTGGCAGCCCTTCTGGACCTGCCAGGGGCGTACGACGAGGGCTACGTCACGAACGTGGTTCCCAACTCGACCGCCTACTCACCGGATTCGGACTCCCCGGATTCGGCGGGACATGCACGGCCTCGCTACGTCAGCGAGATCACCGTGACTTGCCATCCCTGAGAGGAGCCACACAGTCATGCCTACCCTCGACACTAAGCCGGTCGTGGGGGCCGGTGGCGGCATCTACGTCGCCCCCTGGCCCACCGACGCACCGGACAACTTCGCGGCCACCGCAGCCGCCCCCTGGTCCTACCTCGGGCTCATCTCCGACGACGGCGTGAACTACACGCCGCTGGACGAGGAGACCGAGGACATGAACGTCTGGCAGATGGCGTTCCCCTGGGACGTCGTCACCACCGGCCAGGCGTCCAGCATCAGCGCCGCCCTGGCGCAGTGGAACCGCCACACCGTGGAGTTCATGTTCGGCGGCGGCACCTGGGACGACACCGAGGCCGCAACCACGATCTTCACCCCGCCCGCCATGGGCGAGACCGAGGACTACGCGGTGTTCCTCAAGATCCGCACCAGCTCCGCGCACGACGTAGGTGTGTTCTACCGGCGCGCCAAGGTCACCGAGCGCGAGGACACGACGTTCAACAAGTCGGAGATGTCCACGCTCGGCGTCACCATCACCATGCTCGGAACCGAGGGCGAGGCTCCGCAGCTTCTGTACTTCGACAAGGCCGGAATGGTGGTTGGTCCGTAGTGCGCATCGACCTCAACGCACGCCGCGCACAGGTCCGTGAGGCCAAGGGCGAGAGCGTAGAAATCGCCGTGGATGACCAGGTGCTGCATGCGCCGGTCGAGATGCCCGTCATGTTCGCGCAGTACGCCGCGAACATGGACATTCCCGCTGCCGCCAGGGAGCTGTTCGGCGACGAGGGGGCGCAGATCTTCTTGCGGTCCCGGCCGTCGATGCAGGACCTGGAAGCGATCATGAAGGAGGCGTACGGAATCGACATGGGGGAAGCTTCGGGGCCGCCGCCCTACTTGAAGCCCTTCCCGGCCATGTAGAGGCCGACCTCCAGCGGTTCTACAGCGTCGATATCCGCGACGTTTGGGCGGGCAGGGTG
>NZ_SMKA01000199.1 GCF_004348455.1 Kribbella albertanoniae
GCAGGGGGATGTTCGCCTGCAGCATGCCGACGTTGCCGACCACGACCGTCCGGACCCGGCGTTCGATCGTCAGTTCGTCGTCGAAGGTGATCCGGACCCGGACCGACGGGTGGTTGATGTTCCGCGCCGTCGACACCAGGTACGCCGGCCACCCGATCTGCGCCTTGAGTACGGGCGGCGCGCCGGAGATGATCGCCGCGTCCAGCCCGAGCCCGGCCATCACGGCGAACCGGTCCGTGTCCAGCTGATCGCCGTACACGGAGACCATGTCGATCCGCCGGTCCCGCCCTTCCAGGATCCGCTCGAGCGCGTCGTCGAGATCCAGCGGGATGTGCAGATTCCGGGCCAGCAGGTTGCCCGTGCCGGCCGGGATCACTCCAACCGGGATCCCCGTATGCGCCAGCGCAGCGCAGACGACCCGGACCGTGCCGTCGCCACCGGCCACCAGCACCAGGTCCGACTCGTACTCGATCGCGCGCTTGGCCATCGCGTTCCCGGAGTCGTCCGCCCGGGTCTCCAGCCACAGCGGATCGTCGAAGCCACGCAGCTCCAGCGACCGGGTCACCTTCCGCCGGAAGGCCACGCCGTCCCCGACCTTGATCGGGTTCACGATCACGGCAGCTCGGGGCGGGCGCGCGGTCTCCAAAGCAGAGACCGGGGTACGACGGCGCCTCCGGCGCAATCCGGGGCGCAGGCCGAAGCCGATCGACGTGGCGGTCAGGATGGCCAGCCCGAGTGCCCAGCCACCCAGCACATCGGACACGTAGTGCACGTTCAGCGCGAGCCGGTCGACCGACGCGATCCACACCACCACGATCACCGGCAGCAGCACCAGCAGCCGGAACCGCCGCCGCCAGCCGCGCACGGACGGCAGCACGACACCGAGTGCCCCGGCCATCACGAACGCCGCGGTGGCGTGACCGGACACGTACGACCAGCCGTCGGTCTCGACCAGGTGCTGAGCGGGCTGGGACCGGGTGAAGATGTACTGGGCCGCCTGGACCAGCCCGAGCTCCGCTCCGGCCGAGACGAGCAGCCAGACGGTCAGCAGCCGGGCCCGCCGGTGCCAGAGGTAGACGGCCACGATCACGATCACCGCTCGCGACGTCCACGGCAGGACGACCGCCCCGACCACCTGCCAGAAGTCGACCACGTTCGGGTGGGTGGCGCCGTACGACGCAGCCCGGGCCGCCATGGAGGCGTCCCACTGCTGCAGCGGCGGCCAGCCTCCGAAGACCAGGAGGGTGATCACAGTGAACGGCACCGCACCCAGGACAACGGTGAGCGCACGGCCGACCGGACTGGGTGGATGGTGGTTCATCGCCCGCTCAAATCCCCCTCTGTGATCACGTAGCCCCACCCCATCATCCCGAATTGACTTCGCCGCTTCAGACACGCCCCGATACCCTCAGGGTGTGATTGACGCGAAACTGCTCCGTGAGAACCCTGACGTCGTACGAGCCGCCCTGACCAAGCGCGGCGAGAGTACCGACCTGGTCGACCAGATCCTGGTCGCCGACAGTGAGCGCCGATCGTCCATCTCCGCCTTCGAGGCGCTCCGGGCCGAGCAGAAGACGCTCGGCAAGCAGGTCGCCCAGGCCAAGGGTGACGAGCGCGCCGCGCTGCTGGAGCGGACCAAGACCCTGGCTGCCGAGGTGAAGGCCACCGACGCCGCCGCGAACGACGCCGAGCGCCGCTTCAGCGAGCTGGCCGAAGGGTTGCCGAACCTGGTCTCGGACGAGGCCCCGGTCGGCGGCGAGGCGGACTTCCGCGTGGTCGAGGAGATCGGCAAGCCGCGCGACTTCAGCGCCGAGGGCTTCGAGCCGCGGGACCACCTCGAGCTGGGCGAGCTGCTCGGCGCGATCGACATGGAGCGTGGCGCCAAGGTCTCGGGGGCCCGGTTCTACTTCCTCAAGGGCGTCGGCATGCTCCTGCAGCTCGGCATGCTGCAGCTGGCCATCCAGCAAGCGGTCGAGAACGGGTTCACCCCGATGATCACGCCGACGCTGGTCAAGCCCGAGGTGATGGGTGGCACCGGCTACCTGTCGGCGCACGACGACGTCTACCGGCTGGACGAGCCCGAGCTGTACCTGACCGGTACGTCGGAGGTCGCCCTGGCCGGGTACCACATGGACGAGATCCTGGATCTGAGCAACGGCCCGATCCGGTACGCCGGCTGGTCGTCGTGCTACCGCAAGGAAGCCGGCTCGCACGGTAAGGACACCCGCGGGATCATTCGTGTCCACCAGTTCGACAAGGTCGAGATGTTCTCCTACTGCAGCCTCGAGGACGCTGCCGCGGAGCACCTGCGGCTGCTGGACTGGGAGAAGCAGATGCTCGACAAGATGGAGCTGAGCTACCGGGTGATCGACACGGCGACCGGTGATCTCGGGCAATCGGCGTACCGGAAGTTCGACTGCGAGGCCTGGGTGCCGACCCAGGGCGCGTACCGCGAGCTCACCTCGACGTCGAACTGCACCGACTTCCAGGCCCGCCGGCTGAACATCCGGCACCGCGACGCCGACGGCAAGACCCAGCCGGTGGCGACGCTGAACGGGACGCTGGCCACCACACGCTGGATCGTGGCGATCCTGGAGACGCACCAGCTGGCGGACGGATCGGTCCGGGTGCCGACGGCACTGCAGCCGTACGTCGGTGGCCGTGAGGTCCTCGAGCCGGTCAGCAAATGAGCGAACGACCGCAGGTAACGCCCTTCCGACCGACAGCCGTTGCCCTCGACATCGATGGCACCCTGATCGACCATGACGAGGGGTTGTCGCCTGCGGTCGTCGACGCTGTACGGCGGACTGCCGCGCAGGTGCCGGTCTTCCTCGCGACCGGCCGGGCCTGGTCCACGACCATGCCGGTGGCCGAGCGCTTCGGTCTGCCCACCGGCGGAATAGTTGTCGTCAGCAACGGTGCACGGACGATGCGTTACCCGGACGGCGAGGTGCTGGACGAGCGCACGTTCGATCCGCGCACGGTGATCGCCTCCGTCCGTGAGCACGCGCCGAACGCCCGGATGGCGGTCGAGGAGTACGACGGGACCTACCTGGTGACCGCGCCGTTCCCGGAGGGCGACCTCGGCAAGAACGCCAAGATCCGGGTGGTGTCCGACGACGAGCTGGCCCCGGAACCCGTGACCAGGTTGATCATTCGGGACCCGGAGCAGTCCGAGGCGGACTTCGTCCGGCTGGCCGAGCGACTCGGTCTGCACGGGGTCGGCTACTTCGTCGGCTGGACGGCCTGGCTCGACATCGCGCCCGAGGGTGTGGACAAGTCGACCGGGTTGAAGGTGGCGCTGGCGCAGTACGACCTGGATGCGTCGGGTCTGCTCGCGATCGGGGACGGCCGCAACGACATCGAGATGCTGACGTTCGCCGGCCACGGGGTCGCGATGGGCTCGGCACCCGACGAGGTGAAGTCGGTTGCCGACGAGGTGACCAAGTCGGTCACCGACGACGGGGTTGCCGCCGTTCTGAATCGGTACTTCTGAGACCTCTGCAGTGTCGCGCCCGGCCGGTGGTCGGCGCCAACCTTTCGACCAGGATTAAATAGATTGACAACGCGATAGCTTGCCAGTAGCAACGAAAAGGCCCGGAACCCCTGTCTACACAGGGATTCCGGGCCGATGCGTTGAGTGACCGACGGTCCGCTGGCGGGCCGAGCGTCGGATCAGGCGACGCGGCTACCGCCCCGGCGGGGCTGGCACGGCTGGACGTCCACGACGGTCTCGAAGGCGTCCAGGACCGCGTTCACCGCGGGCTTCGTACGTGGCGTCTTGGTGGCCGGGCTCTGGCCACGCCGGGCCCGGCGCAAGTGCCTCTTGACAGTCGACAAGGAGCATCCGAGCCGCATGGCAAGGGATTCCAGGCTGTCGTTGGGGTACTGACCCCGCAGGCGCAGCACCTCTTCGTGGCTCACCGGGCGCCGCGTCCCGCGCGCGCCGGCCAGTTGGTCGAAGTCGTCGGCCTGCACTTCGACGTCGAGCAGATTGCGCATCGAACGGCGTTGTGCGGCGGTGGTTCCGGCGACGAAGCCACTCACATCGTGCTCGGCGACGGCACTGTAGAGGCAGTCGGTGAACAGCGGACACGAGGCACACAAGGCTTTTGCCTCCCGGACCAGCTGTTCGTACCGCTCCCGGGTCCGGCGGGTGGCCGAAGCGGGCGGCGGCTCTTCCATCAGGCGGTGCTGGAAAATATCCGACCGGGCGATACATCCGGTCATGGCCCCATCTGTGCTGGAAGATGTGTCGACAGCTCGATCGTGCCCCATGAGATTGGCGCTGCTGACGGTCATTCAAGGCTCCCCAAGTATCCGGACCTCTGTGAACGAACGGTGAACTGGCTCGATCACACGGATCCACTAGCTGATGGAACGGCGAACTGTTGCCGACCCACCACGTCGTCGTCCCTGGCTCGGGACATACCGATCCATAACTGTTGACGTCGCTGCTGAGGATTTGGTTGCAGCCAAATCCGCATCAATTTCGCGGACGTTTCGTCTGCTGGTTCGCTGGCGGGCTGTCTCAGTCGTGCTGATCCAGAACAGGCATACGACGCGGTCGAATCGCCCCGGGTTCCCTGCCAGACCTCCGCATGAAATCACGCGCTCTCCCTGCTGCGCAGGGGAACTTGCTGCCTTTGCAGCTTGTTGCCGTAACGGTCTGGTGACGTTGTCAAAAGCTCAATAAGATTGATCAGAATCATCTGAAACCGATGTCCCAGAGCTTGCGCCGAACGCCGGTCGGGCGGTAGTGCGGCAGGCCGATACGGTGAGCGTGTGAAGGCATCCGAAGCACACCGCCCGCCGCGTCTGGTCGCCACCGATCTGGACGGCACCCTGGTCCGCAGTGATCGATCGATCTCCGATCGAACCCGGGCCGCGGTCGCCGCGGTGCAACGCGCCGGAAGTGTTTTCGTGATGGTCACCGCCCGTCCACCTCGGTGGCTGCACGACCTGGCCGACCTGGTCGGCGATCACGGAATCGCAATAGTTGCCAACGGCGCCATTCTGTACGACGTCGGCCGGCAGACCGCGATCCGGACCCGGCTGATCGATCCGGCGGTGTTGCACGAAGTGGCAACGGCGATCCGATCGGAGATTCCCGAGGTGGAGTTCGCGATTGAGCGATCGAACCGTTACGGACAGGAACCGCAGTACGTCAACCGGTGGCCGAAACCCGAGGACACGTTGATCGCCGAGCTCGAGGTCCTGCTGGCCGAGCCGGCCGCCAAACTCCTGGTCCGGCATCCCAGCTGGCACTCCGACGACCTGCTGGCGCGGATCAGCGCCGTGGTGGGCGAGCGCGTCACCGCCAGCCACAGTGGCGGCACGAGCCTGGTCGAGATCGGCGCGACCGGTGTCTCGAAGGCTGCCATGCTCGCGGATTTCGCTGCAGAGCTGGACATTCCGGCTGCTGACACGATCGCCTTCGGCGACTCGCTCAACGATCTGCCCATGCTGGCTTGGGCCGGTACGTCGTACGCGGTCGAGAATGCGCATGCCGACGTACTGGCTGTGGTGGATCGGGTCTGCCCCTCGAACGACGAGGACGGCGTTGCCGCCGTCCTCGAGGAGCTGTTCGACCTTTAGGGGTTAGAGATACATCCCGCCGCTACCAGGCCCGTCAGTGGCCTGTGGGGCGCCGGGGAAGCCGGGGCCGTCCTCGCCGGTGGGCGGCTGGCCGCCGGGAAGGGCGCGGCGCAAGCCTTCCAGTTGCTGGCGTGCGGCCATCTGCTGGGCGAACAGGGCGGTCTGGATGCCGTGGAACAAACCCTCCAGCCAGCCGACCAGCTGGGCCTGGGCGATCCGCAGCTCGGCCTCGGTCGGCGTGCTGTCCTCGGTGAAGTCGAGGCTGAGTCGCTCCAGCTCCTCGACGAGCTCCGGAGCCAGACCGCTCTCCAGCTCCTTGATCGAGGCTTCGTGGATCGACCGCAGCCGCTGCCGTGAGGCCTCGTCGAGCGGTGCCGACTTCACCTCTTCGAGCAGCTGGCGAATCATGTTCGCGACCCGCATCACCTTGGCGGGCTGCTCGACCAGTTCGGTCACCGATCGTGGCTCATCGTGATCGTCGTCGTCGTTCGAGCGCGGCGGTCCTTCGACAGCCATCCCGTCCGGGCCGACGATCAGCACCTTGCCGTCCTCGGTCCGTGCCCCGGCCATCGGCATCTCCTGGCCCTCGCCGCTGCTGCTCTCGCTCATCTGCCCATCCTAGGACCCCCGCGCGTGACGGCTAGGGGGTGCGGGCCCGATGCCGCCGGACGGCGTCCCGGTTGGCGCAGGCGGGACTGCAGTAGCGCTGCCGGCCGGTCCGCGACAGATCGGCGTACACGTTGCCGCAGCCCTCGGTGGCACAGCGTCCGAGGCGGCTGATGCCACGGCCGGCCAGGTGCAACGCCGTACCGGTGCTGATCAGTGTCGCGACCAGTCTGCCGACCGGCACGTGGTCCGGGCGGTAGTGCATGTGCCAGCCGTCGCCGGCGTGGTTGGTCAGCCGCGGATGCTCGGTGTACTTCGCGAGCATGGCGTTCATCAGATTGACGCGGGTCTGCTCGTCCTCGGCGTCCACGACCTCCAACCACTCGTCCAGAGCAACCCGGACCGCGGCCAGATCCGCGCGGGTCACCTTCCGGTCCCGCACGAGCCGGCTCTCGACCCCGCTCTCCTCGCAACGCTCCGCGAGTTCGTCGGGGGTCGAGGCCGGTCGCGTGACCAAGTTGACGGCCAGCAGCACCGCGTCGGCACCGTAAGGGTTGAGATGCATAATGCCATTACAGCACGATAGGGACATGACAGCCCCCACCGAGACCCACCGGCACCGCTGGAGCGCGGTGTCCTCCCACCAGATCAGCGAAGGACTAGTCGTCTACCAGCGGTGCGCCTGTGGCGACTGGCGCGTCACAAGCACACCGCCGTACCCGGTCGCCTACCCCGAGGTGGCCCACATCGCCAGCTAGCTAATCAATGCGAGCAACCATCGGCAGCCGCGACCGCGTCAGGGCCCACGCGATCAGGCCGGCGAAGAGCGGGACCACGATCACGATGGTGGCCAACGACAGCCACGGGACCGCGAAGGTTGGTGAGCCGAAGGCGGCGTGGGCCGTGTAGCCGTAGAGCGCGCCGACTCCCACACCCAGCACGCATCCCAACTGCCCGAGTACCCAGGCTTGTGCGGCGGCCAGGCTGCGCCGACGATGTGGCGGGGCGCCGATCGCAGCCAGCGTGGCCAGGTCCGCTCGGCCCTCGGCTGCCGACAGCGACACGGAGATCGCGACACCGAGCAAGGTGACGACGGCCGCGGCCACGATCACTCCGATCAGGAGCTTCCGCGTCGGATCCTGGTAGCCCTTCTCGACGACCAGTAGGCCGTCGTGACCGAGCAAGCGGTCCACCGCGGTGATCTCGTCGTCGGTCGGCAGCCGCTTCAGGTCGTACTCGACGGCGAACGTGCCGACCTTGCCGATCTTCGCGGCTGCCTCGGGACCGATCAGCACCTGGTCCTGGAACATCGTGAGCCTCGGGTAGGGACCGGCGTACGTCGCTTTGTGCTTCGCGAGCGTCTTGGGGCCTTCCGCCCTGCTGAAGCCGTCGATCTGAACCGTGCCGGTCGTGGTGAACTGGGCATGGGGCACCACGGCGTCCCCGGCCCGGAGGCGATCGGCGACCTTGCGTCCGTCGGTGCCGGCGGCATCCAGGTAGGCCGGGTCCACGACGATCAGTCCGCCCATGTAGTCGGCCTGCGTCCCAGTCGGGCCGCCAGAGGCACTCAGCCATGACTCGTGGCCGCCGACCGGCCTCCCGGGCGCCTCGATCATCCCGAAGCGGTAGACGCGCTCGGTCGGCAGTTGTCCGGCGATGCGTTCTTCGGTCGCGGCCGTGTACGGCACCGATCCGGAGTCGCTGCCGAAGCGCACCATCGCGTTGCCCAGCTGGCCTTCTGGCATGTACGTCGCCGCGTCCGCCGCCGTCGAGTTTGCCCCGGCGAAGGCGATGGCCGCCGTCGCTGCGACCGCCATCATGATCGCCGCGGTGGCCGGGCCGGTGCGATGCCGGTGCCGGGCGGCGTCCCGCAGCGCCAACCGGCCGCTGAGCGGTAGATGCCGAGCCAGGCCGGCCAGCTTGCCCACGAGATTCGGCAGCATCCAGACCAGGCCGCTGACAACGGCCGTGATCCCCAGCAGGACCAGTGCGATCGGACCGGTGGGGGTTGCGCTCGCCCGGGGCGATCCGCCAAGGCTCTGGGCATTGCGGGCCGCGGCGAGCTCCGCCGCGAGCAGGCCGGATCCGATCAGCACCAGAAAGACACCGGTGATGACCATCAGAACGGCAGGTTTGCGGATGGCGGTCCGCGCGGTTGTCGCGGCGAAGCGTCCGGACAGCGCGGCCAGCGGAGTCTGCCGGCTCGCGCTGATCGCCGGTAGGGTGGCGGCCGCGAGCCCGGCGGCCAGCCCGAGGGCCGAGATCAGGATGATCCCGCCCCACGGGATCTGCCAGCCGACGAACAGCGAACCGCTGAGTTCCTCCAGCAGTTGCCGGCCGATCACGAGGGTAGTTGCCGCCAGCACCAATCCGCTCGTCACCCCGACCGCACCGGCGAACAGCCCTTGCAGCAGGACGATCCGCCGGACATCGCGCGGGGTGCCGCCGGTGGACAGCACCAGCCCGAGTTCGCGGGTCTGCCGCCGGGCTCCGACCGCGAACGCCGTACCGGCGAGCAGGACGATCTCGAGGATGCCGAAGCCGATCGCAAGCGCCATCGCGGCGTACGGCGCGACGCTGGTGCTGTAGTTCCCGGGCGGGTCCACGATGTTTGCTCGTGGCAACAAATGCAACCCTTGGTCGGACAGGACCGGGAAGAGTGTGAACGGGTCGGTCCCGGCCGGCAGGTCGACCAGCCAGGGGATCTCCGGGTTGTCGGCCAGCGAGATCAACGGCGTACCGGGCGGAGCGAAGATCCACCAGTTGGCCGGCTGCGAGATCGGCCGCGCGAGGCCGACGATCTGGTACGAGCGGCCCTTCGTGTCCTGCATCGTGCCGCCGACCGTGACGCCGAGGTGCTTGGCGAACGACGGCGTGATCGCCACCTCGGCCGGCGCGACCGGGAACCGGCCTTCGTCCAAGCGGCTGAGTCCGGCGGCCAGCGGATGCTGCGCCTCGCCGACGATCACGGACGCCCCGTTGGTCGTGGACGGTCCCTTGATGTCGGCACTGCCCATCTCACTCGGTGCACGGACTGCAGTGCTACCGGCCGGGAGCAACGGCCGGGGGTCGAAGGCCGCGGGGTCTCGCACCGGCTTCTCGTGGTTCTCGGCCGGTCCCGGCATGCCGAAGAGGCTCGGTCCCTCGTCCACCGTCTGCAGCTTGCCGTACGGCGTCACGGTGAGCCGGGCGTCCGCCTGGCCGATGGAGACCTGGGCCAGTGCCTCGCCGGTCGGGTTGCCGGTGCGGCCGCTGACGCCCAGCAAGGTGGCGGCGAAGACCGGTAGGCCGATCAGGGCGGCGACCAGGAGGGTTCGGCCGAGGTGTCTGCGGGTGGTTCTTCGGGCGATCCGCAGGGGTGGGCCCCAGGTGCCCATCAGTGGCTTCCCTGCAGGAGCTGGTCGGGGTCGGCCAGCGGGCCGGCCTGGCCTACCAGGACACCATCGCGCAGGTAGACCACCCGGTCGGCCCAGGCGGCGTGCCGGGCTTCGTGGGTGACGAGGACGCCGGCGATACCGTGCTGGTCGCAGCGGTCCCGGAGGAGCTGGAGGACGGCTTCACCGGTCTCGGAGTCGAGGGCTCCGGTGGGTTCGTCGGCGAGCAGTAGTCGTCGGTCGCCGACGATGGCGCGGGCGATCGCCACCCGCTGGCGCTGGCCGCCGGACATGTCGTCGGGGAAACGGTCGGCGAGTTCACCGATACCTACCTCCTGCAGGGCTGCTTCGGCGTACTTGCGGGCGGTCCTGCTCCGGGTGCCGTCGAGCTCGAGCGGGAGCGCGACGTTCTCGACTGCGGTGAGTGCCGGGATCAGGTTGAAGTCCTGGAAGACATAGCCGATCCGGCGGCGCCGCAGCGCGGCCACACCGGCCCGGCTGAGGGTGACGAGATCGTTGCCGTCGACAAGTACTTCGCCTCTGGTCGGCTGGTCGAGACCGCCGGCACAGGTCAGCAGGGTGGACTTGCCCGAACCGGACGGGCCCATCACGGCCACGAGTTCGCCGGGTGCGACGCTCAGGTCGACGCCACGCAGCGCGTGTACGGCCTGCTCGCCCTTGCCATGCGTCCTGGTCAGGCCGCGGATGTCGAGGATCGCGCTCATCTGGTCACCTCGGTGGTGTCGTCGGCCTCGTGGACCTGCGGTTGTTTCGCCGGCCGGCCGCGATGCCTTAACAGGATGGATTCGCAGTGGTCGAGCCAGCGGATCTCGGCCTCGGCGGCGAAGATCATCGACTCCAGCACCAGCCGCCAAGAGATCTCGCCGTCGCGGTCGCCGCGTTTCAGCCGGGTCAGCTCCTGCAGGGACTGCATCGTCGCCGAGCGCTGCCGCTGGACGACGGCGCTGACGTCGACGCCCGGGACCGCCAGTGCCAGCGCGAGTTTGATCGCGAGCTCGTCTCGCGGCCGCGATTCGCGCGTCACCGGCGTCTGGAACCAGCTGTCCAGCTCGGTCCGGCCCGCCTCAGTGATCTCGTACGTCGATCTGCCGTCGGCCTCGGTCGACGCAGCCCGGACCAGGCCGTCACGCTCCAGCCGGGTCAGAGTCGTGTAGACCTGCCCGATGTTGAGCGGCCATGTCGCGCCGGTGGCTGCCTCGAACTCTCCGCGCAGCTGGTACCCGTACTTCGGCTCCTCGCGGAGCAACGCCAGTAGTCCGTGCTTGATCGACATAGATACTGAGTATGCATACCCAGTATGGAGCGGTCAACCCACCAGGCGCCGGACCAGGCGGTCGGTGGTGGCGTCAACGTCGTACGGATGGCCGAGGCCGACCGTGAGTTGGTCGAGGATGAGGCCGTCGATGGCGAAGTGCAGCAGGCGAACCTCCTCGGCGCCGCCCGGGAGGCCGGCGTTCATGTTGAAGGAGACATCGGCGTCGAAGCCTTGGCGCAGCGTGCGGGAGAGGATCCCGTGCAGCTCGGGGCGGCGAGCCGCCTCCAGTCGGAGCTCCAGTAGGGCCAAGGAGAGCTCCGGGCGACCGAGGAGTCGCTCGACGATGTAGCGGACCAGGTCGACCATCAGGTCGATGGTCGGCTCGCGCTGGGCCAGCGGTTCGAGGATGGCCGGATCCGGGGCGAGTCGCTCGAAGATCCGCTCGCCGAGGGCACCGAGCAACGCATCCCGGGTGCGGAAGTAGTTGGACGCCGTACCGGCGGGGAGTCCGGCCGCGGCGTCGACCGCACGGTGGGTCAGGCCGCGGGCGCCGGCTTCGGCGAGGACGGCAAGACCGGCGTCGGCGAGCTGGGTACGGCGTTCGGGGTTCCGGGGCATGTTGACAACTGTAGCAGTCATCAACTACAACTGTCGTGGTCAACAACAACATCTGTAGTAGTCAGGAGAGCCTATGCAACCCGCAGCTTTCGGTGCCACCGTGGTCACGGACCGGCCGGCGGAGGTCGCCGCCTTCTATCAGCAGCACTTCGATCTCCAGATCACCCTCGATATCGGGTGGTTCGTCTGCGTCCGGCGCGGTGACGCCGATTGGGAGCTCGCGATCGTCCAGCGCGGGCACGAGTCGGTGCCGCCGGCCGTGAATGCGCTCCGGGACAGCACGAACGTGTTCGGCTTCATCGTCGAGGACGCCGACAAGACCGCGGCCGCGCTCGTCGAGGGTGGCGTGCAGTTGGAGGGCGAGCCCGTCACCGAGGTGTGGGGTCAGCGGCACTTCTTCGTGCGTGATCCCGAAGGCAGCTGGATCGACGTGATCCAGCTGGTCGCGCCCGACGCTGAGTGGCTGGCCGCGAACTTCCCCAGTTAGAGAGTGAGCAGGACCTTCCCGATCTGAGTGGATTCCTCGAGGGCGCGGTGCGCCTCGGCGACGTCGGCCAGCGGGAAGGTGGTGTGGACGATCGGGCGGACCTTCTTCGCGGTGACCAGCGGCCAGACGTGGCCGACCACCTCGGCGACGATCCGTCCCTTGTCCGCAACCGAGCGGAACCGCAGGCCGGTTGCGGTCACCGAAGCCCGGCGGCTGAGCAGGCGGCCGAGATCCAGCTCGCCCTTCGCCCCGCCCTGCATACCGATCACGACCAGCCGGCCGTCGTACGCGAGGGACTTCACGTTGTCGGTCAGGTACTTCGCGCCGATGATGTCGAGGATGACGTCGGCCCCGGCGCCACCGGTCGCCTCCTGGACCACGGAGGCCCACTCGGCTTCCTTGTAGTTGATCGCGATATCGGCACCGAGCCGGCTCGCGAACTCCATCTTGTCCTTGCTGCCCACGGTCGTCAGCACGCGCGCGCCGTGCGCGACGCCGAGCTGGATCGCCATCGTGCCGATCCCCGAAGCACCGCCGTGCACCAGGAAGGTCTCGCCTTCCTTGAGGTGCGCACCCATGAAGATGTTCGACCAGACGGTCGCCACGACCTCGGGCAACGCGGCCGCGCTGATCAGGTCGATCCCCTCCGGGACCGGCATCACCTGCGGCGCCGGTACGACGACCTTCTCCGCGTACCCACCTCCGGCCAGCAGCGCGCAGCACTCGTCGCCGACCGCCCAGTCGGTGACCTCGGAACCGACCGCGGCGATCCGGCCGGAGACCTCGAGCCCGATCGTGCCGGGTGCACCCGGGGGCGGTGGGTAGAACCCCTGCCGCTGGAGAAGGTCGGCCCGGTTCACACCTGCCGCGACGACGTCGATCACGACCTCGTCAACGGCCGGGGTCGGATCGGGGATCTCTCCGACGGTCAGTACCTCGAGTCCGCCTGCACCCTCACACACCACAGCTCGCATGTCTCACACCGTACCGGCGATGTCGGCGGCGATCCCGTCCAGGTGAACGTCTTCGCCTATCGACTTGAACCAGTCCCATAGCTCGAGCGAGTGGTAGACGCGGTACAACTCGATCCTTTGCGCGTCCAGGTCGCCGTACCCGTCTTCAAGGCCTTGTCGTTTGTCGGTGTGGTCGCGGATCGAGTACGAGATGGTCTTGGCGACGTCCATCAACGGGTCGGCCGCGATCGCGTTCTCGACGTCGATGAAGCCGCTGACCTGCCAGGTCTGTGGATCGACCAGCACGTTGCCCTCATGGAAGTCGTTGTGACACAGGACGGCGTGATCGTTGGCGAGGTCGGTGTGGCTTTGGACGTACTCGGTGATCCGCTGGTGCAGTACGGCGTCGCCCCCGAGCTGCTCGAACTCCGCCAGCTTCTTGGCGAACTGCCGTCGGACGTACTGCTCGTTGTCCTGCAACGGATCGAGGATCTGATCGACCAGATACCCGTACGCCGGTTGCGGGATCCGGTGCATCCGCTGCATCAGCGCACCGAGTTGCCGGTAGATCGCCCGCCAGTCCGGTGGTTCGAGCTCGGACAACGGCACCCCGTCGAGCTTGGTCAGAACCGTGAACTCGTCCTGCTCCACGTACAGCACCTGCGGGATCTCGGTCGTGAACTGAGCGGCCAGCAGTCCGTAGACGTGGACCTCCTTGGCCTGCTTCCACGCCCACTCCGGCTGGTAGACCTTCACAATCAGCGGACCCTCGTCGGTGCTTGCCTCGAACACACTGCTGAGCTGTCCGCCGGTCCGCTGCGTGATGTTCGTGACTGTGCTTCCGGGACGAGCCTTGGCGACCATCGCGTTGACGTCCATGGTCTGGACCCTAGGTGCGCTGTCGAACGGTTTTCAGCCGTCTAGGTCGGCCCAGGTATCCACGTCATCGCCCGCATGCGCTGGCTCCTGCCAGACCAGATCCAGCTCGGCCGTGAGCCGCCGTACCGACTGGTCCCGCGGATCGCCGAGCCGCTCCAGCGCCTGCTCGAGCGAGGTCCTTTTGTACGCCGCTGCGAGCCACTGGTCGCGTCCGTCGCTGTCCCGCAGTCCGCTGCCGTCGTGGCTTCCGAGGCTGTCGACCAGCCGACTGATGTCAGCCGCCGTCACCCACGGCAAGTCACAACTCAGCACGACCACAACCGGCGCCGTCCCGCCGGCCAGTCCCGCCGCGAGCCCAGCTACCGGACCACTGCCGGGCGGGTCCTCCTGAGTCCACTCCACTGTCCGGTAGGTCTCTCGCACCGGCCCGACGACGACCGTCCGGGCGGCGTTGGCGACCGCTCGCAGCACGCGATCGAGGAACGTCACCCCCTCCAGTACCACCAGCGCCTTGTCCACCCCGCCCAGCCGAGTGGACCCACCGCCCGCGACAACCACCGCATCAAACTCCACCCCAGCAGTCTGCCGCGTTCTGCGGCACCATGGGGACATGAGGATTGCTGTGGTGCAGACCGCCAGTAGCTCCGACAAGGCTGCTAATCGCGACCTGGTGACCAGAGTGGTGGCCGAGGCGGCGCAGGACCGGCCTGACCTGGTCGTGCTGCCGGAGGCGATCATGGCCGACTTCAACCTCGACGGCGTGGCGGACGTTGCGGAGCCGCTGGACGGCGAGTTCGTGGCGACGCTGCGCAAGAGCGCGGTGGAGCACGGGGTGGCGATCGTGGCGGGCATGTTCGAACGCAGCTGCGATCAGGACCGCCCGTACAACACGCTGCTGGCGGTCGGCGCTGATGGTGCCCTGCTCGGCGCGTACCGCAAGATCCACCTGTACGACGCGTTCGGCTACAAGGAGTCCGACCAGCTGACCGCCGGTGACGTCGCACCGGTCGTGGTGAAGGTCGCCGGCCGGACACTGGGCCTGATGACTTGCTACGACCTGCGGTTCCCCGAACTGTCGCGCGCTCTGGTCGACAAGGGTGCCGACGTCCTCGTCGTACCGGCCGCGTGGGTGCGGGGGCCGCTCAAGGAGCACCACTGGACCACTCTGCTCACGGCACGCGCGATCGAGAACACCTGCTACGTGGCGGCCGCGGCACAGAACGGGAAGAAGTACTCCGGCCTCAGCCAGGTCATCGACCCGCAGGGTGTCGCAGTCGCTGCTGTGGGTGACAGCGACGGCTATGTGGTGGCTGAGCTGTCCGGCGATCGCATCGCTGACGTGCGCCAGCGCAACCCTTCGCTGTCCAACCGCCGGTTCACTGTCACTCCCCGTTCCTAGTCTCGGGTTAGCCTTCGCCTTGTGGCGGATGGCTTTGACTTGTGGCACCACGGTGATCTCGAGGTCGGTGACGGCCTGGTAGACCTCGCCGTCAACGTGCGGACCGGTACGCCGCCGCCCTGGCTGATCGACGCGATCACCGCCAGCCTGTCGGACCTGGCGGCGTACCCCCGTCAGGAGGCTGCCGTGCTCGCGGTCGCTGCGCGGCACCGCGTCGACCCGGAGCGTGTGCTGTTGACCGCCGGTGCGGCCGAGGCGTTCGTGCTGATCGCCCGCGCGTTCCGGCCGCGACATGCGGTCGTCGTACACCCGCAGTTCACCGAACCCGAGGCAGCGCTGCGGTCCGCTGGGCACATGGTCGACCGGGTCAT
Source organism: Kribbella albertanoniae (assembly GCF_004348455.1). Lineage (GTDB taxonomy): Bacteria > Actinomycetota > Actinomycetes > Propionibacteriales > Kribbellaceae > Kribbella > Kribbella albertanoniae. The sequence continues at coordinate 15,562 of NZ_SMKA01000199.1, forward strand.
CCTGCGACCTGAGGACGGGTTCGTCCTCGACCCGGCCGCGATCCCGGCCGACGCGGACCTCGTGGTCATCGGTAACCCCACCAACCCGACCTCGGTCCTGCACCGCGCCGACGACCTGCGTGAACTGGCCCGGCCGGACCGGATCCTCGTGGTCGACGAGGCGTTCATGGACGCCGTACCGGGCGAGCCGGAGTCGCTGGCCGGTGCGTCGATTCCTGGTCTGGTGGTGGTTCGCAGTCTCACGAAGACCTGGGGGCTGGCTGGGTTGCGGGTCGGCTACGTGCTCGCGGCTGCCGGTTTGATCGAGCAGTTGGCCGCCGTACAGCCGCATTGGCCGGTGTCCACGCCTGCGCTGGCCGCCGCGATTGCTTGCAGCAACGAGCACGCAGTCGCCGAGGCAGCTGCGGCTGCCTGCGAGATCGAGCGCCAGCGGTCCTACCTGCTCGACAACTTGGTTGCTGGGCGCACGTTCGGCGTACCGCGGGGGCCGTTCGTCCTCGTGCAGGTCCCGGGCGGCGCCGTACTGCGAGAAGCCTTGCGTGCCAAGGGATACGCGGTACGGCGCGGCGACACGTTCCCCGGTCTTGGACCGGACTGGCTGCGCATCGCAGTACGACCGGAGGACGTTGTTGATGGCTTCGTGAAGGTGTGGCGAGACACTGCAGTCGACCTGTAACCGGCGCGACGTTTAGGCAGCCCGCCCTTTGCGCACAGGATGGTCCTCAAACCATCAGTGAAGGGAGCAGCATCATGGGTCTGAGCGACGAGGACATGAACACCGCGTCCGACGGCGGCGAGTACGGAGGCTCTGCCGGCGGTTCCAGCGAAGGCAACGACACCCAGGCCGGTGGCAACACCTCATCCGGCTACGGCAGTGAGAGCTCGGAGGGTCCGGCCGACGGTGGCGCAGTAGGTGGCGGCACGGACGGTGGTGCCGACGGCGGCGCTGATGGTGGTGCCGACGGTGGCGGCGGCGACGGGTACGGCGGTGGCTCTGGTGGCTCGGGTGATTCCGGCGGCTTCGGTGGCGGGGACTCGAGTGAGGGCCCTGCTGACGGCGGTGCGGTAGGAGGCGGTACTGACGGTGGCGCCGATGGTGGTGCCGGCGGCGAGGGCTACGGCGGTGGCTCGGAGTCGGGCTCTGGCGCTGGCTCTGATGAGGGCACGGCTGACGGTGGCGCCGACTCGAATGCGACCGACGGTGGTGCCGACGGAGGCGCGAGCGGCAACTCCGGAAGCTGGTGACGACAGTGCCGGGAGCCGGACCGCAACCAGATCCTGCCGTGACGGTTGACCGTCCGGCTCTTCGGCGCTGCGTGGCAGGCGACCTCGACGAATTCGGCAGCACCTACTGGGGTTCACGCGCGCTGCTGTCGCACGCCCCCGACCTGCCCGCGCCGTACGACGACCTCTTCACCCTGACCGCTGCAGACGAGCTACTGTCCCGCCGCGGTCTCCGGACACCGTTCCTGCGCATCGCCAAGAACGGGGCTGTCGTTGGGGACGGGCAGTTCACCGGCTCCGGTGGCGTTGGTGCGGACATCTCCGACCAGGTCCGCGACGACAAGGTTGCAGCGCTGTTCGCCAGCGGCCACACCGTCGTACTGCAGGCCCTGCACCGCACCTGGCCCGCGCTGGTCGACTTCGCTACCCAGCTGTCGACGGATGCCGGTCATCCGGTGCAGATCAACGCGTACATCACCCCGCCCGAGTCACAGGGGTTCTCCGCGCACTACGACGTACATGACGTCTTCGTACTGCAGGTGGCCGGGGAGAAGCACTGGACTGTCCATGAACCAGTCCATGTCGACCCACTGCGCAACCAGCCTTGGACCGACCACTCGGCTGCGGTGGCCGCAGTCGCGCGCGACCAGTCACCAGTAGTCGACGAAGTCCTTCGGCCGGGCGACGCGCTGTACGTGCCCCGCGGCTTCCTCCACTCGGCCAAGGCTCTGGGCGGCATCAGCGCCCACCTCACCGTGGGGCTCCACACTCTGACGCGCTACCTGCTGGTCCAAGAGCTCGCCGCTCTGGCCGCTCGGGAACCAGCACTCCGAACGGCGCTCCCGCTCGGCTTCGACCCAGGTGACCCGGCTCAACTAGCCGAGGTGCTTCCGGAGGTGACCGAGCTCTTGGTCGCCCAGCTCCGCACCGCCTCGGTGGACGACCTGGCGCCGTACCTACGCCGCCGTACCTGGTCAGCCA
>NZ_SMKA01000019.1 GCF_004348455.1 Kribbella albertanoniae
GTTCCAGGGGGCTATGCCGGTGCTTTCGGTGATGAACGCCAGCGGGTCGGGTGGGTTGTCGAAGTGGTAGCGGATGCCGGTTCGTTCGGGGTGGGTGATGCGGTCGACGCGGAAGGTACGCCAGGCGTCGCGGTCTCGGTCGCGGGCTACCAGGTACCAGCGGCGGCCGGTGTGGACGATGCGGAGGGGTTCGACGCTGCGGTGGGAGTCGGTGCCGTCGTGGGTGCTGTAGTCGAAGCGGAGGCCTTCGGTGTCGCGGCAGGCGGCGGCGAGGGTGGTGAGGGTCTCCCCGTCGATGGTGGGGAGCTCGCCTTGGGGTAGCTGGGCTACCTGCGCACTGATTGCGCTGACCTGTTCGCGCAGGCGGGCGGGCAGAACCTGGTTGAGTTTCGCCAGTGCCGACACGGCCGCCTCCTCGACGCCGGAGACCATGCTGGTTGTGGCGGCCCGGAGGCCGACGGCGACTGCGACCGCTTCCTCGTCTTCCAGCAGCAGCGGTGGTAGCCGACCGCCCGGGCCTAGGCGGTAGCCGCCGCCGATACCGGCCTCGGCGTCGATCGGGTAGCCGAGGGAGCGCAGTCGCGTGACATCACGCCGTACCGTCCGAGGCGTGATCTCAAGCTTGGCCGCGAGCTCGGCGCCGTCCCACTGCGGGCGCGACTGGAGCAGCGACAGGAGTCGGAGCAGTCGGGTCGCGGTGTCCATGATTCCTCCAGTCTGCCGCAACCTGCGGACCGATCCTGTCCGCAGGTGGTTCTACGGTGAATTCATGATGACGACATCGGAGAACCTGCTGAACCTGTCCGACTTCGCGTGGGGACGGCTGCGGGCGCGGGTCCAAGGGCTGACCGACGAGGAGTACTTCTGGGAGCCGTTCGACGGCTGCTGGACCATCCGAAAGACGGGCGACGGCTTTGCGCCCGACATGACGGACATTCCGCCTACCCCGTCGCCGTTCACGACATTGGCATGGCGGATCACGCATATCGTCGACATCCTCCAGGAGGACCGGACGGCTACGTGGTTCGGGCATGAGGTCAATCCGGCCGACGGGCAGCCGCCGGTGCCGGCGTCGGCAGCCGAGGCGTTGACGGCGCTCGATCACTCGTACGACGTTTGGCGGCGGAGGCTGGCGGCGCTGAGTCAGGAGGACCTGGATCGGCCGCTGGGCGAGATCGCGGCTCCGTATGCAGATCACGACGGGACGGCGTTCGCTCTGCACATTCTGGACGAGCTCATCCACCACGGAGCCGAGGTCGCGACGCTGCGCGACTTCTATCGGGGTTTGCATCCCGAGGATCCGTTCGGCGCGGCTTTCGCCGGGGAGGTGACGCCAGCCGAGCGTCCGACGCTGCTGGCGGAGGCCGCGGCAGCTCAGCGGTGGGACGTCATTCCGCAGCTCGCCGACCTGGGCTTCGGGCTGGACGAGAAGACGACCGACGGGTTCACGGCGGCACATCTGGCGGCGGGGAACGGCGCGCTCGAGACAGTGCGGTTCTTGGTCGGGCGTGGGGCCGATCTGTCGATCACCGATCCGCGCTTCAACGCCGACGTACTGGGGTGGGCGCAGTGGTTCAAGCGGGCCGACGTCGTTGCATTCCTGGAAGATCAAGGCACGAAAGCTCGCTGAGAACGGTTTCTGAAGTCGCGCGGCGAGATCTCGTGGGCGGCGGTGAAGCAGCGGGTGAAGTAGGACTGACTGGTGTAGCCGCAGCGATCGGCGACGGCGGCGATCGAGAGGTTGGTTGCTGCTAGCAACGAGGCCGCGTGCTCCAGGCGGAGGTCGGTGACGAATTCGGTCGGGGTCAGGCCGTAGCTGCTGCGCATCGAGCGGGACAGATGGGCGGGGCTGACGGCCGCCAGTTCGAGCAGGCGCGGCAGGCCGGCCCGGAGGTTGGCTTCGGAACGCATGGCCGTGCAGGCCTTCCCGAGCCAGTCGGGAACGCCGCGTTCTGGAGCGTCGCCTTCTAGAGAGTCGGGCTCCACGTGCTGCAGGAGATCGATCCAGAAACGGACGAGATCGTACGACGTCGGCTCGTTCTGAAAGCTCTCCAGAGCAGCTGAGAACGCAGAGAGCGCTCTCTGAGAGTGAAACCTGGCTGGGCAGCTCGTGCGCGTGAGATCCAGAAAGCCTTGCCACGCCGAACTCGGGAACGCGATGTTGATGAACTCCAGCCCATCCGGAGCAGCGCCACGAATCGCATGCTGATCCTGAGAACGGACCAGTACGACGTCGCCCGGCTCGAGCGGTTCGGCGCCGGTGATCAGCAGGTGTTCGCCACGACCGGAGATCACCCCCATGAACTCGTGGAAGTCCGCATGGGTGTGCAACTCGGTGTCGCGCGACCTGGCCGGGATCCGCACCCGGGCCGCGTGGAACGGACGACCGAGTGCGTGCGGCTCGAAGCGCAGTACCGGGATCACCTCAACACAGTACAAATTCTCGACACCTCACTGCTAGTCCGCGGAAGCCGCCGACCTGAGCATTGAGGCATGTACGAAACAGACGGCTATGCCATCTTCCGCAACGTCATCGACTCCGAGCTGATCAAAGAAGTGAATGATCATGTCGAGTGGCTACAAGGCCGGCATCCGGACGTCAGGCCCGAACAGCTCGGCCACATCTACCTGCGCGACGATCCGTTCTGGCTGCGGCTGGTGAGCGATGATCGGCTGCTCGACATCGCCGAGCAGTTCGTCGGACCGGATATCGCGCTGTTCGCGTCGCACTACATTTCCAAGCCGCCGTTCTCCGGTCAGCCGGTGCTGTGGCATCAGGACGCGGCGTTCTGGCCACTCGATCCGATGGAGGTCGTGACGCTCTGGCTGGCCGTAGATCACTCGACTCCGGAGAACGGGTGTGTCAGGGTCGTGCCCGGGAGTCACCGTTCTGGCGTCGCAGCGACGCGCGAGAACACGACTCTCGAGAACGTTCTCGGGAGCGAGATCGCGGTCGAGGTCGACGAGTCCGCCGCGGTCGACATGGTTCTCGCGCCCGGTGATGTCGAGGTGCATCACCCGAACATCGTGCACGGGAGCAACGCCAACACTTCAACGCAACGGCGTTGCGGCCTGACGATCCGCTACATCCCCGCGTCGACCCGGATCACCGACCCGGAGACGCCGTACCCGAGCGCCTTCCATCTGCGCGGCGCACGCGGTGTGAACGAGTATCAGCCGCTCCCCCGGTACGACACCGACCGCCACTTCCCGTTCGCCGGCAGCATCGAGTGGACGTGACCCCATAAAGACCTGACCCCATAAAGAGGCCCGCCCCAGCCAACGAAGGCCAGGGCGGGCGAGGTGTTGTCGGGAAACTGCTACTCCAGGCAGATCCGGAACGGGTGTCCGGCCGGATCGGCGTAGATCCGCCAGCCGCGCGCATTGTCGGCCGGTGGTGGGTCGAGCGGGTCCAGCGGCTCCGCTCCGAGCGCGACCACAGTGGCGTGGCCGCTGGAAAGGTCCTCGACGATGAGGTCGAGGTGGAGATCCTGCGCATCGGTGCCGGGCCACGTGGCCGGCAAGTACTCCTCCGTGCGCCGGAAGGCCAGTGTCGAGAATCCGAGCGACGACCCGGGGCCGGTCAGGCTCCGCCAGTCGTCGTCACCGTTCTCGTCGACATCCAGCCCCAGCAGCGCCGAGTAGAACTGGGCGAGCTCCAGCGGGTCCGGGCAATCCAGAACCACCGAGCCGAGCCGCCCGGCAGTACTGCCCGGCTGCTCTGCCACCTGCGTCATCTGTCCTCCAGCTTCGTCACTTCGACAGCCTGCCCCTGTCGGAGCAGGACCTACGGGCCCATCTGGTCGGAAGGCCCGGCCGCCTACGATGACAGGTCGATGGGACAGTTCGCACCTTTCGACACGCCTTCCTGACCGGTCAAGCAGCTCACACCGAGTAGCTGCACCGTGTTGACGAGGACAGCGCATGCCCGAACACTTACGGTCATGAAGCGACTACTCCGCCCCCGTCGTCCTCTGATCGGTCTTCTGACCGCCGCCTTCCTGGCATCTCCCCTGTCCGTAGTCTCAACCGCTGAAGCAGCTACCCCGGCACCCGCGCTCATCCCCAAGCCCGTCTCCCAACAGGTCCTCTCCGGTGAGACATTCACCCTCGGGTCGTCAGCAGCCGTCGGCGTCATCGCCAGCCCGGCCAAGCGAGCCGCCGCCACCAAGGTGGCCGAGCAACTGGCTGCCCAACTGCGCCGCTCGACCGGGTACGCCGTACCGGTCGTCCCCGACGCCGGCACGATCCGCCTCTCGACCAACGGCACAAGCTCCCTCGGCGCCGAGGGCTACCAGTTGCGCGTCGACCGCACGGCCGTGACGATCACGGCGGCAACGCCGGAAGGCCTGTTCCGCGGCGTCACGACGCTGCGGCAACTGCTGCCCGCGAAGGCAGACTCCGCTGCCCCACAGGCAGGTCCGTGGAAGATCGCCGGCATCGCGATCGCCGATTCCCCCCGGTTCGCCTACCGCGGCACCATGCTCGACGTCTCGCGGCACTTCTTCTCGGTCGCCGAGGTCAAGCGGTACATCGATCTCGCGTCGCGCTACAAGCTCAACAAGCTGCACCTGCACCTGGCCGACGACCAAGGCTGGCGGATCCAGGTCGACAGCTGGCCGCGACTGACGACGTACGGGGGAAGCCTCGAGGTGGGCGGCACACCCGGCGGTTACTACACCAAGGCGGACTTCGCCGAGATCGTCCGGTACGCCGGAGAGCGGTATCTCACCGTGATCCCGGAGATCGACACCCCGGGGCACACGAACGCCGCGCTGGCGTCGTACGCGGAGCTGAACTGCAACGGGGTCGCCCCGCCGCTCTACACCGGCACGAACGTCGGCTTCAGCTCGCTGTGCGTCGGCAAGGAACTGACGTACTCGTTCCTCGACGACGTGTTCGGTGAGGTCAGCGCCCAGACGCCGGGCGACATCGTCCACCTGGGCGGCGACGAGGCGCACTCGACACCGCACGCGGACTACGTCACCTTCGTCAACAAGGCCAGCACGATCGTCACCGGCCACGGCAAGCGCGTGATGGGCTGGCACGAGATCGGCGACACCGCGCTCCCGGCCGGGAGCGTCGTGCAGTACTGGGGTACCGACGACACCAAGTCGCGCGATCTCGCCCGCCAGGCGGCGACCAAGGGCGCCAAGGTGGTCATGTCGCCGGCCAACCGGGCCTACCTCGACATGAAGTACAACAAGGACACCCCGTACGGCCTGTCCTGGGCGGGCCTCGTGAACGTCGAGAAGGCCTACAGCTGGAACCCGACGACCCTGATCCCGAACCTGCCGGAGAGCGCGGTCGCCGGGGTCGAGGCACCGCTGTGGTCGGAGACGCTGGACGACATCGACAAGGTCGAGTTCATGGCGTTCCCGCGACTACCCGGGATCGCCGAGCTCGGCTGGTCACCGGCCTCGGCCCTCAACTGGACGGCGTACAAGGACCGTCTGGCCGGTCAGGGCTCGCGCTGGGACGTCCTGAGCGTCAACTTCTACCGGGCACCGGAGATCGCCTGGCGCTGACCTAGGATCGCTGACCGAGGACGCGGTCGAGCAGCCAGGCCGTTGACTCGTTCAGGTCCTGCTCGGCGATTGTGTGGTGCGTCGCGGCCCCGTCCGGGGTCGCGCGCACTTCCAGCCGGTAGACGTAGCGGTCCGGCTGCGGACGGCCGGTGCCGAGCTCAGCGCCGTACAACGCCCGTACGGCGGCCTCCAGCTGCTCGGCGTCCGGCTCGGTACTGGTGTCGAGCTCGCCCTGGGCGACGAGCCCGGCGAACCCTCCACTACGGGTCACGGTGACGATCAACAGCTGCTCCTCCGGCGGTCGGGGCACCACGATTGCGTGCCGTGCAACCAATGTCCAGACCTGCGCGACACGCCGGAAAATTCGATCATCACCGCGCGCCCATTACCCGGCGTACCGGCCCATTTGTCTCACGTTGCCATCCACCGGCCCCCGCTCCGGAGGACGAATCAGCAGGTCGGCGCGGGATTCGGCCCTCCGCACCCCACCCCTGACGGCCGGGTAAGGGGTGAATTCACCCGACCACGGAGCGTGGCAACCGGCGACAATCAGCGACACGTGTTCTCGATCACCCCTTCCACGCGGCCCCAGATCGGCTACAGTTATCGCGTTGCAGTTTTGGACTCCCACTGACTTTCGCTGTGCTGTACGGCCGGTTTCGTCGTCTGGGGCCTTTCGGCGACACGTAGTCCATGAGGTGTGGATTGCGTCTTGTTACAAGCCATCAAGGAGATAGACAACAATGGCTGTCGGTACTGTCAAGTGGTTCAACGCTGACAAGGGCTTCGGCTTCATCACCCCGGATGACGGTGGCGCGGACGTGTTCGCGCACTACTCGGCCATCCAGACCTCGGGCTTCCGCTCGCTGGACGAGAACCAGCGCGTCGAGTTCGAGATCACCCAGGGCCAGAAGGGCCTTCAGGCGGAGAACATCCGCCCGATCTGATCTTCGGATCAGCTCTTCTCGAAACTGACAGAAAGGGCCGCGGACCTTCGGGTGCGCGGCCCTTTCGCATGCCCGGATCCTGTTCGCGTTCCCGCTCGGCATCGCATTAACGGAAGCGCGGGATGACCTCTGCGGCGACCTGCTCGAGCACGTCCTCGCTGCCTTCGTAGATGCCTTCCGCGCGCGGCCAGTGGGTGATCACGTCGGTGAAGCCAAGGGCAGCGGCGCGGCCGACGATGTCTTCGAAGGCGGCGACGCTGGAGAGGGCGTAGAGGCCGTTGTCGATCGAGAGGTACCGGTCGAAGGGGCGATCGGTGGTCAGCACGTCGTCGAGGCGATGGGTCAGCTCGGCGACCAAGGTGAACCAGCTGTCGAGGTCGTCGGCACGACCGCCGGTGGTGACCCAGCCGGCGCCGTACTTGGCGGCCAGGCGGAGGGATCGGGGGCCGTTGGCGGCCATCACGAAGGGGACGCGCGGTTGCTGGATGCAGCCCGGGAGCGTGCGGCCGTTGCGGACCTCGAAGTACTCGCCCTTGTGGTCGACGCCGTCGGTCGTCAGCAGCGTGTCCAGCAGCTCGACGAACTCGGTGAGCCGGTCGACCTTCTGCCGCGGGGACAGCTCGGAGCCGCCCTGGATCGTGGTGTCGATGCCGCCGCCGGCGCCGAGGCCGCAGAGGAAGCGGCCGTCGGAGATGTCGTCCAGGGCAAGGATCTCGCGGGTCAGCGCGAGTGGATGCCGGAAGTTCGGCGAGGTGACGAAGGTGCCGAGTTTGATCGTCGAGGTCGCGAGCGCGGCCGCGGTCAGGGTCGGCGTCGTCCCGTACCAGGGTGAGTCCTGCAGGCCGCCCCAGGTCAGGTGGTCGTAGGTCCAGGCGTGGTCGAACCCGAGCTCCTCCGCCCGCCGCCAGCGCCGTTCTGCTTCTTTCCACCGGTACTCCGGCAGGATCGTGATCCCGAATCGCATGGTCGCACCCTACCGAGCCGGGAATAGATTGAGTGTTCAACCATGTTCTCGTGAGCATGACTACCCCGGTGCTGTACCTGAGCCACGGCGCACCTCCGCTGGCCGACGACCGCCGCTGGACCGCCGAGCTGGCCGGAGTCTCCGCCGCCCTCGAGCGCCCGACCGCGATCCTGATCGTCTCCGCCCACTGGGAGGCCGCGCCGCTCACCCTCGCAGCCACCGAGACCGTGCCGCTGCTCTACGACTTCGGCGGCTTCCCGGAGCGCTACTACCAGATCAAGTACGCCGCTCCTGGAGCGCCACAGCTCGCCGACCAGGTCCGCAAACTGCTGCACTCCCCCGGTACGCCGGTCTACGACGACCCGACCCGCGGCCTCGACCACGGGGCTTACGTGCCGCTGAAGGAGATGTACCCGGACGCCGACGTACCGGTCCTGCAGGTGTCGATGCCGACCCTCGATCCGACCGAGCTCTTCCGCATCGGCCAGAAGCTCGCACCCCTGCGCGACCAAGGCGTCCTGATCGTGGGCAGCGGGTTCACCACGCACAACCTCCGCGAGATGAACTTCGCCGCCGGCGTCGACGCCCCCGCACCGAGCTGGTCGATCGAGTTCGACGACTGGACCCGCCGCGCTCTCCAGGCCCAAGACGTCGACGCCCTGATCGACTTCCTCCGCAAGGCCCCGGCCGCCACCATCGCCCACCCCCGCACCGAGCACTTCGCCCCACTCTTCGTCACCCTGGGCGCCGCCGCCAACCAACTCCCCACCGCCGAAACCGTCATCGACGGCTTCTGGTACGGCCTCTCGAAGCGCTCCTGGCAGATCGGCTAGCGTCCGAGCAGGCTGTCAGGCGGGAACGATCCAACTCGGATCGAAGCGGCGAAGCACTACAGCGCAGGGTGAATCGTTCACTTCCTCGAGCGTCGGATTGTTCTTCTGCACTCGGCGGGCCTCGACCAAGGCGAGGACGATGCCGCTGCCGGTCGAGGTCAGGGCCGAGTAGCCGCCCTCGCGGAGGTTCCCGGCGAGATTTCCTTCGCTCGCCAGCGGGTCTCCGCCCTCGCTGATGGGTGCGCTCAGCGGACGCTGATATGACCACGTCTCGCCGTTGTCCGCGCTCGCGCGCAGCGTCATCACGTAGCGGTTGTCGATCTCCCGGGTGGCGGAGTTGAGGTGCAGGAGATGCCGACGGCCGTTGATCGAGTGGGAGATCTGCGCGGCGTGGGCGCCGGGGTCGATGATCTGAGCGCGCCAGTACTCCTCGCCGAACAGCTGCCAGTTGCCCGGATTCCCGATGGCGATCCGGCGGGTGTGGGGGTAGGTGCCGCCGTGCTTGATCTCCGCGTCCAGGGCGCGGTAGTTCAAGATCAGCCGGCCGTCCGAACGCTCCGTCACGGTTCCTTCGCCGTACGGTCCCCCGGCCAGCCCCTGCGGCAGATGGTGAGCTGCCCAGTCTCCGCCTGGTGCCTTGATGATCAGCCGGCCGCGGGCCGGGACCACGAGGGTTCCATCGGCACGCTGGATCCCGTTGCCGGGACCGATGAAGTCGTTGCCCATGTCGCGGTTCAGGTCGGGACGCGCCACCGGGCTCGTCCAGGTCGCGCCATTGTCCTCGGACGTCGCGATGTAGACGTCCGGATCGATGACGTAATCCTCACCGAGTTGCCGGCGCAGCATGAAGCAGGTCAGGCGGCCTGTGGTCCGATCGTGGACCAGCGTGGGGTTCGTCCAGTCGCGAAGGCCGGCCCCCGCAAGGGTGGTCGCGACGCTCCAGGTCAGCCCGGAGTTCGTCGATCGGCGCATCAGCAGGTTGAAGTTCCCACTGCGGTCGAAATTGCTGTCGGGCCGGCCTTCGACGATCGCGATGACGACGCCGGTCCCCGGGACGGCGAGGATCGAGGGAATCCGGCACGAGTGGTAGTTGCCGTCGCCGCCCTCCTTGGGAATCGCGGCGGCGCCTGCTTGCGCGTCGCCGAAGAGCATCTTGCTCTCCATCCCGTCGGCATCCAGAGCGAACGCCTGCTGCTGTGGGAACGCCAGCCGCGACGCCGTGAACCCCACCGCAGCGACACCGGCTGCCCCACCCAAGAACACTCGACGCGATAGCCCCATGACCGATCCTCCAGGGTCGTGTACTTGCTGGGTCGCGGCCCTCCGAAACGACTGACCGACAGCCCGGACCCTAGGAACCGCAACCGCCACGCCCCTGCCCGTACTCCACCCGTACCACTCCGGCAGTACGATCTTGCCTAGAAGGAGGTAGGGATGGCTGCTCTCACGCACGAGAACCCGTTCGATCCGTTGATCGATCTCGACGGTCTGTGGACAGTTGAGCTCGCGGAGCGCTACCTGCCGATCGAAGGCATGCCGCCGGCGCGGTACGAGGCGGTTGGGGGAAGGATCCGGATGAGTCCCCGCGAGGGCAGCGCGAACAGCTGGGCGACTGCCGAACTTGTCGGTTTGTTACGTCCGGCGGCGCGGTCTGCAGGGCACGCGTTGTACACGGCACTCAATGTGCGCACCGGACTCTACGGATGGATCGAGCCCGACCTGGTTCTGCTCCGAGAGCGCGTCCGGCAGCAGACCTGGATCGAGGCCGAGCAGGTTCTGTGCCCGATCGAGATCATCTCGCCTTCCTCCTATCACCGGGATCGGATCGACAAGCCCGCGGTCTGCGCGGGTCTGGGTATTCCGTACTACCTCCACGTCGAGATCCGGGCGGATGACGTCGAGGTCGAGCTTTTGCGCCTCGGGGACGACGGTCGGTACACCACACACGCACGCGCGCGCTCGGGAGAGCTCTTCCAGACCGCCGAGCCGTTCCCGATGAGTTTCGACCCGGCGGAGCTCCTCGAGTCGTACTAACGCGGCGGCGTTGGGAAGGTGGCGATCGTGGTGGTGCCGATGCTGGCTAGCCAGACATTGCCGTCGCGCTCGCGGACGCCGGTGGGCATGTGGAAGTCGGGGTGGGTGCCGCGGAGGTCGTGGATGAGGGTGCCGGACTCGTGGTAGGCCTGGATCTCGATGATGTCGGCGGGTTGGGGCTGGAGGGCGTCGGGGAGGGCCCAGACGATTTTGCGGAGGATGGGGGCCTTCGGCAGCAGGAGGTCGAGCATGGGGTTGCGGGGTGAGCCGATGGTGACCCAGATGAGGCCGTCGGAGCCGCGGGAGATGTTGTCGGGCAGGCCGGGGACACGGGCCAGTACGGCGGGCTCCGCGTCCGGCGTACTGACGTCCAACTGGTAGACGGCGTACGTCGCGGTTTCGGCCCAGTAGAGGGTTTGGTGGTCGGCGCTGAGGGCAACGCCGTTGGGGAAGGCGCGGTTGCCCGCCAGGCGCGTGACGGTGCCGTCCGGTGTCAGGCGGTAGACGCTGCCGGTGGCGGAGTGCTCGAGCAGGTCGGCCTTCCAGTTCTCGAAGCCGAACCGGGTGGACGAGTCGGTGAAGTAGATGGTGCCGTCGGGGGCGACGGCGGCGTTGTTGCAGAAGCGCATCGGGCGGCCGTCGATCTCGGCCAGCAGGGTCGTGACGCGGCCGTCCTTGTCGAGTGTGAGCAGGCCGCGGTTGGCGTCGCAGACCAGCACCTTCCCGTCCGGAAGCCACTCCAGCCCGAGCGGCCGTCCGCCGGTGTCCCCGAGCACGCTGATCGCCGTACCGTCGGCGCTGACCCGCAGAATGCGGCCGTCCAGCAAGCCGGTCAGGACGCTTCCGTCCTCGTCGATCAACGTGTCCTCAGGCCCATGACCCGGTACGGCGACCGTCGCAACCTCGATGGTCAACGGAGCGCGAGTGGCGTCGGCCGGGGGCGGAGTCCAGCGCACAGGGGCGATCGAGGGCTTCATGGGAAGACCCTACTAGGAGTCAGAACTCAAGCGCACAACGCAACAACCCGGACCGGCCACAGGGGTCGATCCGGGTTGTACTGCGTTCGGTCAGAAGATGACTTCGCCGCGGGCTCGCCGCGCGCGGAGCTTCTCCAGGGCCTCTTCGAGGATCTCGGCTGCCTCCGTGGCGGAGCGCCGCTCCTTCACGTAGGCGAGGTGGGTCTTGTAGGGCTCGATCTTCGTCGGCGGCGGGGGGTTGTTCACATCGGTACTGGTCGGCAGACCGCACCGCGGACAGTCCCACGCCTCCGGGACAGCTGCCTCGACCGCGAAGACGGTCGCCGTCTCGTGCCCGTTGGCACAGAAGAAGACGACCCGCTGACGGGGCGCGGTGTCGCCGCGCTCCGCTTCGCCCATCGGGCCGGCACCGACCCGGCTGCCACGAATAGCACTACCACCACCAGCCACGGGACCCTACCTCCCTCAGCCGATTTTGTAGAGCAGGCCGAGCGCGACGATGGAGGCGAACCAGATCAGGCCGACACCGATCGTGATGCGGTCCAGGTTCCGCTCGGCGACCGAGGAACCGCCCAGGCTGGACGACACTCCACCACCGAACAGGTCGGACAGGCCACCACCACGGCCTTTGTGCAGCAGCACGAGCAGCGTGAGGATGAGGCTGCAGATGAGCACGACGATAGAGAAAGCGAGGATCACGAGGAGTAGCCTAACTGAAGGTCCAGGTAACGGCAGATGCCGGCGAACTCGTCCACCTGGAGGCTCGCACCCCCGACGAGACAGCCGTCGACATCCGGTTGGGCCATGATGCCACCTGCACTGGCCATCTTCACCGATCCGCCGTAAAGAATCCGTACCGAGTCGGCCACCGAGGGTGAAATCGTCTCCTCGATCCGCGCGCGGATCGCCGAGTTGACCTCCTGGGCGTCCTCCGGGGTCGCGACCTCGCCGGTCCCGATCGCCCAGACCGGCTCGTAGGCGATGACGACCTTGCGGACGTCGTCCTGCTTCAGCCCGGCCAGTCCCGCGTCGACCTGGGCCAGGACGTGCTCGACCTGGCCGTTCTCCTTGCGGATCTCCAGACCCTCACCGACGCACATGATGGGGACCAGGCCCGCCTCGAGTGCCTTGGCGGTCTTGGCGTTGACCAGCGCGTCGTCCTCACCGTGGTACTGCCGGCGCTCCGAGTGCCCGGTCAGCACGTAGGTGCAGCCGAGCTTGCTCAGCATCGCCGCCGAGATCTCACCGGTGAACGCGCCGGCGTCCTTGGTCGACACGTCCTGAGCGCCGTACTTGATCTTCATCCGGTCACCGTCGACCAGCGTCTGGACGCTGCGGATATCGGTGAACGGCGGCAGCACCGCCACCTCGACACGCTCGAAGTCGTGCTTCTTGTCCTGCAGCGTCCACGACAGCTTCTGCAACAGGTGGACGGCCTCAACGTGGTTGAGGTTCATCTTCCAGTTGCCCGCCATCAAGGGCGTACGGGCAGCTTCTGCCATCAGGTCAGTCCTCTTCCAGTACGGCGAGTCCCGGGAGCTCCTTGCCCTCCAGGTACTCGAGGGATGCGCCACCACCGGTGGAGATGTGGCCGAACGCATCGTCGGCGAAGCCTAGCTGCCGGACGGCGGCCGCGGAGTCACCGCCACCGACGACACTCAGGCCAGTCACCTCGGTCAACGCCTGCGCGACAGCCTTGGTTCCACCCGCGAACGCCGCCATCTCGAAGACGCCCATCGGGCCGTTCCAGAAGACCGTCTTCGCGGCGGCGACCTCGGCGGCGAACGCCTTGGCCGAGTCCGGGCCGATGTCCAGGCCGAGCTGGTCGGCCGGGATCGCGTCGGCCGCCACGACGGTGGCCGGTGAGTCGGCCTCGAACTTGGGCGCGACCACGATGTCGGTCGGCAGCACGATCTTGTCGCCGGCCTCCTTCAGGTAGCCGCGGACGATGTCGAGCTGGTCCTCTTCGAGCAGGCTCTTGCCGACCTCGTGGCCCTGCGCCTTCAGGAAGGTGAAGACCATGCCGCCACCGATCAGCAGCTTGTCGGCCTTCGCCAGCAGGTTGTCGATCACGGCGAGCTTGTCCGACACCTTGGCGCCGCCCAGGACGACGACGTACGGGCGAGCCGGCTCCTCGGTCAGCTTCTTCAGTACGTCGACCTCCGCCAGCACGAGGCCACCGGCCGCGTGCGGCAGCTTGCGGGCGACGTCGTACACGCTGGCCTGCTTGCGGTGGACGACACCGAAGCCGTCGCTGACGAAGACATCAGCCAGGGCCGCGAGCTCGTCGGCCAACTGGTCGCGCTGCGCCTCGTCCTTGCTCTCCTCGCGCGGGTCGTAGCGCACGTTCTCCAGCAGCAGGACCTCACCCTCGTCCAGCTCCTGTACGGCGGACTGCGCGGAATCGCCGGTCACATCGGAGGCGAAGTGCACGGTGATGCCCTCGGGCTGCAGCAACTCACCGAGCCGCTTGGCCACCGGGGCCAGCGTGAACTCCGGGTTCGCGGTGCCCTTGGGGCGGCCGAGGTGCGCGGTCACGATCACCTTGGCGCCGGCCTTGGACAGCTTCACCAGTGTCGGCAGCGAGGCACGGATCCGGCCGTCGTCGCCGATCACGTCGTTCTTGATCGGCACGTTCAGGTCGGAGCGGACGAGCACCCGCTGGCCGGCCAGGTCGCCGAGGTCGTCAATCTTCTTCACGGTTCACAGTTCCTGTCTACGAAACAGGCATGCGCCCGAAGGAGGACACCAGGGTCACCCTCGAGCGCATGCTGAAGAGATGAACGTCAGAGGGACTTGCCGACGTAGGTGACGAGGTCGACCAGGCGGTTGGAGTAGCCCCACTCGTTGTCGTACCAGCCGACGACCTTGACCTGGTTGCCCAGGACCTTGGTCAGGCCGGCGTCGAAGATGCAGGAGGCCGGGTCGGTGACGATGTCGCTCGACACGATCGGGTCCTCGGTGTACCGCAGGTAGCCCTTGAGCGCACCCTCGGCGGCAGCCTTGACGGCGGCGTTGACCTCTTCGGCGGTGGTCTCGCGGCCGACGTTGACGGTCAGGTCGGTGGCCGAGCCGGTCGGGATCGGGACACGCAGCGCGTAGCCGTCCAGCTTGCCCTTGAGCTCCGGCATGACCAGGCCGATCGCCTTGGCGGCACCGGTCGAGGTCGGGACGACGTTGATCGCCGCGGCGCGGGCGCGACGCAGGTCGGAGTGCGGGCCGTCCTGCAGGTTCTGGTCCTGGGTGTAGGCGTGCACCGTGGTCATCAGGCCCTGCTGGATGACGAACTCGTCGTGGATGGCCTTGGCCATCGGGGCCAGGCAGTTCGTGGTGCAGGACGCGTTCGAGATGACGGTGTGCTTCTCGGCGTCGTACAGCTCGTGGTTGACGCCCATCACGATCGTCAGGTCCTCGTTCTTCGCCGGGGCGGAGATGATGACCTTCTTGGCGCCGTTGTCGGCGTGCGTCTTGGCCTTGGTGGCGTCGGTGAAGAAACCCGTCGACTCGATCACCACGTCGGCGCCGACGTCGGACCACTTCAGGTTCGCCGGGTCGCGCTCGGCGAACGCCTTGAAGCTGTGGTCGCCGACGGTGATGTCGGTGTCGGTCGCGGACACGTCACCGGGGAAACGGCCCAGGATCGAGTCGTACTTGAGCAGGTGAGCGAGGGTCTGGTTGTCGGTCAAGTCGTTGACGGCGACGACCTCGATGTCGGCACCGGACGCCTGCACGGCGCGGAAGAAGTTGCGGCCGATCCGGCCGAAGCCGTTGATACCTACGCGTACGGTCACGGGACTACGTCTCCTCGAACTAGCGTTCCAGCACTGCTCTTCACACCGAACATTAGCCCAACCGCCCACTCGGCCAACTGGTGCTATCCACAGCAGACCACCGTGACCAGCGGGTAGGTCGTGGTCCAGACCACCACACAGCGAAAGGCCCCGGAAACTCTCCGGGGCCTTTCGGTGAATACCAGTTGTGCCGCTGGTGAGCTCGCGTCCGGATCAGGCCGGGTCGAGCATCTCCGGCGTGAGGTTGGCCTCGGTGTTCGGGATGTTGAGGTCGCTCGCGCGCTTGTCGGCCATCGCCAGCAGCCGGCGGATCCGGCCGGCCACCGCGTCCTTGGTCAGCGCCGGCTCGTGCAGCTGCCCGAGCTCCTCGAGGCTGGCCTGCTTGTGCTCCAGCCGCAGCTTGCCCGCCACCTGCAGATGATCCGGTACGTCGTCGCCCAGGATCTCGAGCGCCCGCTCGACGCGCGCACCCGCGGCCACCGCGGCGCGGGCGGAACGGCGCAGGTTCGCGTCGTCGAAGTTGGCCAGCCGATTCGCCGTGGCGCGGACCTCGCGACGCATCCGCCGCTCCTCCCAGGCCAGCACAGACTCGTGTGCGCCCAACCGGGTCAGCAGCGCACCGATCGCGTCACCGTCGCGGATCACCACGCGGTCGACGTTGCGCACCTCGCGCGCCTTGGAACCGATCCCCAGCCGGCGGGCCGCACCCACCAGCGCCAGCGCAGCCTCCGGGCCCGGGCAGGTCACCTCGAGCGAGGACGAGCGGCCGGGCTCGGTCAGCGAACCGTGCGCGAGGAACGCACCGCGCCAGGCCGCCACCGCGTCACAGGAAGCACCCGACACCACAGCCGGCGGCAGGCCGCGGACCGGACGGCCGCGGTTGTCGACCAGCCCGGTCTGACGGGCCAGCGCATCACCGTCGCGGACGACGCGAACGACGTACTTGGTCTGCTTCCGGATTCCGGACGGGGAGATCACCACGACGTCCGACGGGTGCCCGAAGATCTCCGCGATGTCCTTACGCAGCCGGCGGGCGGCGGCGCCGCTGTCCAGCTCGGCCTCGACGACGATCCGGCCGGAGACCAGGTGCAGCCCGCCCGCGAAGCGCAGCACGGACGACACCTCGGCCTTGCGGCAACAGGGTTTCGTGACCTGGATGCTGGTCAACTCGGACTTCACCTGTGCTGTCATCGCCATAGAAGGCATCCTCCCACCGTTGTCAAAGACCCTCCTGGAGAACCCCGGGGCAGAAGGTCCAACTGCACCCGGGTGAACCGCGTTACGGATTCACTGCAACCCAACACCCGGTCGGCTGCGTTCCTTCCGCGACAGCACGAGAGGAGGGGCATGAGAGCACGAGACGACGCCGAGTTCACCGAATTCGCCGCGACGATGATCCGCCCACTGCGCCGTACGGCGTACTTGATGTGTGGTGACTGGCATCGTGCGGAGGACGCGGCCCAGGACGCCCTGGTGAAGGTGTACCGCCGGTGGAACCGGATCGAACGGCGGGAAGGCGTGAAGAGTTACGCGCACCGGGCCGTGGTCACGTCGGTACTGGACCAGTCCCGCAAGCCCTGGCGGCGCGAACGGCCTGACGAGACCGACGAGGCCGCCCTGGTGGTGCCCGACATCGGCGGGCCGGTCGACAACCGGCTGCTCGTGATCAAGGCCCTCGCCCAACTGGCGCCCGGCCAGCGTGCCTGTGTCGTCCTGCGCTACTACAACGACCTGAGCGTCGAGGAGACCGCCGAGATCCTCGGCCTCAGCCAGGGCGGCGTGAAGAGCCAGACCTCCCGCGGACTCGACCGGCTCCGCGAACTACTCGGCCACACCGAAAGGAGCGCCTCGTGAGCAACGACATCGAACGAATGCTGGCCGCAGCGGCCGACGACACCGACCAGCCACTGCACACCGACATCGACGACATCCTCACCCGGGGCCGCCGCTCGGTCCGCCGCAGCCGGATCGCAATCGCCTCGACCTCGGTCCTGACCACGCTCGCCATCGTCGGTGGTCTCACCGTCTGGCAGGGCACCCTGCAGCAGGGCGAGGCACCGGCCAAGACGCCGAAGAGCGAGACCATCACGGTCGACCCGAAGACCGGCCGGATCACCGACAACGAGACCGGCATCCAGGCCACGCTTCCGCCGCCCGCCAGCCCGCTGTCCGATGCCGCCGTACTGAAGCGCTGCCGATGGTCCGACAGCGAGTACGTGCAGTCCAACAAGGAACGCGGGTCGAACGCCTACGACCAGGCCGGCCCGATCAACGCCGAATGGCGGGTGCTGGTCAAGAGCGGCGACCAGAAGCGTCTCGAGGCGCTGTTCCTCGCACCCGACCGGTCCATCGTCAGCTTGTGCTCGCAGAAGGATGAGCGCGGGGAAGGACGCAGCGGCCGGATCAGCACGAGCATCCTCCCGTTCCCGAAGGCGATGGAGGGCGCCCCGGAGCGCCGTCCGCTGGTCGTCGAGGCGGGCCTCCAGGTTCCGGCCGCCGGTGTCGCCCACGTGCTGGTCAGCCTCGCCGGTGAGTCTGCTCCGCGGCAGGCGCTGGTCGGGCCCGAGGGCTACTTCACGCTCGGCTTCCCCGAGTGGGAGGAGATGCGCAAGATCGATCCGAACTCGAAGGCGTGGGACAACTACGAACCCACTGTCCAGCGGATCCGGGGATACGACGCGAACGGCAAGCGGATCTACGACTGGAAGTACGTGAAGGTGGAGCCGCCGAAACCGACGCCGATCCCGGCCGACGTGAAGATCAAGACCCAGCCGCAGATCGAGCCCAAGGTCGTGCTGACGAAGGACCCGGAGAACGGGAAGCCGCTGGCCGTCGTACCGTTCAGCCCGTTGAGTGACGAGCAGGTCCGCGCGGAGTGCAAGAAGCCGGACGACTCCTTCATCGACGGCGGTAAAGGTGCCGGGGACGAGCGGCCGTACGACGCCGGCCGGATCAGCCCGGATTGGCAGGTCGCGCTGAAGGTCGGCAGCGACAAGCGGTTCACCGCACTGCTGGTCTCCCCCGGTCAGAACGTGCTCGCCTGGTGCTACCGCGCGGAGCAGGGTGCCTACGACTACACGCGCAGCGGAGTGCAGACCGACGGCACGTTCGGCGACCCGGCGAAGGACGAGTTCTCCATGTGGGCCATGGTTCCGGAGGGTGTCGCCCAGATCATCGTGGACCTGCCAACCGGACCGGTGCGCGCAGCGATCTCGAACGGCTACTACCTGTGGGGCACCACCGGTGGCAGTGAAAACTTCAAGAAGGTGCGGGTGCGCGGTTTCGACGCCGACGCCAAGCTGATCTACGACCAGAAGATCAGCGTCGACGCCAGCTAGACGAGGAGCTCTCGGTAGACCTTTGTGAGTTTGTCGGGGGCGTGGTGGAGGTGCTGGTCGTCGTCGGCGATGTCGGCGATGACCAGGTCGGCCCCGAGGGATTCCGCCGTACGGCGGAGGGAGTCGGGGTCGGGGACGTGGCCTTCGTCGGCCAGCACCACGTCGATGCGTAGGTCGGGTGCGTGCGCGGCGAGGACCTCGAGGTGGGTCTCGGGTGAGAAGCCATCGGTCTCGCCTTTTTGCTCGCCCAGGTTGAGGGTGAGCAGGCGGCGGGCGCTGGTCTGCTCGAGACCGCGGCACAGCGCGGGGACGAGTAGGTTCGGGATGACCGAGGTGAACCACGAGCCCGGGCCGACCACGACCCAGTCGGCCTCCGCGACGGCCACCAGAGCCTCGGGACAGGCCGGCGGGTCAGCCGGGTCGAGAGCGACGTCGACGACGTGGCCGTTGGTGGTCGCGACCTCGGCCTGGCCACGGATCTCGGTCATCGCCTCCGGATGCTCCGGATCGAGGCCGATCACGCGGGCGGTGATGTCCAGCGGTACGGCGGACATCGGCAGCACGCGGCCTTGGGCGCCGAGCAGGCGGCCGACCCAGTCGAGGCCGTCGACGGCCTCACCGAGCAGCTCCCACAGGGCGACGATCAGCAGGTTGCCGACCGCGTGGTCGTGCAGGTCGCCGTTGCTGCGGAAGCGATGCTGCAGGACGTCGGCCCACGTGCGGCCCCACTCATCGTCGCGGCACAGCGCGGCCAGCGCCATCCGCAGGTCACCCGGCGGCAGCACCCCCAGCTCCTTGCGCAACCGGCCGGACGAGCCGCCGTTGTCGGCGACGGTGACGATAGCGGTGAGCTGATCGGTGACGTGCCTGAGAGCGGACAGCGAGGCCGCCAGGCCATGCCCTCCGCCTAGTGCAACGATCCGGGGCCTTCGGGGGCCTGGGGGTCGCCCCCCAGAGAACACTCCAGAACCCTCCCGCCCGCGCTCTCCGCGGGCAGGGCTCTCCCAAGGGGTCTGTGTCACTCGCGTCCGAGATCTCTGTGGACGACCAAGGTCGGTGAACCCTTCTCGCGCAGTCTGCGGGCGATCTCCTCGGACATCGCGACGCTGCGGTGCTTACCCCCGGTGCAGCCGATCGCGACGGTGACGAAGCGCTTGCCCTCGTTCAGGTAGCCGGTCCGCAAAGTGTCCAGCACGTCCACGTAGTTCTGCAGGAACTGCTGGGCCAGCGGATGGCCGAGCACGAAGTCTGACACAGGCTTGTCCTGCCCGGTCATCGGGCGCAGGTCGGGCTGCCAGTACGGGTTCGGGATGAAGCGCATGTCGGCGACCACGTCGGCGTCCACCGGGATGCCGTACTTGAAACCGAACGAGACCACGGTGGCCCGGAGCTCGGCGTTCTCCTCGTCACCGAAGGCGTTCACGATCTTCGCGGCGAGCTGGTGGACGTTCATGTTCGAGGTGTCGATGACCAGGTCGGCGCCAGCCCGGATGTCGCCGAGCAGCTCGCGCTCGCGCTGGATCCCGGTCAGCAGCCGGCCCTCACCCTGCAGCGGGTGCGGGCGGCGGACGCCCTCCTGCCGGCGCACGATGACGTCGTCCGAGGCCTCCAGGAACAGGGTCAGCGGCCGGTAGCCCTTCACCCGCAGGTCGTGCAGCGCGGAGCTCAGCTCGTCGAAGAACATTCCGGTCCGGACGTCGACCACGACCGCGAGCCGCGGCTGCGTCCCGGTCCCGATGGTCTGCTCGACCATCGTGGTCAGGAACATCGGCGGCAGGTTGTCGACCACGAACCAGCCGAGGTCCTCCAGCACGTCCGCAACCGAACTCCGCCCCGCCCCGGACATCCCGGTCACGATGATCAGGTTGCCGCTCGTGTCGTCCATCAGTTCTCTGTTCTCCCTGGATCCCCGTTGACCGTCCCGGCCACCGGGACGTCTTCCTCCAGTATCTCGCCTGTGGCCGTGTTCACCGACGGCGCCCGGCCGGATTCGGCCGTCGTTGCGGCAGCGTTCACCGCGAGTACGACGGACTCCGCCGTCCGGCGCCCGAATCCGGGCAGCTCGGCGACCTCGTCGATCGTGGCCTGCCGCAACTTCTTCAGCGAACCGAAATGCCGCAGCAGTGTCTTACGCCGGACCTCCCCCAGCCCCGGTACGTCGTCCAGGACGCTCTCGACCATGGTCTTGGAGCGCCGGTTGCGGTGGTGCGTGATGGCGAACCGGTGCGCCTCGTCGCGCAGCCGCTGCAGCAGATACAGGCCCTCGGAGGTCCGGGAGAAGATCACCGGGTCCTCCTCGTCCGGGATCCAGACCTCCTCCAGCCGCTTGGCCAGACCGCAGATCGGGATGTCGCCGAGCCCCAGCTCGTCGAGCGCCTGCCGGGCGGCCGCGACCTGCGGCGGACCGCCGTCGACCACGACCAGCCCCGGGGTGTAGGCGAACTTCTTCGCCCGCCCGGTCTCCGGATCCACCAGGTACGCCGTCGGGTCCTCCCCCGGCGGAATGTCCTTGCGGTCCTCGATCATCCGCTTGAACCGCCGGGTCAGCACCTCGGCGATCGAGGCGACATCGTTCTGCCCCTCGACCTCCTTGATCACGAACCGCCGGTACTCGCTCTTGCGGGGCAGGCCGTCCTCGAAGACCACCATCGAGGCGACCACCTCGGTGCCTTGCAGGTTCGAGACGTCGTAGCACTCCATCCGCAGCGGCGCCTCCGGCAGGTCGAGACCGGCCTGGATCTCCTCCAGCGCCTGGTTGCGAGTGGTCAGATCGCTGGCCCGCTTGGTCTTGTGCATGGTGAGCGTCTGCAGCGCGTTGCGCTCGACGGTCTCCATCAGCGCCTTCTTGTCACCGCGCTGCGGAACCCGGATCGCCACTCGGGTCCCACGGGTCCGCTCGAGCCACTCGGTCAGCGCCTCGACATCGTCCGGGATGACCGGCACCAGGATCTCGCGCGGAATCGCGTCACCCGAATCGCCGGCGTACGTCTGCTGGATGAACTGCGAGACCAGGTCGCCGGTGGTCGCCGTACCGTCGGCCTTGTCGGCGATCCAGCCGCGCTCACCGCGAATCCGGCCGCCGCGGACGTAGAAGATCTGGACGGCGACCTCGAGCGGGTCCTCGCTGAGCGCGATCACGTCGGTGTCGGTGCCGTCGCCGAGAACGACCGCGTTCTTGGCGAGAGCCTTCTCGAGGGCGGCGAGGTCGTCGCGGATCTTCGCCGCGCGCTCATACTCCAGCTCCGCAGCCGCGGCCTTCATCTCCTGCTGCAGCCGCCGCACGTACGTCGCGGTCTGGCCGGAGAGGAACGCGGAGAAGTCGTCGACGATCTTGCGGTGCTCCTCCTGGGACACCTGACCGGTGCAGGGCGCCGCGCACTTGCCGATGTAGCCGAGCAGGCAGGGCCGGCCCATCTGGCGGTGCCGGTTGAACACGCCCTTGCTGCACGAACGCATCGGGAAGACCCGGAGCAGCAGGTCGACCGTCTCCCGGATCGCCCAGGCGTGACTGTAAGGGCCGAAGTACCGCACGCCCTTCTTCTTCTGGCCGCGGCCGACCATCACTCGCGGGTACTCCTCGTCGAGGGTGATCGCGAGCCACGGGTAGGACTTGTCGTCGCGGTACTTCACGTTGAAGCGCGGGTCGTACTCCTTGATCCAGGAGTACTCCAGCTGCAGCGACTCGACCTCGGTGCCGACGACGGTCCACTCGACCTTCGCCGCGGTCGTCACCATCGCCTGCGTGCGCGGGTGCAGGTTGACCAGGTCCTGGAAGTACGACGACAGCCTCGCCCGCAGGTTCTTCGCCTTGCCGACGTAGATCACCCGCCCGGCGGAGTCACTGAAGCGGTAGACACCGGGCGAGTCGGGAATCGACCCGGGAGCGGGTCGGTAGGACGATGGATCAGCCACCCGACAACCCTAGTTCGGCCCGCCGACAAAACCTGAATTCTGCCGAAGTCTCCATTGCTACTTCAATGACAGACTTGAAGGCATGACTGCTGACGAACTGGATCGACTGATCCGCCGACAACCGGGCGTCCGGGTCCTCGACGCCCAGGACGACCTGTTCTACCTGTACGACCCGGCCGCCGACCTCCCACCGGAGCGGCAGCAACCCTTCGCCACCATCGTCACCGGCGACCACTACGAGCGGGTCTCCCGGCTCGACGAACCCGGTGCCTGGCGACTCAACCTCGGCCTGACCAAGGCGACGTACACGACTCTGTTCGGTGCACCGCCGACCGAGCGCGACGCCGACTGGGTGCTCGACTCCGGCCACGACTACGCCGCCCGCGACACCCTGATGCCACACCCCTTCTACGCCTCCCAGCACTGGGTCGCGATCATCTCCCCCACGAGCCTCGCCCCGCTCCGCGCTCTGATCAACGAGTCCTACGACTTCGCCGCCCGCAGGTACGCCAACCGCGAGAGCCGCCTCTGACCGCAACCTGCCAACACCTGCGCACGCGTGCCAGGCCGCCGACCATGGTGGGATGCACGCCGATTGGATCGTCACTCTCGCGGGCCTGGGCATCAGCCTGCTGATCATCGTCGTCGTGGTGCGGTCGCAGCGGGGCGAAGGGGCATTCCGGGATCGAGCCGCCTTCTTCAGCGCGGCGATCGACGATCACGACAGCACCCGCTTCGACGAGTTCGTCGAGTCCGGTTACGCACTCGACCTCCGCGACTCCGAGGGCAACACCGCTCTGCACCTCGCGCTGTACCACCAGCGCGACGAGGCGGTGCGCAGGCTGATCGCGCGGGGCGCCGACGAGACTCTGATCAACAAACTCGGGTTCACCCCGGCCGACATGGCGAAGCTCGGATCGTACGAACGCATGCTGCTGAACACGGCCCGCAAACTCAACCCGCAGGGATCCTGGGCCTACGACGGTCCGGCAGCACGCGAGAGCTACAACCAGTTACGCCGAGCCCATCAGCGGTTCTATCAACCCGCGCTGACCCGGACCGCGGTCGACAATCCGAACCTGCGCCGGCTGATCGTCGTACTGGCGGTCAAGCTCGGACGCGCGAGCTCCGAGGAGCCACTGCTCGAACTGCTCCGGCTCTGGGGCGATCGGCAGCTCGCCGAGGACTACCTCAACTGCGGATCGAAGGCGCTGGAGCGCGGTGCCGAGCGCTGGGCACGCTCACACGGCTACACCATCCATCGGTACGGCGGGACGGAACGGCCGATCCGGTGGGGACGGTTCTGACCTTGCGGTTGGACGGCGGTCGTGTTGCGGGTTGGGTCATAAGGCGGAGTTGACCCCTGACTGGGATGAGCGCGGTCCGTAGCGTGTGACAGAGGGTAGATGCGCAGGTCCTTTGCGTGAGGCAACCAGGCCTTGCGTCGACTCGAGGGAGTTTCCGCCCATGTCCTTCTTCAGATCACGCGTCTTCATCAGACCACGCGTCGCACTAGGGGCGCTCGCCGCCGCAGGGCTCGCCGTGACCGGTATCGCCGCGACCAGTACGGCGGCGCAGCCGGAGCAGACCGGTGTTGCGATCCGCGGTGCCGGCAGCCCGACCGCCGTACCGGGCAGCTACATCGTGGTGCTCGCCGGCCAGCGCAGCCAGGGTGAGACCCGCGCGACGAACCAGAGCCTGTCGACCAAGTACGACGTCAAGGTCCGGGACCAGTACGACGCGTCGATCAAGGGCTTCTCGGCGAACATGACCGAGGAGCAGGCGAAGAAGGTCGCCGGTGACTCGCGGGTCGCGTTCGTGCAGCAGAACCAGAAGTTCACGGTGAACCAGGACGACCCGCCGTGGGGCCTGGACCGGGTCGACCAGCGGGACCTGCCGCTCGACAAGAAGTACACGCCGTCGTCCCCCGCGGACAAGGTCAACGTGTACGTGATCGACACCGGCATCTACGCGGCGCACAAGGACTTCGGTGACCGCGCGTCGGTCGGCACCGACACCGTCGGCGACGGCCAGAACGGCGTCGACTGCATGGGTCACGGCAGCCACGTCGCCGGCACCATCGCCGGTACGACGTTCGGTCTCGCGAAGAGCGCGAAGGTCTTCGGGGTCCGGGTGCTCGACTGCAAGGGCTCGGGTACGACCGAGACCGTGGTGGCCGGGATCGAGTGGGTGACCAAGAACGCCAAGCAGCCGGCGGTGGCGAACATGAGCCTCGGCGGCCCGGCCGACGACGCGCTCGACGCCGCAGTGAAGGCGTCGATCGGTGCCGGAATCACCTATGCGGTTGCCGCTGGCAACGAAAGCTCGGATGCCTGCACGGGCTCCCCGTCGCGGGAGGCGTCCGCGATCACGGTCGGCGCCACCGACGACCAGGACCAGAAGGCGTCGTTCTCGAACTGGGGCAAGTGCGTGGACCTCTTCGGACCGGGCGTCGACGTGATGTCGGTCGGGATCACCGGGCCGGACTCGACCGCGAAGATGAGCGGTACGTCGATGGCCACGCCGCATGTCGCGGGAGCGATCGCGCTCTACCTGGCGGACCACCCGGACGCCAAGCCGGCTGATGTCGCGACCGCACTGGTCGGGGCGGCCACACCGGACAAGGTCGGCGACCCCGGCACCGGTTCGCCGAACAAGCTGCTGTTCGCCGGCAAGGCGGATCCGGCCCAGCAGTAACCCCCTTCCCCCGAAAGGCCCGGCCGGATCTGGCCGGGCCTTTCGACGTACGGGGGGTCAGGCAGTCTGTACGACGTTCGTCCCGCTGACGGCGACGTTGACCGCAGGAAGCGGAGTTTGTGCCGGTCCGCTGACCGGTGCGCCGTCGGTGATGCTGAAGTGGCTGTTGTGGAACGGGCAGATGATCTGCCCCTCCTCCACCGAGCCGATCGGGTTGCCCTGGTGCGTGCAGACCGCAGAGAACCCCTTGAACTGGCCGGCGGTCGGCTGCGTGACGACGACCTTGGCGTCGGCGAACACCTTCCCGCCACCGACCGGTACGTCGGAAACCGGGCCGAGCACCTTACCGCCCGGAGCGGCCGAGGTCGGACCGGTGCTGCCGCCCGTGGTCGGGGCACTGGTCGGGCCGCTCGTCACGCCGGTGCTGGTCGTCGGAGTACCGGTGGTTTCGCCGCCACCACAGGCGGCGAGGATCGGGGCGCTGGCACCCACCATCGCGGCGATCGCCGCACAGCGGAGCACCGATCTCCGGTCGCGCATCAGGCCGTCGGGTGCGGCGTCGGGTGCCGAGGTGGGTGGTGCCATCGTGTCATCGCTCATGAATCTGGACCTCCAGGAGCTTGCCGGCAAAATAGTTGAACGCTCTGACAAACGGCCCCGCGGCCCGAACGGTTCAATCCACTGCCCGATTGAACCGCAATTTGAGACTTTTCCGTCTCAGCCCGCCGCGCCGGTGACTGTCTGGACCACTCGGGCGGACAGATCCAGCACGGACCGGCGGGTCTCGTCCTGAAGCTGTTCCGCATGCAGCGGCCACGCTTGTGCGATGTGGGCGTCGTTCGGCAGCACCAGCGGCTCGAGCCCGCGCTGCCGGAACGCCTCCAGCAGCCAGTCGACCGAGCTCGCCGGAGCAGGCTGCACCATCGTGATCACCACGACGCCACGGGTCAGGAGGACATTCTGACCGTCGGGCGTGAGCTGGTCGAGCTGCTGCAGGCAGTAGTTCGCCACATGCTGCACCGACGGGACGACCAGCACGACGCAGTGCGCCGACGAGGCCATCTCCATGCTGATCTCGTCGTACATGCTGCCTGGGCAGTCGACGACGGCGAGCCCGACATCACGCGCGCCCTGGCTCTGCGCCTCGGCCAGTGATCTGCGGACCGCGTCGGCGCTGCCGTCGCTGCGGACCAGGCTGACGCGTTCGATCGGGCCCGCGCCCACGGTGAGCTCGAGGCGGCGGGACAGCTCGGCGCCGCCGGGATCCGCGTCGATGGCGACGACCCGGTCCGACCGCTGTGTTGCGAGCATCATCGCGAGCAGGGCGCTCACTGTCGAAGTACCGGCGTTCGTGACCGGGCTGAGGACTCCGACCCGGCGCATGATCGCGATCGGGCGGCGGATCATCGCGATGTTGTCGACGTCGCGCTGGATCCGACCGGAGGCACCGACCAGGTAGGCAGCCTCGGAGGCGAACCGGCGGAAGCGCCGGAACACCGAGTCGCCTTCGGCCATCGGCGTACCGAGCTGGTCGGACTGTGGCGTCGGTGGCGGGCCCCACCCGGTGTTCGGCACCGGCGGCGGGCCCTGCTGGTACGGCGCCTGCCCCGGGTGCTGCTGGTGGTACGGCGGGGGCTGCTGCTGGTACTGCGGGTCCGCATAGGGCTGCTGGTACTGCTGCTCCTGGTACTGCTGCGGTGGGTACTGCTGCTGATTCGGTGCAGGCTGGTACGGCGGCTGCTGCGGGTACTGCTCCGCCGGCGGGTACTGGGGTACTGCGTACGGCGGCGGCTCCACCGGCGGTGCCTGCCCGTACGACGGCGGCTGCTGGTACTGCGGTGGCGGAGGCTGCGGCGGGTAGCCCTGCTGCGGTGGGTACTGCTGCTGCGGCGCAGGCGGGTATTGCTGCTGCGGCGGCGGCTGGTACGGCGGCTGCTGCGGATACTGCTGCGGCGGGTACTGCTCGTACCCCTGCTGCTCGTAACCCTGCTGGTACGGCGGCTGCTGGTACTGCGGCGGCGGCCCCTGCTGCGGGTACTGCTGCGCAGGCGGAGGCGGCTGCTGCTGGTACGGCTGCTGCCCACGCCCGGGGGCAGCTTCGGGCGCAGGCGGAGCGGGCGGCGCCTCGGCTACCGGCTGGTCGGCCGGGGGCGGGGCGTCGGTGGTGGACGGCTCTTCGGCTGGTGACTGCTCCGCCGACATCCGGCGCAGCATGTCACCCTGCCAGTTGGATTCAGTCATTCCATCCGGTCGTCAGAATGCGTTCAGCAGGTTGGAGTAGACGCCGAATACTCCCAGCGCCAGCGGGACCGTCACGATGATCGCGCCAACCTCAAGATAGTCGAGCAGTTGCGTGAGCCGCGCACGGACATGCTCCGCTGGTGCAGAACCGAGACCGAAGGCACAGAACAGGGCGACCAGAACCAGCAGCCCCAGCGCGATGAACGCACCGCCCTGACCGTTCACTGCGGCGATCAGAACGCACCCGGAAACCACGGTGAACGCGGCCGCGAACAGCGCCGCGACCTCCTGCACCAGCGGGTACAGCCGGGACCGCGAAGCCAGCAGGAACGCCAGCACCAGCGCCAGCGCGACAGCCCAGGGGCCGCCTGCCTTGAGCAGCATGATTCCCGCCACGGCCGACGACACCGCGATCGGCACCGTCGCCAGCGCCAGACCGAGATGAGCCGCGTTGAGCGCGCTCTGCACGTCGCCGCGCATGATCTCCTGGCCGGAGGCCCGCTTGTCGTCCAGACCGGACAGGCCGGACAGTGCGAGCGCCATCCGCGGCAGCAGGCCCAGCAGCAGGACGGCCAGCAGCGCAGCGAGCGCACCGACCCGGTCCGCGGCCAGACCGGTCCCGACACCGAGCATCCAGACCAGTACGAACAGCAGGGAGGTCGCTCCGGCCACCAGACCGCCACCGACCAGGCCGGCCGCCGAGAAGAACAGCGGACCGAACGCCAGACACAGCGCGCCGATCGTGACGGTCAGACCGAGGCTCGCGCCGGAATCCAGCGCCCAGAAGCCGATCGCCAGCGCCAGCAGCACCGAGGCCACGATGACCAGCGGGATCGCGATCACCTTGTTGCCGGTCCGCCCGAGGGCGATACCGACGAACGCGCAGATCGCGGCCAGCACCAGCAGAGCGGCAGCGGCGATCGCATTCGGCGCCGCGACGAGCAGCGAGATCGCGCCGGCGACCAGCGAGAAGACCAGCCCCGACCCGGCCAGGACACGCCGGTGCGCGGGCTTGAACGTCGTACCGCGCCGTTTGAGGTCCTCGACGGCCTCCTCGGTCACGTCGTACACGGTCGGGGGCGGCGGCAGCTCACCCTCGGCCGCGAGCCGCAGCACCGCGCCGTCGATGATCTGCGCGGAGGCCAGCGTGCCCTCCGGCGGCACCAGGACACCGGTCGCCGTGGTCAGGAACCGGCGCTGCGGTGTCTGCTGCAGCGGCTCGTCGAGCATCCGCAGCAGGTCCGGCAGCAGGACACCGAGCGGTAGATCGGCGGGCAGGACGGCGTCCATCCGCCGCCGCTGACCGATCACCGTCACCCGGCTGTACGTGCTCATACTCCGAAACTCCCTTGCTTGCCTGCCAGCGCCTCGGCCGGGATCAGCTTCTTCATCAGCGCTGCGTAGGACTCCCAGTCGCGCGGCTCGCGGCCGTTGCCGATCGGGTACCAGATCGCGGGCGCGTGGGCGGGCCCGATCGCCATCGCCCGGCTGATCCCCGGGACCTTCACCATCTCGGCGACGCTGGACGAGCGGACCGCCTCGTTGCCGGCGCCGACACCGATCGGGCAGGCCATACCGACGAAACGCGGCCGGTAGCTGCCGTCGGCCTCGCCGTACGCGCCCATCACCATCGCCGAGATCAGCTCGTAGTTGTCGGCGATCTCGTCGATCCACTCACCGACCGTGTTCGCGTCCGGGAAGTCCATCCCCGGCTGGGTGACCGCGAGTGTCACGGTCTCGTCGACGCCCGACATCGTCCGGCGGACCTCGAGGGTGCCGACCGACGGCGGGAACTCCTTGCCCGGCTGCCCGGACAGCACCAGCCAGGTCGGCTGCGGGGCCCGGTCGCGGCAGTACTCGGTCAGTGCCTGCGGGCTCCACGGCTGGGTGACCGGCTCGGACGTCGACCAGCCGGCCGGGCCGCTGCCGGTCGTCGCGGTGAACAGCCGCTCGGTCATCTTGCCGAGCACCAGGCTCTCGACCGCGCGGTGCCGGACCCGCACGGTGAACTGGAGCTGGCCGAACATCTCGTCCTTGACCACGTAGTCCGGGTGCAGGTCCGAGGTCGGCTCACCCTTCGTGGCGGCGGCCGCGCGAGCCAGGAACATCTCGCCGTTCCACTTCAGCCGGACGCCGTTCAGGCCGTCGAAGTACTCGCCGTCGTCGTCCGTGACGACCCACTTGGAATACGCCCCCTTGAAGATGCTCGCCCGGACCGGGTAGGTCAGCGCGGAGGTCTTCGGGGTGACCAGCTGCAGGTCGCGGCCGGCCATCTTCGCCGAGGCCAGCGCGTCGCCCAGCCAGGCCGACATCCCGATCACCGGGCGGTCCTGCATGACGACGGCGACCTTCTCGGTGATCAGGTCGACGCCGGGGCTGAAGATCAGGTCGTTCGGCATCTCAGTGGGTCTCCTCGCTCGCGGTCTCGGACGTCCGGATTCCCTCGGACGTCCAGACCTTGCCGCCCAGGCGGTCGATCAGGGTGTTCGCGTACTGCTCGGCGACTTCGCGCGCACCGTCCCGCGTCGTCGCCCGGATCTCCACCCACCAGGCCGGCGTGTCCACCACACCGACCGTGGTGCCGAGCATCCGCTCGACCTCACCGGGCACCTGGATCAGCAACGGCAGCTCGACCGACACCAGCGGCAGGTCGTCGTCGCCGCACAGCTGGACGACGGCTCCGCCGCTCACCGCGCGGACGCCGAGCTCGTTGCCCGCGGCGGTGAGGCCGGCCATGACGTCGTCACTCGACGGGCGCCCGTCGACGAGCGCCACCAAGTCATAGGTCATGTCGTTCCTCCACTGCTCTGGCCTGGACTCTGGGCGGCAGCCTGGACCGGGTCGGCCAGTGCCGTCTGGACCAGCTCCGGTCCATCGCCTCGTCGTACGAACAATCCGCGGCCGGGCGGGTAGTCGCCCGGGTACGCGCCGGTGAAGAGCTGCCCCTCAGCGCGGTCGCCGGACAGCACCAGACCGGCTGCTCCGGACTCCATCACCGCGGACAGGAACGGCTCGTACAGCTGTCGCGACGCACCGGAGGCACGCCGGGTCACGATGAAGTGCAGCTTGATGTCCCGGCCGGCCGCGACGAACGGCAGGAACGGGTCCATCGGCGACTGACCACCCGATGTCAGCAGGTCGTAGTCGTCAGCCAGTACGACGATCCGTGGGCCGCCCTGACCGGCCTCCGGGATCGCGCCGCTGTCGTCCGGCATCCGCTTGGCCAGCTCCTGCGAGACGCCGGCCGCGAGACCGGCCGCGACTCGGCCGGTCGGTGCGTAACCACCGACGTACGCCTGCGGGACGACTTCGCGCAGACCGCGCCGCGGGTCGAGTACGGCGAACACCAGCTGCTCCGGGGTGTGCTGGTCGAGCAACTGCTGAACGATGAGCCGGACGATGTTCGTCTTGCCGGAGCCACTGTCGCCGAACACGACGAGGTTGGTGTCGCGACCGGCGAGGTCCAGGTAGACCGGCGCCAGGCCTCGCTCGTCCACACCGATCGGCACGACGCCCGGCTGGCGGATGTCGTCGCCCACCTGGTTGCGCGGCAGCTGCAGCGGCAGGATCCGGACCTGCGGGGCCCGCGGGCCCTGCCAGGTGGAGCGGACCGTGACCGCCTGCGCCTCGAGGATGCCGGACAGGTTCTCGTCGGCGGCGACACCGTCGACCCGCGGCAGCGCGAACTGCCCGTACAACTTGCCGCCCGGCACCAGCATCCGGCCGGGACCGGCCTTGCGCAGGACCTCCTGCAGCCGCCGGTCGATGTTGGACTCGGTCGGGTCGTTCAGCCGCAGCTCGAGCATGGTCCCGAACATGGCCTGGTTCTGCATCCGGACGTCGTTCCAGCGCATCATCGACGTCACCACGTGAATGCCGTAGCTGCTACCCCGCTGCAGGATGTCCGAGATCGGCTCGTCCAGCTCGTCGAACGTCGTCCGGATCGCACCGTAGTTGTCGATCACCAGTACGACGTCCGCCGACGGCAGCTCCGGGATCCGGCCGGCCGCGTGCTCCTGGCGCAGCCCCTCCATCGTGTCGATCGCGTGGTTGCGGAACACACGCTCGCGGTGGTCGATCATCGTGCGGATCTCTTCGACGGTCCGCCGGATCCGCTCGCGGTC
Source organism: Kribbella albertanoniae (assembly GCF_004348455.1). Taxonomy (GTDB): domain Bacteria; phylum Actinomycetota; class Actinomycetes; order Propionibacteriales; family Kribbellaceae; genus Kribbella; species Kribbella albertanoniae. The sequence goes on from NZ_SMKA01000019.1 coordinate 31,387, forward strand.
GGTCCGCAGTGCGACTCCACCGACGTGCGGCAGCTCGGACAGCGCCTGCATACCGCCGCCGGCGAGGTCGAGCGCGTAGATCGAGACCTCGAGCGGGGTGTGCGTGTGGGCCAGCGAAGTGACGATGGTCCGCAGCGCGGTCGTCTTGCCGGAGGACGGACCGCCCACGATGGCCGCGTGACCGCCGGCCTTGGTCAGGTCCAGCCGGAAGACCTCTTGGGTCTGGTTGGTCGGGTCGTCGACGACACCGACCGGCGGCTGCATCGGCGGCACCCGGACAGCCAGCTGCAGGCCGCGTCCGTCGACGAAGTCGGTCCGGCCGCCGAGCGCGTCCAGCGTGCACGCGGTCGGCAGTGGCGGCAGCCAGATCTTCAGGACCTGGTCGGCAGCCTTCCGGACCTGGTCGACGAACACGGTCAGCTCGGTCGGACCCGTCGTACGCTCCGTCGCCTTGCTGCCCGGCGCCGGCTTCCCCGCCGCCTGCGCGGCCTCGATCTCGGCCTCGGTCTGCTGGTACGTCGGGAGCAGCATCGGCCGCGCCTCGGTGCCCTCGTCCTCCACGACCACGTCGGTCGGCGGAACGTACGCACCGGACACGTAGGCCGCGCGGAACCGCTGATAGACGCTCGTGTCGACCTTGAGGAACCCGAAGCCCGGAAGCGGCGGCAGGTGGAACGCGTCGGTGGTGTCCAGCACCGTCCGGCTCTCCTCCTCGGAGAACGTCCGCAGACCGAACCGGTACGACAGGTAGGTCTCGAGACCGCGCAGCTTGCCGGACTCGACCCGCTGGCTGGACAGCAACAGGTGGATCCCGATCGAACGGCCGATCCGGCCGATCGACAGGAACAGGTCGATGAAGTCCGGGCGCTCGTTCAGCAGCTCACCGAACTCGTCGATGATCACGAACAGGTGCGGCAGCGGCGGCATCTCCGGCTTCTGCTTACGGTGCAGCCGGTAGTCGGTGATGTTCGCGATGTTGCCGGCGTCCTTCAGCACCTGCTGACGACGCTGCACCTCGCCCTCGAGGCTCTTGTAGGCGCGCTCGATCAGGCTCGCGTCGTCGCGCAGGTTGGTGATGATGCCGGACACGTGCGGCACCCGCTCGAACGGCGCGAACGACGCACCACCCTTGAAGTCGACCAGCACGAACGAGAGATCCTCGGGACTGTGGGTGGCCATCAGCGCCATCACCATCGTCCGCAGCACCTCGGACTTACCGGAACCCGTCGCACCGACGCAGAGGCCGTGCGGACCCATACCGAGCTGGGCCGATTCCTTGAGGTCGACCTGCACCACGGCGCCGGTGTCGTCGACACCGAGCGGAACCCGCAGGAACGCCCGCTCGGACCGCTCCTGCCACAGGCGCTTGAAGTCCAGCTGGCCGATGTCAGAGATACCGATCAGGCCCATGAAGTCGACGTCGTCGACATGTCCTTCTTCTTCGAGCGACTCCGCCGACAACCGCAGCGGCGCCATCTCGCGGGTGATCCCCGCGGCAACCGGGGCCTCCATCCGGTCGACCTGGCCACTGGCCGCCATCGGGTACGCCCCACGCAGGTCCTCGATCCGGACCTCGTCGCCGTACACGGTGATCCGCATCGTCACCGAACTCGGCTCCTGGACCCGGTCGGCCACCAGGTGCAGCACGGTCACCCCGAGCTCACCCGGGAGGATCCCGTCGTCGGCGCCCGGACGGACCTCGGCCGCCACCTCGCCGTACGTGTCGTGCAGGACCAGCAGCCGCTTGGTCAGCTTGCGGCGGTCCTCGAAGTTCACCGATCCGCGGCGCGACTCCGTCGCCCACTGGACACGCTCGGCGAGATCGGCCGACAGCAACTGCGTCAGCTCGTACGGCGTCTCGGCGATCCGGCGGAACGGCATCGGACCCTGCTTGCGCTCGGGATCGTGCGCGTGCGGAAGCCAGGCCATCCAGTCCCAGTCCGGCAGCGCGCGCTGCGGGAAACTGGCCGCGATCGCGACATCCTCCGGCGCATGGAACACGGCGGTCTGGACGAGCAACGAACGAGCAACCCGTACGACGCCCTCCCGGTCGCCGACGATGCTCACGTTGCCGACGTGGTCCAGCGGGACGGTCAGCGGCATATCCGGCATCTCGGTGAAACGCCGTACCAGCGCGGTCGCCTCGGCGGTCATGAAGGGATCCGGCGGCTCCATCGCGGAACCACCCTGACCCAGCCGGGCCGGCACGACCGGAACCCGGCCGCTGCCGCACCGCGGCGACAGGAAGTCGCTGTCGGTCCGGCGCCGCTCCCACAACCGCGAGACGTCGGCCACACAGTCGAGCAGCGCGTCCGGCGGCGGGTTCAGCTCGAGCGCCTGGGTCCGCGCCTTGCGCTCCTCCTTGGAGAACTCGTCGCGCATGCGCTCGAGATAGTCCAGGTAGCGGGTGCGCTGGCTCTTGCGGTCCTTACCGCCCTTGCCGCGCGAGGCCAGCATGCCGCCGACCGACCCGACCAGGGTCAGCCCGAGCAGGCCGGCGCCGACCATCACCATCGGGCCCGACCGGCCCATCGTCATCATGGCGACCGACCCGAGACTGCCCACCATCGGCAGCAGCGTCTGCATCGCGCCACCACCGCCGCCTCCGCCACCACCTCCGAGATGAGGTGCGGGTTCGATCACGCGCTGCTGCTGTACCCCGGGTGGAGGTGTGCGCCGCGCCGGGCGGTGCACGATCCGGCTTGCCACTAAGGTGTTCCTCCGCTGGGCGTGCCGCGCGGTTGCGCGGGGAGACTTCGTACTTCTTACCGACGGACGTGCGAGACACTGTAGTGGTGGGTGAGGTCAACCGATGACAGGGACAGACGATTCGGCGATAGTCGATGTGATCGCGGAGCTTGCGCCGATCTGGCTGCCGGGCTGCGTGGTCGACTCCGCGGAGCGAACCGTGGAGGTCGGCTGGGGCCGTGGCGCGCTGCAGATGTCGGCCGTCGTGGGCGTCGGCGAGATCGTCGATCGTTGCCTACAGCTACCACAGGCACGCTGGGCCGAGCAGATCGAGGCGTGGCTGCGCGCGGTCGTCGCAGAGGGTGAGCTCGCCACCGAGGAACACCGGTTCGGCGATGTCGCCGAGCGGCAACGCGCGTTGCTCGTCCAGCGCGGCTGGTCGGCCCGGACCGCGGGACCGGTCGCCGACGCGCTCATTCCATTCGGTGACCACTTCGAGGTCGTGGTCTTCATCAGCACGGGCAGTGACCTGAGGCGGCTGACCGTCGTACGGCGATCAATGCTCGGGCTCGGTGATCCCGGCGTACTGTCCCCGGTGCAGCTGAGTCTGCACGAGATCGCGGATCTCGTCCCGGCCGAACAGAACGGGATCTCGATTCTCCGCCGCGACGGCGATCCGCTGGTGTCGATGGCGGTCGTCGACCGGGAAACCTTGTTGCCCCAGGCATCGATCGGGGCCGGCGTACTGATCGGCGTACCGCGGCTGAGCACGATCGCCTACTGCCCCGCCGACGCAGGGCAGGCGCGCGCCGACGCACTGGCCGCCTGGGTCGCGGACAGCTACCGCGGTGCAGCTGATCAGTGCTCGCCTGACCTGTTCTGGCTGCAAGGCGACCACATGGTCCAGGTCCCTGTGACACTGGCCACTCCCCCGGCCGCCGTACTGCCTGCCGCCCTCAAACCGCAGCCACGACGAACGTGGCTGCGGCACCTCTTCGGGCGCTGACTACTTCGAGGGAGAAGGGTTCACGGGCCCGGTCGTCGACGAGGTCGGCGTCGGCTGCTTCTCCTTGGCCTGCGACGACTTGAAGTACGCGACTCCCGCGCAGCCCGCGCAAGCCAGTGCACCGATCATCACACTCGCCAGCACGCGGCCGGTCTGCTCGTTCAACGTGTTCTTGGCCCGCTCGGCCCCGAACAACCAAGCCTCGCGCAACCGGCGCCGCCGTACCGCAACGGACTCGATGACCTGAGTCCCATATGTACCCGACACTCAGCGCTCCTGATCCAGCGCGTCCAACGACGCGGTGTCGATCGGCAACGGCTCCAGTGCGGCCCGACCAGTGACCGACCCGCGCTGAATGGAGCTGAACCCCAGGTCGAACTCCCCCGGCGCGTGCTTGAACGCTCCGCCGCGCTCGAACAACTGGAGCAGCGGCTCGTAGGGATCGGCGAGCTGTGGGAACCGCTGCTGAGGCAGGTCGCCGAGCGCCGCCCAGCGCACCATCGCCGCACCCAGCCCCGGAACCACCGGGTACATGCCACTCGTTTCGTCCGGGTCGAGTCCTTCGAGCAACTCCGGCGCGACCGTCAGCTCCGGCTCCAGGGCACCGGCCAGATCGCTCACCGGCCAACCCTCCTCGGCGCCGACGGCCACCGCCCACTGCGCAGTACGCCGCAGGAACTCCAGCGCCAACTGGGACCGCGAGTTCCGGTGCGCGAACGCGGCGTCGCCGTCCCACTTCACCGCCCGCAGCCGCTCGGCCATCGACTTCGCGGCAGCCGTATCGGTCACCATCCCATTTGCTCCTTCACAGACTGCACGATCGCATCCAGATCGGCCTTCGACATGGTCCCCGACATGAACGGGCCGGGAAGCGGTGAGGTCAAACCGTACTGCGCCCACCTGCCGAGCAGATCGATCTGCCCACCCTCACCGGACGCGGGCGCCAGCTCATGCGGTCCCGGCCGCTCAGTCGCCTTGTAGACCTCGCCTGGGCCCCACATGTCCGGGTCGGCCAACTTGTACGGCACTCCGAGCTCGAGCAACTTCGCCTCGACGTACTCGTGCGCGACGAGCGACCGCAGCTGCTCCCGGTCGAAGCGGGTCAGCGCCGGCCAACCGTCCATCGCCTTCTTCCACAGCGGAGCGATGCCCTCCATCGCGGTGAAGTAGCCGTGCCGGATATCACCCGGGCCGACCGCGACGTCGTGCTTGTGGACGAACATGTTCCGCTTCGCGATCTCGACGACCTCCTCGATCTCCGCGAGTTTCGCATCGTCGAGGTCGTGCAGGTCGAGCTCGTCCGCAATCTTCGGGACATCGTGGGTGGCCGCCCGGATCTCCTCGTAGATCGGCTCCAGGCGCGGGTAATCGTTCGAGACGAACTCGTTCACCTTCGGCGTCCGCACGTCGTACCCGGCGTTCGCCCCGGTGCCCTGCCGGATCACCGTGTCCGGCGGCGCGCCCTCCGCCAACGGATCCGGCTGCCCGTACGGCGGCCGGTCACCCTGCGGCGGCGGTCCACCGTACGACGGCTGCCCGCCGTGCGATTCGGGTCCACCGTGCGGCTGGCCACCGTACGACGGTTGTCCGCCCTGCGGATCCGGTGCACCGTGCGGCTGACCGCCGTACGACGGTTGTCCGCCGTACGGAGGCTGGTCCGGTGTGTGCCGTGCCTGCGGCCCGAAGTCGGGCTGCCGATACGGATCCGGCTGGCCTGGCTGGTTGTACGGGTTCGGGTTCCGCGGGTCGTAGCCGGGGTGCGGCTGCTGCGGGTTGTGCCCAGGCGGGCCGTACTGACCGGGCTGGTTCGGATCCGGGTGATGTCCGGGCGGGCCGTACTGACCCGGCTGGTTCGGTCCAGGCTGGTGCCCGGGCGGGCCGTACTGACCGGGCTGATGTCCGGGCGGGCCGTATTGACCCGGCTGGTTCGGACCCGGTTGGTGCCCAGGCGGGCCGTACTGACCCGGCTGGTGCCCAGGGGGGCCGTACTGACCCGGCTGGTTCGGTCCAGGCTGGTGCCCGGGCGGACCGTACTGACCCGGCTGGTTCGGCCCAGGCTGGTGTCCGGGCGGACCGTACTGACCCGGCTGATTCGGACCCGGCTGGTGCCCAGGCGGACCGTACTGACCCGGCTGATTCGGACCCGGCTGGTGCCCGGGCGGACCGTACTGGCCAGGCTGATGTCCAGGAGGACCGTACTGACCCGGCTGGTTCGGCCCAGGCTGGTGCCCAGGCGGACCGTACTGGCCAGGCTGATGTCCAGGCGGACCGTACTGACCCGGCTGATTCGGACCCGGCTGATGTCCAGGAGGGCCGTACTGACCCGGCTGATTCGGCCCAGGCTGGTGTCCAGGCGGACCGTACTGACCGGGCTGGTTCGGACCCGGCTGGTACTGACCAGGCTGGTGCCCGGGCGGGCCGTACTGGCCCTGCGGGGGGCCGTAGTCGGGTACTGGGTGGCTGCCCTGGGGCGGGCCGTAGTCGGGTACGAAGTCGCCCTGCGGCGGACCGTAGTCAGGGACCGGGTGGGACGGCTGACCGCCCGGGCCGAACGGGCTGGCAGGGGTCGGCTGGTTGTGGCCGGCCAGCTGGTCTGCCCAGAGCGAGTTCGGGGTCGTCTGTGGGCGTTCCACGACGATCGGTTCCGGCGTGTGGCCCGGCGGCAGCTCGACCGGACCGCTGTGGTCCCGGACGTGGATGTGCCAGACGCCGTCCGCGTCCTGCTCCATCTTGGTCGGGTAGAACGGCGTGTGCGGTCCGTGCATGACCTCGTCGATACCGACGGCCGGGTCGCGCATGAACGACAGGTCCTTGCCGTGCTGCGCATCGATGTGCAGTACGACGCGACCCGCGTCGTACTTGCCGCCGCTGAAGTCGTCCGCGCCGTTCTGCCCCTTGGCAGAGTGCGTGAACGCCGGCTCTGTCGCGGTCCGGCCTGGCAGGTACCGGTTCAGGAACTTCTCGAGGTCTTCTGCCGTGCGGAAGCTGATACCGCGGTGGATCTCGCCGTGGAAGTCGGGCAGCTTCTTGAGCACCGACGCCGCGACGCGGACCACCGGCTTCTGCTCGACCGAGCGGTCACCCGCACGGTAGGCGTCGTTGATGTCCTGGTGGTCGTGACCGATCAGCATCCGCTCGAGCGAGGTGATCTCTTCCGGCGACAGGTCATCGATCTGGTCACCCAGCTGCTGCCGTCCGCGGTCGCGGATCTCCGCCAGCTTGCCCGCATGCATCCCACCTTGCGCACGCAGCGCGGCGAGATCAGCATCCGAAGCCCGGAACCCAGGCTCAGCCAGATCAGACCCCCGGAACGGACTCTCATCCGCCGTCGGATGCGACCCGAACTGATCCCGCCCCTCAGGAGCCCGCCCATCAGGTGCGTGCGTATCCGGCGTACGCCCATCCGGCACATGCGTGTCAGGTGTGCGCCCATCGGGTGCGTGCGTGTCGGGTGTACGCCCATCAGGTGCGTGCGTGTCCGGCGTGCGTGCGTCCGGCGCATGCGTGTCCGGGGTACGCCCATCAGGTGCGTGCGTGTCCGGCGTGCGTGCGTCCGGCGCATGCGTGTCCGGGGTACGCCCATCAGGTGCGTGCGTGTCCGGCGTGCGTGCGTCCGGCGCATGCGTGTCCGGCGTGCGTGCGTCCGGCACATGCATGTCCGGGGTGTTCGGTGCGTCGGCGGTGTGGCGGGCTGGGGTCGGCCGGTCCAGGCCGTCCAGCCGGTCGGAGAGCGACCACTGCTGCGAGTCGGCGCTCGGAGAGTCAGCGTCCGGCGTACGCCCGTCAGGTGCATGCCCGTCCGGCGTCCGCGCCTCAGGGGCGTGGGTGTCCGGCGTCCGTGCACCCGGTGCGTCGACGTCCGGAGTGTTCGGTGCGTCGGCGGCGTGGCGGGGTGTGGATGGCTGGTCCAGGCCGTCCAGCCGGTCGGAGAGCGACGGTTGGCCTGGGCCGTTGCCCGGCGTGTCGGTACCGAATCTGTCGGCCCCTGGCGTGTGTGTACCGCCCGGGTTCAGGTCCGGCGTGTTGACGCCGGCGGTGCCCGGAACCGGCTCGGCACCACGGAACGTGGTCTTCCGGATGTGCGACATCTGCGACGCCGGCGGCATGTTGGCCGGACGCGGCGGGCCCTCCCAGCGACCGCCCGGCTCGCGGACGGCGAACTGGATCGAGTTGATGTCGCCGTTCCCGTACGGGTTCGCCGGATGCGGACCGGTGTGTCCTGGCGGGTACGCGTCCAGGACCCTCGCGGGCTTGGGCTGCGCGTCCAGGAACTTGACGTTCCCCGCCGCGTCAACGTACGCGTTGAACACGTGCCCACCAGCGGGGACACCGGGCACGCCCGAGGCCCACTCCACGAAGACGTTCGCGTGGGTGCCCGGCTTCCGGCCGGCCAGTGCGTCGTGCAGCCGCTGGTAGGCAGCGTTGGTGAACTCCCCCGCCGGGCGCGTCGGATCCGCCCGCATCTGGTTCTCGGCCGGGAAGTTCTCCAGGTCCATCCACTCGAGGGTGCCCTCGGGGTCCTCACCGACCGCATTCTTCCGGCCGGCGGCCAGGTCCGGGGTACCGCCGTTGAGAGTCTCCGAGACCCGGCGCGACACGTCCGCGCAGTTCATCTGGTAGTGCCTGCTGCGCAGGTGGTCCGGGTTGATCTTGTCGGCCCAGACCTCGGCGTTGCTGTGCGGCGGGTCGCCGACCGAGTCGCGCAGCTCGACCCGGCGGACGTCCCGCGGGTCGGCGTCGATGAACGCGTGCGGGTCGATGAGGTTCCGCGGCTTGCCCGGCTCCGGACGTAGGTAGTCCGGCTTCATCGCGTCGATCTCGCGCTGACGGTTCAGCGGAGTGTCGTAATACGGGTCGTTCGCGGCGTCGGGGTTATCCGGCGTCCGGCGTGCCGCATCCGGGTCGAAGGCCGGGTCGCGCTGCTCCCACAGCGTCTGCCGCGGGGGCGGCGGATTCTTGGGGTCGTAGTCGAACGGCAGGTTCTTCTTGTCGTTCAGGTCGACGCGCGGCGGCTCGAAGTGCGGAGTCGGCGCAGAGTGCCTGTCGTTGAGGCCCGACGGGTCGCGGTAGTCCGGCGACTCCCACCCCTCGTGCCGACGGTCCCCTGTCGGGTACAGCGGGTCCTCCCCGCGCGGCCGCACCGGCTGCCCCTCCGGCGTCCGAGCCCCATCAGGCGTACGACCAGCATCCGGCGTACGCGTGCCATCCGGCGTGCGAGTCCCGTCCGGAGTACGCGTGCCATCCGGAGTGCGCGTGCCATCCGGCGTACGGGTGCCATCCGGCGTACGCGAACCATCCGGAGTGCGAGTGCCGTCGGGTGTGCGCGTGCCATCCGGCGTACGGGTGCCATCCGGCGTACGCGAACCATCCGGAGTGCGAGTGCCGTCCGGGGTGCGGGAGCCGACTGGCTGGACGCCGTCCAGGCGCTCGCCGATCGTCGGTTCCTTGCCTTCCAGGCGGTCGGGGATCGACTGCCGTGGCGTCGGCCGGACCGGGCCGTCCGGCTCCAGGCGCTGCCCGATCGTGGGTTCCTTGCCGTCGAGCCGCTCGCCGATGGTCTGCCTCGGCGCGTTCGGCTGGTCCGGCGTACGGCGTGGCGCGTCCGCGTCGTAGTCGCCACGGGTCCGCGGCGTCTCCGCATCCGGCGTACGGCCCGGACGAACCGGTGCATCGGGGGTGCGAGGTGCATCGGGCGTCCGCGGTGCGTTCGGCGTGCCGGCGTTCGGGGTGCCCGTGTTTGGCGTACCGGTGCTCGTGGTGCCGCCGTGGCTGGGCGTCGGGGTGTTCATCGGCATCGGCGCGACCGCGGGGTCGTTGGCACGCGCAGCCGGCGTCTCCGGCGCACGTGTCTGCGCTGCGACGGTGTCGGGCGTGTGCGTGCTCGCCGGAGTCGACGGCGCATCCGGCGTCGTCGGCGTGTGCGTGGAAGCCGGCGTCGTCGGGGTGTTGGTCGAAGTCGGCGTGTTCGTCGAGCTCGGGGTCGGCTGGAGCGAGTCCAGCTTCGGAGTCGTCTGCGACGCAGGCGTGTTCGTGGAGCTCGGCGTGTTGGTCGAGCTGGGTGTGTTCGTCGAGCTCGGCGTGTTCGTGGAACTCGGCGTGTTCGTCGACCCCGGCGTGTTCGTCGACCCCGGCGTGTTCGTCGACCCCGGCGTGTTCGTGGAACTCGGCGTGTTCGTGGAACTCGGCGTGTTCGTCGACCCCGGAGTGTTCGTGCTCGGGGTGTTCGTCGAACCCGGCGTAGTCGTGGTGCCCGGGGTGTTCGCATGAGCAGCGGGGGCCTGGGGCGTGGTGGTGCCCGGCGTGTTCGTCGAACCCGGCGTACTCGTCGTGCCCGGCGTACTCGTCGAACCCGGCGTACTCGTCGTGCCCGGTGTGTTCGTGGAACCTGGCGTCGCCGTGACCGGGTCGGCGTGCGATGCCGGGGTCGACGGACCGGTGTTGGCGTGTGCCGCCGGCGCGGACGGACTGTCGACGCCGGGCGTGTTGACCGACGGGGTATCCACCGAGGGCGTGTTCACCGAGGGCGTGTTCACGGACGGCGTGTTCGTCGAGACGTTGGGGGTGCTCGTCGAGGTGTTGCCCACGTTCGGGGTGTCGACCGACGGGACGTCGACCTTCGGGACGCCCTGCATCTTGAACGTGTCGCCGACGATCGGGATCTTCGAGAGCCCGCCGGTGACGTCCGCGACCTTCGGGATCTTGTTGACCAGGCCGAGCGCGCCGTCGTGCATCGCCATCCGGCCGACCTGCAGCTTCTCGGCCATACCGGCGACCTTCGTCACCGTCATACTCGCGGCGCCGAACTTGCCGGCCATCGCCGCGGTCTTGACCGCGCCGGCCGTACCACCACTGGCCACCGTCGCGACCACGTTGGTGAGCGCCATACCGAACGCCTTGGCCGGGTTCTTCGCCCACTCGTCCCAGGCGACGAAACCCTTGAGCATGCCCTCACCCATGGTGAGGCCGGTCTCGCCCCACTCCTTGACCCAGTCGGGCCGGGTGTCCTGGCCGGTGAGCTTGTCGAAGCCCCACCAGGCGAGCTGGTACGGCGCTGTGACTATCTGCCCGACCATCGTGCCGAGCCCCACCCAGGCGGCCCCGGCGTCGTCCCAGGTCGGGATGTCGTAGCCCAGGTTCTCCTTGGCCCAGTCCTTGAGCCCGGGAATCATGCCGAGCAGCGGCAGCACCGGGATCAACGTCAGGATGCCCTCGATGGTCTCGCCGACGACCGTCGCGACACCGACGACGAAGTCGACCGGCGCCATCAGCACGTCCTGCCAGAGCGGGCGGTCGCGCTCCTCCGGCGTACCCCAGGCCGGCGGTGGCGGGTCGCCCTCCTGCTTCGGCTGCTCCTTCGGCTTCTCGCCCTCCTTGAGACCGGTCTTCGGGTCCCAGGGCTTGCCGCCGTGCAGCTTGACGATCTCGTTGGCCGCGGTGAAGCAGAGGTTCGGCAGTTCCTCGTTGATGATCCGGGACACGTCGCCAACCATGCGGTTGTTGTCGTCGATCATGTCCTGGTCGTTCTTCCACTCCGGGTTGCCGTTCTTACGGCGGTGCCAGGTGTAGGCCTCTTCCCGGATGTTCTTCAGCGAACCGAGCCGGCCCCGGACCTCGTTGGCGAGGTTCTCCAGGTGGCGCGACATCTTCGGCAGGCTGGGCCCGAACTCGGTCAGGTTCTTCTGAACCTTCCGCGTCGAGTTCACCAGCACCTCGCGCTCCGGCGCCTGGTAGTGGTCATTCAGCCGCTGGAACGTGTTGTGGACGTTGTTGCCGACGTCCGTGAACCCTTGCCCGAGCGGACCGAGGCCGAACACATTGCGGTCGAGGGCAGAAACCACCTTGTCCAGTTCCGCGATCGGGATACCTTCGGGTTGGATCATGTCAGCTCAGTCCTCGGTCACACGGGGGTCGACGATCAAGTTCAGGTACGGCGTTCGGCGCGGGGCAGCGTCAGGACTGCGTGCGGGCCGCGGTCATCGCCTCGTTCAGCGTCTGCTCACTCGGCGCGAACGACGTGACGCCGTGGTCGCCGAGCAGGAAGATCCGGTTGGCGAAGCCGGGTGGTACGAAGACCAGGAACTCTTCGGCCTGGTACGCGGGCCACGCCGCCAGCTCTTCGACGGACGTTGCGAGCTCGGGGTTCCCGCCGGCTTCGGCGGTCAGCCACTCGGCCAGCCGCACCCGGCCGGCCTGGGCGACGTCGTCCGGCGCCAGCGCGGATTCTTGTTCGCTCATACGGCTCTGTTCGCCCCTCTGTTCACACCGGGCACCTGCGGCATCTCGCCCCGCCCGGCTGCGCGCTGCGCGTTCAGGGCCATCTCGTTCTGGCCCTCCATGTACGCCTTGACGGCGTTCTGGGCGCCGGTCAGTGACGCACCGATCTGCTTCGCCGCCGCCTCGAGGGTCGGCGACCAGTGCGTGGCGTACTCGCCGAGCGCTCCCGCCACGACCGTGAAGGTACTGTAGTTCAGGCCGTCCGCGACCGCCTGCAGCTTGGTGCCGTAGTCCTTGGCCAGTCCGTCGAACGGTGTCGCCGCGGTGCTGGTGTCTTGGAGGACCTTGCTCACGGCCTCGACATTGATATCCCAGTCCACTCAGTCACTCCTCAGGTCTGCCGGGGCCTACCCGGCCGGCAACAGGCCTGGACACCTCGTGCCGAAGTGTCCAGAGCCGGGGAAAGCTGTGCGCTCGGTCAGCCGCCGATGCCGTCGACCGCGGACGACGCCTTCTTCAGGGTCGCGGCGGCGGTCGCGTCGTTCTGCGCCATCGTCTCCTTGAGCGTCTTGATGATCGCGAGCGTCTGCTCGGCCGCCTTGTTGAAGCGGTCCTCGACGCCACGGTAGTTCTCGGTCACGCCACTGGCGGACGCGTCGGCCAGCGCGGCCGTCACGTTCTGCTTGTGGGTGGCGATCAGGCCGGAGATCTGACCGGCGAGGTTGTTGATCGTCGTCTGCACCTCGCCAGAGGCGGCGGTGTCGTAGGCGTTGCGGTTTGCCATCTCAGTCCCTTTCTCAGCGCTTGCCGAACTTGGCGGCGTTGAAGTCGGCCGAACCCTGGGCCTTCTTCGCCTGGTCGGCCATCTCGCTGTCACCACCGCGGAACGCGGCGTCCATCCCGGACTGGCCTTGGTTGATCGCCGCGAGCCCGGCGTTCAGGTCACCGGCGATACCGTCGACCTGCGCCTTGAACCCGTCGAACATCTGCTTACCGGCGCCGCTCATCTTGCCCTCCAGCGGCTGCGCGGCAGCGACCAGCTGCTTCACCAGGCCACCAAGGTCCTGGGTCCCAGTCCCGGTCTTCTTCGCCAACTGGCTCAGGGTGTCCTGGCCCATACTCCAGCGTCCTGTCACGGTCTCTCCTCCGAGGTTATGGTGTTCCGCCGCGACCGCAACCTTAGTCGGACCTGCGGGTCACTTCGGCACCGCTGGGCACTCATCCGCAGCTTTCCGTCTGGACGAAAAGGTTCGCCGGCCCGGGCGCCCCGAAACTGGTTGCCTGCAACAAGCACCAGCGCCTTCCACCGACCGCGGTTCAGGAGGCAGTGCACCCGCCGTCAAGCGCCACGATCGAGCCGGTACGACGCCCGTCGTACCGGCTAGGCCGGACAGGTCAGCCGCGTCAGCCGGCTGCCCGTTTCCGGGCCGGCGTCTTCTTGGCGGCGGCCTTGGTCGCGGTGATCTTGGTCGCGGTCTTGGCGGCACTTGTCTTGCTGGCCGACGTCTTGGCGGCAGCGGTCTTGGTTGCAGCCGTCTTGGTGGCAGCCGCCTTCTTGGCCGGTGCGGTCTTCGTGGCGGCAACCTTCGTTGCGGCCGCCTTGGCCGGGGCCTTCTTCGCGGCGACCTTCTTGACGGGCAGCACCTTGGCCTCGGCCGCCAGCACCTTGGCGCTCGGCTTCGCGGCGCGACCGGCCAGGATCTCCTTGAGGAACTCACCCGTGTACGACGCGGGGTTCGCCGCGATCTCCTCCGGGGTCCCCTCCCCGACCAGCGTGCCACCGCGGCGGCCGCCGTCCGGGCCGAGGTCGATGATCCAGTCGGCGGTCTTGATCACGTCGAGGTTGTGCTCGATGACCAGCACCGAGTTGCCCTTGTCGACGAGCCCGCCGAGCACACCGAGCAGTTTGCGGATGTCTTCGAAGTGCAGACCCGTGGTCGGCTCGTCCAGCACGTAAACGGTGCGGCCGGTCGACCGCCGCTGCAGCTCGGACGCCAGCTTCACGCGCTGCGCCTCACCACCGGACAGCGTCGGCGCCGGCTGCCCGAGCCGGACATACCCGAGACCGACCTCGACCAGCGTGGTCAGGTGCCGCGAGATCGCCGGGATCGCGGCGAAGAACTCCGCCGCCTCCTCGATCGGCATGTCCAGCACGTCGGCGACCGTCTTGCCCTTGTAGTGCACCTCGAGCGTCTCGCGGTTGTACCGCGCGCCGTGGCAGACCTCGCACGGGACGTAGACGTCCGGCAGGAAGTTCATCTCGATCTTCAGCGTGCCGTCACCGGAGCAGGCCTCGCAGCGGCCGCCCTTGACGTTGAACGAGAACCGGCCCTGCAGATACCCACGGACCTTCGCCTCGGGCGTCTCCGCGAACAGCTTGCGGACATGGTCCCAGACTCCCGTGTACGTCGCCGGGTTCGATCGGGGGGTCCGCCCGATCGGTGACTGGTCGACGTGGATGACCTTGTCGACCTGGTCCATACCGGAGATCTTGGTGTGCCGGCCGGGCACCGCACGGGCGCCGTAGATCTGCCGCGCCAGTGACGTGTAGAGGATGTCGTTCACCAGCGTCGACTTCCCCGAGCCGGACACGCCGGTGACCGCGACGAACACCCCGAGCGGGATGGTCACGTCGATGTCCTGCAGGTTGTTCTGGCGGGCGCCGTACACCGTGAGCTCGCGGCCTTCGGTGAGCGGCCGGCGGATCGCCGGGATCGGGATCTCCCGGCGGCCGGAGATGTAGGCACCGGTGATCGAGTCCGGGTGGTTGCGCAGATCCTCGACCGTGCCGGAGACGACGACCTGGCCGCCGTGCTCCCCCGCGCCCGGGCCGATGTCGACCACCCAGTCGGCGTGGTCGATGGTGTCCTCGTCGTGCTCGACGACGATCAGCGTGTTGCCGAGGTCCTTCAGCCGGACCAGGGTGTCGATCAGCCGCCGGTTGTCCCGCTGGTGCAGACCGATCGACGGCTCGTCGAGGACATACAGCACGCCGACCAGACCGGACCCGATCTGGGTCGCGAGCCGGATCCGCTGCGCCTCACCACCGGACAGCGAACCGGCCGGGCGGCTCAGCGCCAGGTAGTCCAGACCGACGTCGAGCAGGAACCGCAGCCGCTCGCCGATCTCCTTCACCACCCGCTCGGCGATCTGCTTCTCGCGCGGCGACAGCTCCATCCCGCGGAGAAAGTCGTGCACCTCGTCGATCGACATCGCGCTGATCTCGGCGATGTTCTTCCCGCCGAGGGTGACCGCGAGCGAGATCGGCTTCAGCCGGGCGCCGTTGCAGGCCAGGCACGGCACCTCACGCATGTACTCCTCGAAGCGTTCCCGGCCGGTGTCGCTGGACGCCTCGGCGTGCCGGCGCTCGACGTACGGGATCACGCCTTCGAAGGTCGTGTAGTACGACCGCTCGCGGCCGTAGCGGTTCTGGTAGGAGACGTGCACCTGCTTGTCGTGACCGGTGAGCAGCGACTTCTTCGCCTTGGCCGGCAGCTCGGCGAACGGTGTCGTGGTCTTGATCTTCAGGTCCTTGGCCAGCGCGGCGAGCAGACGCTCGAAGTACTGCGAGACGTTCGCCCCGGACCACGGCTGGATGGCGCCCTCGTCGAGCGACTTCTCCGGGTCGGGGACCAGGAGCTCCGGGTCCACCTCCATCCGGGTACCAAGGCCGGTGCAGACCGGGCAGGCGCCGTACGGCGAGTTGAACGAGAACGACCGCGGCTCCAGCTCGTCGATCGCGAGAGGGTGATCGTTCGGGCAGGCGAGCTTCTCGGAGAACCGGCGCTCGCGGCCCGGGTCTTTCTCCGGCAGGTCGACGAAGTCGAGCAGGAGCAGACCGCTGGCCAGATTCAGCGCCGTTTCGACCGAGTCGGTCAGCCGCTGCTTGGCCGAGCTCTTCACCGCGAGCCGGTCGACGACCACCTCGATGGTGTGCTTCTTCTGCTTGTCCAGCTTCGGCGGCTCGGTGAGCTGGATGATCTCACCGTCCACCCGGGCCCGCGCGAACCCCTGACCACTGAGCTGGCGGAAAAGATCGACGTACTCCCCCTTGCGGCCGCGGACGACCGGGGCCAGCACCTGGAAACGCGTCCCCTCGGCCAGCTCGAGCACCCGGTCGACGATCTGCTGCGGGGTCTGCCGCGCGATCGCCTCACCGCACTCGGGGCAGTGCGGCCGGCCGGCCCGGGCGAACAGCAGCCGCAGGTAGTCGTAGACCTCGGTGATCGTGCCGACCGTCGAGCGCGGGTTGCGCGAGGTCGACTTCTGGTCGATCGAGACGGCCGGCGACAGCCCCTCGATGAAGTCCACGTCGGGTTTGTCCATCTGGCCGAGGAACTGCCGCGCATACGCCGACAGCGACTCGACGTACCGCCGCTGGCCCTCGGCGAAGATCGTGTCGAAGGCCAGGCTCGACTTCCCGGAACCGGACAGCCCGGTGAACACGATCATCGCGTCCCGGGGCAGGTCGACCGAGACGTCCTTCAGGTTGTGCTCACGTGCTCCGCGCACGATCAGACGGTCAGACACAAGCTCACTCTCAGACGTTCTCGGGGGTTGACCGGGGCATGCCCCGTGATGCTAACGAGGCCCACCGACAAAAACTTCCAGCTGCCGAGCGGAGCAGCCGTGTTCGAAAGTATATTCGATCGAAACCGGGGTCCCGTGCAAATCGGCACTGTCGCGCAAATCGGCGCAGGTGCGAGGATCGAGGTCAGTACCGAGAATCCAGGGAGATGGCGCATGCCGGAGTACCACGGAAACGTCGAGGTCGGCGGGCCCGCACAGACCCACGAGCTGGCCAAGCTGATGATCACCAAGGTCGCGGTCGGCCCGATGAACAACAACGCCTACCTGCTGCGCTGCCGGCAGACCGACGAGCAGGTCCTGATCGACGCCGCGAACGACGCGAGCACGCTGCTGACCCTGATCGGCGACGGCGGCCTGGCCCGGATCGTCACCACCCACCGCCACGGCGACCACTGGCAGGCGCTGGCCGAGGTCGTCGCCCGCACCGGCGCCACGACCGTCGCCGGCCGCTACGACGCCGAAGGCATCGACGTACCGACCGACCAGCTCGCCGACGAAGGCGACCAGATCTCCGTCGGCGACTGCAGCCTGCGCGTCATCCACCTGGTCGGCCACACCCCCGGCTCCATCGCCCTCGTCTACGACGACCCCGACGGCGCCCCGCACGTCTTCACCGGCGACTGTCTCTTCCCCGGCGGCGTCGGCAACACCGACAAAGACCCGAAACGCTTCGAGTCCCTCGTGAACGACGTAGACACCAAACTCTTCGGCACCCTCCCCGACGAAACCTGGGTCTACCCCGGCCACGGCGCCGACACCACCCTCGGCACCGAGCGCCCCCACGTTGAGGAGTGGAGAGAACGCGGCTGGTGAACCGATGCCTGCGCCCCGGCCGCTATACCTCGGGGCGCAGGAGCCCTTCCCGCTGCGAGATCCTGGTCGTTGCCGGCAGCCGCCACATCGTGACCGCTGCGGCCATCAGCTGGGCAGCGCGCGCCGGTGACACCCGCCCGTACCCCGTCCCGAACCCGGGCGCAGCAACGACCTGCACTCCAGGCTGGCGCCGTACGGCGACCAGCGCGGCCCAGAACGCGTCGTGCACAGCCATCTCCAGTCCCCCGGCCAGCGGCATCGGCACCCGCATGGTCGGCGCGTAAACCAACCAGCCGCAGGCCGACTCGCCAGTTGGGACTACGCACGCGGATCCGACCGGCAGATAGCCGTCGTACTCGTCCGCGATTGCACCCCACACTGCCCGCTGAACCTCCGGCCAGTGCTGGGACAGGACGCGGTCCACACCACCATCCATCTGGCCGTAGCTGTTCCCCGCGGTGATGACGGCGTCGACCTCCGGCAGCGCGTCGAGCAGAGACCCACACCGTACGTCGACCGTGCCGGCTGCGATCTCGTCCGCCAAGGCGAGACGCCACGCGTCCACGAGATCGCGATCGAGGTCGACGAGCAGCAGGCGCGCGGTGTCAGGCACGTTTCGACTCACAGATCAGCAGCCCATTTGTGGTACGTCGCGAGGTCGCGGATTTCGACGGTTAGCTGAGTGTTGAGGTCCGGGGTGGGCTTCAGGTGGTCGGCGAGGGTGGTGAGGGTCAGGTCACCGAGACGGTCCTTGAGCGCGGCGTCGCGGCCGGGGAGGACGGCGATGCTGATGTGAATCATCGCTTCGGCGGGGTCGCCGGTGCCGATGACCGCGTCGTCCAGGCGGACGAAGCGGGTTTTGAAGCCCGGGACCGAGCTGCCGATCAGGTCGGCTGCGGCGGGGTGGAGCGCGAGTGCGAAGCCGCGGCGGTCGAAGGCCTCCGCGAGGGACTCTGAATACTCAACGGTGATCTGCGGCATGCCCCCAGTATGGCGGCGGCCCGTCAGGGCACCGGCAGGTCGAGCACCCCGGCGATGGCGGTGATCACCGCGGCCTCGCGGCCAGGCAGGTGCTGCGGCGCCCACTCGACGACCAGTCCCAGGAAGTCGGTCAGATCGCGCTCGACTCCGGCGAGCGTTCGGGTCAGATCCGCGTCGGTCAGTTCGATCGTGGGGCTGGTGTCCTGCTCGGCGTCGACCGTGAGCAGGATCTTGTCGCCGACCCGCTCGGCCAGCGGCGACACGGGCGGGTGACCGAAGGCGATCCGGCCGCCGGGGCTGAGCAGCCGCCGCCACTCGCGCCAGTCCTCCAGGCCATCACAGCAGCCGGGCACGAACGTCGTACCGGTGGAATCGTCGACGACCCGCAAACCGCCGGCCACGATCGCCAGGTCCGCCGTGAGCATCCCGAACAGGAAGGCGTCGACAGGATCAGCGGGCCGAGCGGCGTCCTCGGGGTCGTCGTTGTAGTCCACGATGCACCAGACCGCCGTACCGACTTCGGCTGGCGTGAGCTCGCCACTGAGCGGGAACCAGGCGTACGTCTCGGGCTCGATGACCGGCCAGAGGTCGAAGCCGTAGGACTTGGTGAGCTCGAGGATGGGCTGCATGGCGATCACCTCGCGAGTGTGCCGCGTTCCCGCCTGGAGCGCCTGTGGTTTTCGTGATGCGGGGCACAATCCTGACCGATCGGTTGAAAACTGGCCGATCGGTCAGGCAAGATGCCGGTATGACCACTCCGGCCCGTGAGCGCACCCGGCACGAGATCGTGCGGCAGGCGATGCGGCTGTTCCAGGGGCGAGGGTACGGCGCGGTGTCGTTGCAGGACATCGCGACGGCCGCGGGCTGTTCCAAGGCGACCGTGCTCTATCACTTCAACGGCAAGCCGGCTGTGCTGGCCGCCGTTCTGGAGCCCGCCAAAGCCGATCTGGCGGAGCTTGTCGCTGCCGCCGCTCAGCTGGAGCGCGACGAGGCGCAGGAGTACACGATCGGCCGGTTCACCGAACTGTCCGTCCGCTACCGCGGAGTCATCGACGTCGTCCAGGAGCTGATCCCGGTCATCGAGGAGATGCCGGAGTTCGCGCAACTGGTCGCCGATGGTCTGCGGATGACGGAGTTCCTGGCCGGATCCGACGATCCGCTGGAGCTGAGCGTGGCCAGCTTCGCCATCAACGGGCTGCTCGGCGCGTGCCGGCGACCCGGTGAGCGGACCGACGACGAGATGCGCCACCTCTGCGACGTCGCCCTGCGCCGCCTGCTCAGACCCAACTGAACCCGCCCCACCCGATTCACCGGCCTGCCGAGGTACGACGGGCGGTCGGCTTCTGCCCGCACGTCAGAAACGGATGCCTTCCGATGGCCAACCTCCTGTACCGGCTCGGCCGGTTCTCCTACCAGCGCCGGCGCCTCGTCGCCGCGATCTGGGCGGTGATCATCGTCGCGCTCGGCGTCGGTGCGCTGGCCCTCGGTGGCACGACCACCAACACGTTCTCCATCCCCGGAACCGAGTCGCAGCGCGCACTCGACGCCCTCAAGCAGGATCTGCCGGCCGCCAGCGGCGCGTCGGCGACCGTCGTGGTCAAGGCCGCGGACGGCAAAACCCTGACCGACCCGACAGTGAAGGCCGCCGTCGAAGCGACCGTCGCCAAGGCGACTCAGGTGCCCGAGGTGATCGCCGCGATCGACCCGTTCACCAGCAAGGCGATCAGCCCGGACGGACGGACCGGCCTGATCAGCGTCCAGTTCGCCAAGCCGGCCGACGAGCTGTCCAAGCCGAGCACCGAGGGGTACGACGGCCTGTCCGGCCTCAGCACGAACGAGCTGCAGGTCGTGCCAGGCGGCCAGATCGTCGCCGGTGTGCCGGAAATCGGTGCCACCGAGGTTATCGGTGTCGTCGTCGCCGCGCTCGTGCTCGTCATCACCTTCGGCTCGCTCGTCGCGGCTGGAATGACGCTGCTGACCGCACTCCTCGGCGTACTGGCCGGGATGGCCGGATTGTTCATCGTGACCGCGTTCACCGACGTGTCGTCGACCGGCCCGATCCTCGCGCTGATGCTCGGGCTCGCGGTGGGGATCGACTACGCGTTGTTCATCAGCTCGCGGCACCGCACCCAGCTCGCCGAGGGCATGGATGCCGAGGAATCCGTGGCGCGGGCGACCGCGACCGCCGGTTCCGCCGTACTGTTCGCCGGGGCGACCGTGGTGATCGCACTGGCCGGTCTGTCCGTGGTCGGCGTACCGTTCCTGACCGCGATGGGAATCGCAGCCGCCGCGACCGTGCTGACCGCCGTACTGGTCGCCCTCACGCTGCTGCCGGCCATGCTCGGCTTCATCGGCAACCGCATCCTGCCGCGGAAGCTCCGCAAGGCATCGACCGCAGACACGCCGACCGAGAGCACGCCAACCGAGGGATGGGGCTTCCGGTGGGCCCATTTCGTCACCCGCTTCCGCGTCCCGATCGTTGCTCTCGGCATCATCGGGCTCGGCCTGCTCGCGATCCCGGCCAAGGACATGCGGCTCGCACTGCCCGACGGCGCTTCGGCCGCGGCCGGCAGTCACCAGCGGGTCGCGTACGACCTGACCGCCGAGGCCTTCGGCCCCGGTGCCAACGGTCCGCTGATCGTCGTGGTGAAGAGCAACGACCCGAAGCAGTCCGGCGCGTTGGTCCAGCAGGTGCTGGCGAAGGTCCCGAGTCTGCCCGACGTCATCGCGGCGCAGCCCGCAGCGGCCAGCCCGGACGGTACGACGCAGTTGCTGCAGGTCATCCCGAAGAGCGGCCCCGCCACCGAGGCGACCAGCGACCTGGTCAAGAACGTCCGGGCCACAGTGCAGCCGCTTGCCACGAACGGCGCAACGATCTCGGTGACCGGTAACACCGCCGTCGGAGTCGACGTCTCGCAGAAGCTGGCCGACGCACTGCCGATCTATCTCTTCCTCATCGTCGGCTTGTCGTTCCTCCTCCTGCTGCTCGCCTTCCGCTCGATCCTGGTCCCGCTCAAGGCGACCCTCGGCTTCGTCCTGACGATCGGCGCGACCTTCGGCATCACCGTCGCCGTCTTCCAGGAGGGGCACCTCGCGAGCCTGTTCGGGATCGACAACCCGGGCCCGATGGTGAGCTTCCTGCCGATCATCATGATGGGCATCCTGTTCGGCCTCGCGATGGACTACGAGGTCTTCATCGTCTCCCGCGTCCGCGAGGAGTTCGTGCACGGCAAGGCCGCCACCCCGGCCACCGTAGAAGGTCTCGGCCACGGCGCCCGCGTCGTCACCGCCGCCGCCCTGATCATGGCGTCGGTCTTCGCCGGCTTCATCCTGGTCCACGACCCGATCATCAAAACCATCGGCTTCGGCCTCACCATCGGCGTCCTGATCGACGCCTTCATCGTCCGGATGACCTTGGTACCAGCCGTCCTCAGCCTCCTCGGCAAGGCCGCCTGGTGGTTCCCGAAGTGGCTCGACCGCATCACCCCCAACGTCGACATCGAAGGCGAGTCGCTGCGCGTGGAAGAGCAGCCCAAACAGAAGGAACTGGTCGACGCCCACTGACCCTGTGAGTGGGCACCGCTGGGCGGTGCCCACTCCCTACAGCAAACTCGATGCGTCACCCACGCGGTACGCCGAATAGCCGTCGGCCGAGATCGAGACCTTGCCCGCGAGCACTGAACTCGGAATGACATAGATGCTTCCGTCGCCCAGCAGGATGAAGAACAGATCGATTGTCTCTGGGTCGTACGGCATCTTGCTCGCGGTCTTGTCGAGCGTGTATGGGCGCCGACCGATGCCGACATCCCAGTAACCCCTGCCATTGCGCGCGGAGCACGACTTGACCTGAACACGCTGTACGCCCTTCGCCGTGGTGACCAGCAGGTCGTACTCCTGGGGCTCGACCGGCAATGCCACGGCGCATCCGCGCAACCTGAACCAGGCCATGGCAACCGATGAGGCTGCATACCGCAGCTCCTCCAACCGGGCAGGTTGATTGAACAGATCGCCTTCGGCCGCTGCCTCGCGCGGACTCTTGAGGTGCGTGAAGTCCAGACCCAATCGGATCGCGTGTCCCTTGATGCGTGCCCGATTCGCACCGTTGTCGATGACATCGATCGCGATCAGCACCTCAGCCCAAGAGCTCGCCGAAGGCACCGCTTCCCGCAACCGGTCGTCCGACCACAGGCGCTGGCCGGTGAAATGGGCCGCCCCAAGCCCGAGTCGGCCGGCGTGCCGCTTCAGGGTCCGGATCACCCCGGCTGACGTGTCTTTCAGGCCCAGCGCACGCGCAACGCCGCGCCAGGAATGGTTGTTCTTCATGGCCGAGCAAAGGTCGTCATCGGTCCACTTGCGTCGATCCCCCAGAGTCTTCATGGGACAAAGCTAAAGAGGGGCACCGACAGAATCGGTGCCCCTCTTTTGGGGGTCGGGCCGACAGGATTTGAACCTGCGATCTTTCGGCCCCCAGCCGAACGCGTTACCAAACTACGCCACGGCCCGATGCTCGTTCCGAAGAAGCGAGCAGGAAGAACCTTACCCCATGCCGAGGGGTGGTTATGAACGGGGTGGGAGGGTGATGGTTCGGGACCAGACTGAGGCTGTCGGGGGTTTGTTGACGGACCAGTTGGCGCCTCGGTCGCCGAAGCTCAGGAGGGTGTTGGGACCGGTGGGGACGAGGCTGCCGTTGGCGCTGTTGCGGTAGTCGACGTAGGTGGGTGGGGACCAGGTGTGGCCGCTGCCGTCGTCGGAGATCATGACGGACTGGCCGGGGCGGCCGTAGTAGAGGACGAGGCGGTTGTCGGGCATCAGGACCATGCTCGGGTAGACGCCGATGGTGGGGACGCCGTTCGAGGACTTGAGGACGGTGGGTGCGCTCCAGGTGCGGCCGTTGTCGGTGGAGCGGGACACGTACATGTTCAGGTACCAGCCGGTGCGCATGACGGCGAGCAGGGAGCCGTCGGCGACGCGCTGGATGCCGGCTTCGCAGAAGCCTTCGCCGGGCTGGGTGCCGTTGTAGGCGACGGTTCCTTGGGTCGACCAGTTCAGGCCGCCGTCGGTGGAGCGCAGGATCAGCTGGCGGTAGCGGGTGTCGCCGTCGTAGTACCCGTACGCCGACAGGTAGAGAGTGCCGTCCGGATCCTCGACGACACTGTGGACGAGGACGAAGCCGCCCATGGTGCGGCCGGGCCGGCTGGTGGTTGAGCTGATCGGCTTCATCGTCTGCGGTGTCGTCATCGCACCGACCCGCACCGGCCCCCAGGTCTTGCCGCCGTCCTGCGAGAGCTTGGTTTCCACGTCGGCACTTCGGTTCCCGGCGCGCATGAAGGTGTGGTACGAGAGCGCGAGTACGTCGCCGTTCCGCAACGTCGACAGGTTGTACGACTGCTCGTTCGGGAACGGATTGCGCGCATCTTCACGTCGCCAACTGGTGCCCTGGTCGGCCGAGGTCGCGAAGCGGGTGCCGGTGCTGTTGGTCGCGTCGGCGTGGGCGGCGTACGTGACGAGGGCTTCGGAGCCGGTGTTCGCCGACGCGTGCGGCATCTGCAGCAGCGAACCGTTCGCCTGCTCGATCGTCACCGGCTGACCGACAGAGACGGCTCCCGGCGGCTGTACGGCGGGAGCGGTCAGCCCGGAGATGTCGTCGAAGAACACCTCGTCCCCCGCCGGCGCGGTGCCGTTGCTGGACAGGTCGAAGCCGGTGATGTCGGTGACTCGCCGCATCCCCCACGGTCCCCCGGCCAACTGCCGGACGCCGTTCACAGTGAGCTGGACCTCTTCCTGATCAGACGCCACCCGCACACCCAGCTGATTCCAAGCCCCGACCCGTACGACGCCTGGTGGGCTCACGGTCGTCCAGGCAGCGCCGTCGTACCAGCGCAAGCTCCCGTCGGACTGGATCGCCAGATGGAACACGACCTGCTCCCCCGCCTGGCCCTCGAAGTGCCCGCGCAGAGACACGAGAAACCCGTTCTCCAGCGCCAGCGGGTACGCCGAGAACGCGAGATCAATGCCGCGCTGGGGAACGGAGGGGCACGAGATCACGTTCTGGAGTGTCGTGGCCCGGTCGTTGATCTGCAGAGAGCGCTCTCCGGTGAACGCGCGGAGATCGCTCACGACCGCGGCCGCCTTGCCGGCCGGCGTCACACACCCAGCCGGTACGGCGCCGATCGCCTCGGACTCGAATCCGCGGCCGGCCGTCGTCCGCACGTCGTCGAAGAAAACCCGGTCCCCCTGAGGCACCGTCCCGTTGCTCCCGAGCTGGTAGCCGCTCAGCTCGAGGACACCCGCCGACCCGGCGCGCGAGGCCGTACCAACCGCCTGCGCACCCACGAACACCTGTGCCGACTGGGATCCGGCCTCGATCCGAACGTTGCTCCAGGCCCCTATTGGTACGGTCCCGGCCGCGGCGAACGGCGTCCACCGAGCGCCGTCGTACCACTGGATCGAGCCGTTCGGCAGAACGTTCAGGTGGTAGATCGTCCCGGCCGTACCGCCTTGCCAGCGGCCGTTCAGGCTGACCAGAAACCCGTTCTGGAGAGTCGCCGGGTACACGGAGAACGAGAGCGACGTACTCGGCGCAGGATCGAGCGGGCACACGATCACGGTGTGCGACGCGGTAGAAACGTCGTTCACGAGCAGAGAACGCTGACTCTCGTGAACGCCGCGTTCTCCGCTGACGACCGCGGTGCCCTTGCCGGCGGGCGTCGTACAGCCGGATGGCACACCACCGACCGGCTCGACCTCGTAGGCCCGGACGACTCCGACAGGTTCGGCAGCCGCCGAGGTCACCGGGACGGCGACCAGTAGCCCAGCCACGAGAGCAAGGGCGAGCGCAAGTTTTCCGCGTTTGACATGACTGAGCACGGGCGGCCTCCGAGGAGCGTGTCGAGGACACGCAGCCTGCCGGAGGCCCTACCCGCTCGCTATCTGTTCGAGACCGATCGAATGGTCTCTAGCAAATACCCGCTAGCGCTTCTGCTTCTTCCGCGGCCGGATCTGGACGTGCACCGGGCTCCCGACGAAGCCGAAGTCCTCGCGCAGCCGGCGCTCGATGAACCGCTGGTACGACGGCTCGATCGCGCCGGACGTGAAGATCGCGAACGTCGGCGGCATCGTGGTCGCCTGCGTACCGAACAGGATCTTCGGCTGCTTGCCGGACCGCACCGGGTGCGGGTGGGCCGCCACCAGCCGGCCGAGGAACGCGTTCAGCTGACCCGTCGGGACCCGCGTCTGCCAGCCCTCGAGCGCGGCCTCGATCGCCGGGACCAGCTTCTCCATGTGCCGGCCGGTCAGCGCGCTGATGTTCACCCGCGGCGCCCAGCGGAACTGGACCAGGTCCCGGTCGATCTCCTTCTCCAGGTAGTACCGCCGGTCCTCGTCGACCAGGTCCCACTTGTTGTAGGCGATGACGAGGGCCTTACCGGCCTCCTCGACCGAGTTCATGATCCGGATGTCCTGCTCGGTCATCGGCTCGGACGCGTCGACCACCACGACCACGACCTCGGCCCGCTCGATCGCGGCGTTGGTCCGCAGGGAGGCGTAGTACTCGTGGCCCTGGACGTTCTTGACCTTGCGCCGGATACCGGCGGTGTCGATGAACCGCCACTCCTTGCCGACCAGCGTGATCAGCTCGTCGACCGGGTCGACCGTGGTCCCGGCGATGTCGCTGACGACGACCCGGTCCTCCTTGGCGACCTTGTTCAGCAGTGACGACTTGCCGACGTTCGGTTTGCCGACGATCGCGATCCGGCGCGGGCCGCCGGCCGCGGCGTCGCGCTCCGGCGGCGCCTCGGGCAGCGCGGCCAGGACGGCGTCGAGCATGTCACCGGTCCCCCGGCCGTGCATGGCCGAGATCGGGAACGGCTCGCCGATGCCGAGACCCCACAGGTTCATCGCCTCGGACTCGACCCGCTGGTCGTCGACCTTGTTGGCCGCGAGCACGACCGGCTTCCCGGACTTGCGCAGCACCCGGACGACGGCCTCGTCGGCGTCGGTGATGCCGACGGTCGCATCCACCACGAACAGCACCGCGTCGGCGGCGTTGATCGCGACCTCGGCCTGGGCGGCCACCAGCGCGGCCATCCCGACCGCGTCCGGGTCCCAGCCGCCGGTGTCGACGACGGTGAAGCTGCGGCCGGCCCAGTCGGCGTCGTACGAGACGCGGTCCCGGGTGACCCCGGGGGTGTCCTCGACGACGGCCTCGCGGCGGCCGATGATGCGGTTGACGAGCGTGGACTTGCCCACATTCGGCCGGCCGACGATGGCGAGCACGGGCAGCGGACCGGAGTCCTCCGCGTCATGCGTCGGCTCGGCGAAGTCGTAGCCCGTGGGCAGGTCAGTCATCAGGGTCCTTCTTGTCTGGCGCACCCGGGAGCGGGTGACCGGTGGCTGCGACGGCGGCCTTGATATGGGCACGCAGCATGTCGCCGATCTGGTCGGCAACCGCCCGTACGTCGGAGTGCCGCCTAGGAAAGGATACGCGGTCGATCGGGAACGGTGCGCCGTACACCACGTCCACCCGGCTCCCGGCGGGTGGAAAACCCTCGATATCGCCGCCCGGCAGCCTGGTCCCGAGCAGCGCCACCGGCAGGATCGGAGCCCCGGTGACCATCGCCAGGTACGCCGTACCGAGCCGGATCCGGCTGAAATCCCCCGTACCGCGGGTGCCCTCCGGGTAGATGTTCAGCACCCGCCCGTCCCGCAGGACCTTGATCGACTGCCGGATCGCGCGCGGGTCGTACGACGTACGGTCGATCGGGATCTGGCCGGTCGCCCGCAGGAACCAGCCCTGCAGCCCGCCGAACGCCTCGATCTTGCCGAGCTGGTGCAGCATCCGGGGCGCGATCGCGCCCAGCAGTGGCCCGTCGAGCAGGCTCAGATGGTTCGGCGTCATCAGCACCGGCCCGCTCTGCGGAAACAGCTCCTCGTGATGCACCCGCAGGTCGTACTTCCGCGCGAAGTACCGCGCCGCAACCGCCCGCACCGGCACCGCCAGCCGGTACGGCAGCCGCGGCAGGTCGTCGGTGAGCGGCAGGTCGCGCTGCCTCGTGATCTCGGCGGTCACTCCGTAGAGGCCTCTTTGGCGAGTCTGCTGATCACGTCGATGACCTCCTCCAGCGAGAGATCGGTGGAGTCGATGGTGACTGCGCCGTCCGACGCGACCTGGAACTCCGCCACGGTCGAGTCGTCCGCGTCCCGCCGTACGATCTGGTCCCGCAACTGCTCCGCGGTGACCGAACCGACGGCCAGCTCGGCGCCGCGCCGGGCCAGCCGGGCCTCCTGATCCGCGGTCAGCAGCACCTTCAGCTCGGCGTCGGTGGCGACCACGGTCGCGATGTCGCGCCCCTCGACCACGATCCCGCCGCTGGGCTGGGCATCGTCGATGATCTCGCGCTGCCGCCGGATCAACTCCTTGCGGACGTCCAGGTTGGTCGCGATCTTGCTGACCTGCTCACTGATCCGCGGCTCCCGGATCGCGGCGGTGATGTCGCTCCCGTCCGCGATCACGAACTGGTTCAGCGGGTCGGTGCTGAGCTCGAGCCGCAACTCACGCGCCCGCTGCGCGACCGCCGCGGTGTCGTCCAGGTCCAGCCCGTGCTCGATCGCGGACCAGGTCACCGCCCGGTACGTCGCTCCGGTGTCCAGGAAGCGCAGTCCCAGCCGGTCGGCCACGCCCCGAGCGGTACTCGACTTACCGGACCCGCTCGGCCCGTCCACAGCGATGATCATGCCCCGAGAATATCCGCCGCCAGGGACAACCCTCGACCACGGTCGTGCACCTGTGAATCTGCGCGAACGGACGCGCTACTTTCTGGCAGTGGCCGATCACGGCACCAGGCGTGCGGGCGCATGTACTCCGCGCTCCCCAATCACCCGACCGACAGGACGTATAGCCCGGATCGCCCGTCCCCTGCTCCACCTCAGGCGGGCGAGAGCGCATACGTACCCAGATATGTCCTGTTCTTGTGCAGCTCCCCGGGCCGCTCGGATGCGGCCGGCGATGGGCACCCCCCGGCGCCACCCCAAGCCAGCTCGGCCGACCACGCGCGCGGCGGCCGACAAGCAGGTTGGGGAGCACGTTGTGCCTCGCGGGCGCAATACCTTCCCCACACGGCTAGCGGTGGACGACCCAGCCTCGGGCGGTGAGGGTTTCGGTGAGTTGGTCGTCGGAGCCGGGTTTGACCAGGAGCTCGACCTCACCGACGGGGCGGCCGGGGCTGTGGTCGATGCGGAGGTCTTCGACGTTCGCGCCGGAGGCGGCGGCGTCGTTGAAGAGGCGGGCGAGCTGGCCGGGGCGGTCGGGGATGGTGACCAGGACGCTGACCAGTTCGATGTGCGGGGTGCCGTGTTTGCCGGGGACGCGGATGGCGCCGGAGACGCCGCGGGCGAGCACCGAGGTGAGTTCGTCGCCGGCCTCTTCTTTGCCCAGGGCAACCAGGACGCGGTCGAGTTCGTCGCGGATCTGCTCGAGCAGGCCGGTCAGGGCGGCGGAGTTGGCGGAGACGATCTGGGTCCACAGGCCCGGGTCGCCGGCGGCGATGCGGGTCACGTCGCGGACACCTTGGCCGGACAGTTGCAGGTGTGAGTTCGGCGCGTCGACAAGCGTGCCTGCAGCCAGGGACGACATCAGCTGCGGCAGGTGCGAGACCCGGGCAACCGCCAGGTCGTGATCCTCGACGGACAACTCGACCGTCCGCGCACCACAAGCCTCAGCCAGGCAACGAACAAGCTCAACCGCTTCAGGTGAGCTGGACGAGTGCGGGGTGATCGCCCAGGTCGCGCCGTCGAACAGATCCGCGCGCGCGGCCAACGGACCGTTGCGCTCCGAACCGGCCATCGGGTGACTGCCGACGTACCGGCTCAGGTCGGAGGCCAGCAGCCGAGCATCCGTCAGCGGCTTCGACTTCACGCTCGCCGCGTCGGTGACGACCGCATCGGTCTGCGCGAGCTGCTCGGCGATCACCGCCCCGACATGATCCGGCGGTACGGCGACCACGACCAACTGCGGCTCGATCTGCACGAGCCGTGAGCCCGCCCCGATGCGCTCGGCCATCAACGCGTTGTCCGGATTCGCGTCGACCAGCTCCACGACCACACCCAACCGCGCCAGCGCGAGGCCGATCGACGTACCGATGAGCCCCGCACCGACTACACGAACGGGACCACGCAATCCGCTCACTGAGCACCTGTCAGATCGGGACGGAGCGCCGACGCACCGTGCAGGTAGACGTGCTGGATCTTGTCGCGGGAACGCTCGGTCTCGGTGTGCACCATCATCCGTACCACCCGCGGCAGCGCGTGCGGTACGTCGATCTCCTGCATGCACATCAGCGGTACGTCGGTCAGCCCGATCTGCCGGCCGGCCACGGCCGGGAACTCGGCGTGCAGGTCGGGCGTGACGGTGAACAGGATGCTGATCAGATCGGCACTGTCCAGGTCGTTCGCCTCCAGGACCGCCTTCACCAGCTCGGCGGACCGCTCGAGCAGATGCTCGCGCTCGTCCACGTCCAGCTGGGTGGCTCCCCGGATCGCCCGCACCGCCACGTCACGCCTCCTCGATCAATCTTTCTTCACAACGTGGACAGCCTAGGCCAGAGCGGCCACGGACTGGACAGCCGTCTCGGATTGCGCCTCAGCGGCATCGACCGTCTGCTCCAGGAGCAGCGCGATCGTCATCGGCCCGACGCCGCCCGGCACCGGAGTGATCAGGCGCGCGACCTCGCTCGCTTCCTCGAAGTGGACGTCGCCGACGTTGCCTTCGTTGTATCCGGCATCGATCACGACCGCGCCCGGCTTGAGCCAGTCGCCGCGGACGAAGTTCGCCTTACCGACCGCGGCGACCACGATGTCCGCGGTCCGGACGATCTCGGGCAGGCCGACGGTCCGCGAGTGGGTGTAGGTCACGGTCGCATCCGATGCCAGCAGCAACATCCCGGCCGGCTTGCCGAGGATCGGGCTGCGGCCGATCACGACCGCGTGCGCTCCGGCGATCGGTACGTCGTACGCCTCGAGCAGCCGCAGGATCCCGCCCGGCGTACAGGACCGGAAGCCGGGCTCACCGAACGCCATTGCCGCGAACGCATGCATGGTCACCCCGTCGACGTCCTTGCCCGGAGCGATCGCCTCGAACGCCGCGCGCTCATCGACATGCCCCGGAACCGGGTGCTGCAACAGAATCCCGTGCACCTCAGGGTCGTTCGACAACTTGGTGAGCTCGGCAACCAGCTCGTCGGTGGTGGTCTCGGCCGGCAGTACGACGCTGCGCGAACCGATCCCGGCCTTCTTGCTCCGGTTCTGCTTCATCCGCACATACGTCGCGGACGCGGGATCATCACCCACCAGCACAGTCGCCAGACACGGCTGCACACCGGTCGATGCGCGCAACTTCTCGGCACGGGCGGCGGCGTTCGTCACCATCTCGGCAGCGAGATCGGTCCCGATCATCAATTCAGCAGTCATCCGCATACTCCTCCGGGCATCAACTCGAGTGCCCAGGCGCGCGACAACGCCGGTCCTTACCCGGCAGCCGGATCCTCCGGCAGATCGCTCCCCGGTGGTACTCCACCTCAACGCCAGTCGCGACCCCACCC
>NZ_SMKA01000001.1 GCF_004348455.1 Kribbella albertanoniae
CCCGGTATCCGATTCGAACTCACCCCCCACCTCCCGCTACACTCTTCCCTCGGTACCACCCGCCGCCTTAGCTCAGTCGGCAGAGCGTCTCACTCGTAATGAGAAGGTCGTCGGTTCGATTCCGACAGGCGGCTCCACGAAGGCCCCTCTGACCAGGCAAAACGCCCAAGTCAGAGGGGCCTTCCTCGTGTCTCGGATCTGCCAGGTACACGCAAAAGTACACAAAGCCGTTTGAGGCCCGCATGTACCGGCGGCACCAGTAGGCAGGGCCGGCGGTGCGAGAGACCCGGGTAGCCCTCGATCTGCACGCGCGAGCCCGCCTTGGACCCAACCGGGCGTAGGTGCCCGAGGAGGGCGGCATTTGGTGCCAGCAGTAGTGACCGCGGTCGGCGCCCGCACCTGCGAGCTGCGTGTGGATGGCTGCCACTCGGGCTTCCTCGACTCGCGGGTCTGGGCTTGGCGGCTACTTACGGCGATCATCGACGGTTGGGGAGGATGGCGGCTGGTCGGCGTCACCGTTGCCAACTCCGCGTGCTTGTACCTCCCATACTGCCGGCGAGCGGCAGGGTAGATGCCGGCAGGTGGTCAAGCGGACGAGCTCGGCGTACTTGCACCCACTGCCGTCGCCGTCAGCGGCGTCAGAACTTTCCGCAGATGATGACGGTGGTAGCGGCCGGCCCCATGATGAGGCAAGTCCGGGCTGTGGCTGGACCCTGATCAGCCCCGGAGCAGACCCGCGTTCCGTTCGTGCAGGGGCCGATCGCGGTCTAATCGGCGTGTCAGCGAGGTTTCGACCTTGCACTTTCGTGGTCCCGATAGGGACCGTGGCTCTAAGCCGCCCACGCTGCGGCCACGAAGGAACCACATGGTGTCATAGAAGCGACCTGAATTAGCCCGGGGCCCAGTTCGGGTCCGCTCATGGGCCCGTGCCTCACGCGGAAGATGCCTGGCGGGCGCGTGTGAGAGACCGAGTGAGGCCGTCTCCAGGGGCACCATTTGGGTCAGCTGGTTCGGAGGCCAGCAAGTTCCATGCGATTTCCTGGTTGGCGCAGGATGATAAGGAGTGGTCCTCCCGGCTGCAGGCGCGCCACGAAGAGCTAGGGCTGAGGCTGACCGTGACAGGGGATCAGCTGCCCGCACCTAGGGCGGTTGCCTGCTGTTGGACTGCGCCGTCCTGTCGGTGTGTGCCCACCTCATTGAGCACACACCGATGGCGCAGTCCAACAACTTCAGGCCAGCGAGGAGGAGAAACTCCTTGCCAGCGGCCCCGGACGAACCTTGAGATCGCCGACGGGGGGCCGCGGTGCTGGGAGGGGGAGTTTGTCCCAGGTGCTCCAGGTTAGTCCGGGACGTGATTCGGATCGACTGAATTGCACGTTGTTGCAGGTGCCAACATGAGATCGAGATCGACTTCGTGTCTGGAGCAGCGAACATAGCTTTTGCACTCCTTCCGATGGTGATCTGTTGGCATCGGACGCGACTAGAGCAGCGAAAGCTGTTCGGTGTCAGGGAAGTCGAAGAACACCATCTGCTCGGCCGAAATCATGCCTGTATCGGTCAGCAACCGTGCCTCGCGAGCGTTGAGCGCGAAGACGACGATCTGCCCGTATAGCCGATGCAGCGATGCCGGGCTGGGGCGAAGGGTCCTGAACAGACGGTTGCGCAAGTAGAGTTCGTCGAGCTCTCGCTGCTGTCGTTCGGCCTCCTGTCGCGCCTTCTAGGCCTCCTGCTGACGTTGTTTCCAAGCGTCCTGGCGTTGACGCACCACCTCATGTCAGGACTCGGCGTCGATGCTGGCAGCGCTGACCCCACAGTCCGCGGCGCCGCGCGTAGCGGCAGGGCCGACCTTGATCTGCCGGTACCGCGGGAACACGCTATGGAACACCAGCGACCCTTCCTGAACCCCGCGGACAAACTCGACCAACGTCAGGTGCGGAGGCATCCACCACCGTCCTGGCTGAAATCGAACTCAGCCACGCTGTCGATGACGACAAGACTGGATTTCTTGGCGACGCGAATGGATGGCACGGTTCCGATCCACCCGGACCAGAGTGGGCTGACCCAGCACACCTCGACGTCGGCGGACTCGTAGCGGGCGGTCCGGTCGCGGATGTCGTCGTCAGCGATTGGCGAAAGCTGCGCCTCCCAAGCGATCCGGCGGACCCCATCCGGCGATGACGCGAGCACGTCGGCCCGCCGGGCGCCGACCGGACCGACCACCTCCAGCTCGGCCCGCCCGGCAGCCGGCCGCGCGGACGGCGGTGGCCATCGCGAGCTTCAGCTAGTAGTGCTTCTGAGACTTGTTGAGCCGGGCACAGTCGGGCGGCCGACAAGGGTCGTGGGCGAAGTGTCGCAACCCGCGCCTAGACACACGGGCGTGCACGCAGGGGTCGCACTCTGGGCACCGCAGCGCGACACGCGGCCGCACCTTGTGCACCTGGTCCCAGGTCAGGCCGTAGCCGAGATCAGGCAAGGTCGCGTCGACGCGACCAGCGTCGGCATGGATCGCGGAAAGGGTCATCCCCTGCCCGGTTAGCAGCGGGCTGCCGTCGGGGTGCCGATTGATTCAGGACAGACCTCCGAGGTCCAGCTCGTGCTGAGCGCGGGTAACGTCCTCCGACATTTCGCTGCCTGCGCTCAATTAGCGACTTTTGTGCTCGTCGAGCACTGTGCTGCCGCCGTGCCACCACGTGCCGCACGTCGGGCACTTGATCTTCCAGTCGTCGGAGCCGGGGATTGGGATCATCTGCCCGACGTTTTCGCCACTCGACGGGCACCGGCCGTCCGTACTGCTGGGGGTCCCATTGCTCATTGTTGTGTTCGCCTCTCGGTAGCAATGGCCAGGACTGTGTAGCGTAGCGATTGACCTCTTTCGAGGCAGCTTGAAGCCGCACCCCACACCGTTCCACCGCAATGAGCCGGGGCGGCAGTCTGGACAATCTCTCGCAGTCGAGCAGGCCAGGGCTGGGGAGAGTGGCCATGGAGACTTCGAACCGTGGGTTGCCCAAACGAGTTTTCCCTCACGTCTCCTCGATGCCGGGCTCGATTACCAGCTCCGCTTCGTAGGCGATCGTTCGCCGGTACTGGGGATGATCCTCGTCCATCTGCTTGGCTGCGTGGAGAGGAACGGGATAGCGCGTGCGCGAGTCCCAGAACTGGGCCTGGTGGCACAGTTTGGCGGTCGTGATCGCGAGGGCCTCGGCCGAGACATCGTCAGCGCAGGTGAGCGGGTAGATCTCAGTTCCTTTCATGGAGTACCAGTTTTGCGGCATCTCTCCTTTGCGTCGATCCTCTTTGTTGTCTGAGGCCACAGAGCGTTTAGCGTCCCACCGGGTGTACTCGGCTCCCAGCCGGCCTGCCTTAGCGCCGTCATAGGAGCGTGGAACGGTCGGAAGGATCCACACCGGACTGCCGAAATCCGTCGTGACCTCGTACAGCGTCGTTGCGGTGGCCTGGTCCTTCGGCGCGCTGTCCTCGGCCTTCGCAAGATGGGTACTCCCGACAGGCTGGGGCACCTCATCGGCGTCGATGTTGATGCGGATGATCGCCCGTGGTCGCTCATCGTGGTGCAGCGTGCTGCCCGGAAGCCAGTGGCGGCTGTTGCGCGCCTCGGGAGAGCTGCTCAGACGCCCGTTCTGGAGGCCGTCCCACATTCGCCTGGACGTCGACTCGTCCATAGTGACGACGTACGGGGTGCCATGCAGCTCGTCGACCAGGTCGGCGAGGGCACCCTCGACGGACTCTGCTGCACCATCCCATCGCTGCCGATAGGTCCCTTTGTCGCCACGAATCTCCGGATACGCACTGGCGTGGAAAGCCGGTTGCGCCAGGGAGTAGTGCTGCCAGTTCGGGTTGGTCGAACTCCAGCCGAGCATCGTCCAGGTGCCGCCGGTCTCCTTGGGGGGAACGAGGGCTGTCGCCGTGATCACTACCTTGGGTTGGCCGAACTCGCCCTTGCGCCGGTTCTGCTGCCTCACATGGATACCGACGTGCGCGATCTGATCGACGGCGTAGCCCGCCTTCTCCGGCTGGAGAGCGTTCGCGATGCGGTCGTCGAGGATGCCGAGCGAACGGTAGAGGTCGAGGAGGGCCTTCTCGGCTGGGTGGTCATCCTTGGCCGTGGGTTGGATGACGGTGCCTTGGTCGTCACGGCCTTTGAGGTACTGCGTTGACACCCCGAGCGGTGCCAGCAGCATTTTGGACTGCGGCTTGCCGTCGATATCGTCGGGGTTCACTCCGGTGTCGTCCACTAGCGGGATCTCGGTCTCGCAC
Source organism: Kribbella albertanoniae (assembly GCF_004348455.1). Lineage (GTDB taxonomy): Bacteria > Actinomycetota > Actinomycetes > Propionibacteriales > Kribbellaceae > Kribbella > Kribbella albertanoniae. The sequence goes on from NZ_SMKA01000001.1 coordinate 4,273, forward strand.
CAGGCGCCGACCAGGACACCAGCCTTTGGCTGAACAGCTGCCCCGAGATCGGCCAGCGCCTGCCGGCGGCCGTCGGGAAGTCCGGGCTCGAGGAAGCTGGCGGCATTGTGGAACACCGCAACGACCTTGTCGCCGTACAGGGGCAGTGGGTCGCCGTCGCGCGGGTCGAGGCCGTCCGGAGAAAGGCCGAACGACTTGCAGAAGGTATCGAGCATCCGCAGCCGGGTTTCGTCCCGGTACCACAGACACACGATTCGGAGTTGCGCGCGGCCGACAGCCTGGACAGAGGCGAGGATGGCCTCGGGGGCTGGGAACAGGGTGCCTCGCTGCTTGATCGGCCCAAGTGACTTCGGGTTCGGGTGTTGCTCGCGTTCGGCCTTGCGGCGCTCGTACTCGAGCTTCGAGATGTTCTCTGGGTCGGTCGGACGGTGCGGCATGGCCATCTTGACCTCGCGCATCTCCAATGGCCGCGCCTCGGCGGAGAATACTTTCGTGAAGTGCTGGTGCAGCAGCCGCAGGTGCTGCATGCCTGTTCCCGTACCAATGGGGAAGCGATAGTTCTTGGGCAGGACAGGCCACACCTGGCCGGGGTGTTCGGCAGGAAAGTGAGGCGGTTCCTTGCGCTCTCTTGCGGCGGCGAGGAGTTGCTGCTCCCGCTGTGACCGCTCGTGGATGGTACGCAGGATCGAAGAGTCCACCTGCAATCGTCCGAGAGCCTCGAGGGCCAGGCGATTGATGGTCCGGGCGCCACCGCGGCCGTTGAGAGCGAACTCCAGCAGAGGCCGGCCAAGCCCGGCCTGTTCGGCGAGAGCGGTCTTGGAGAAGACAAGCGACGAGGAGATACGCGTTACCCGTGAACTGAGTAGGAGGACCGGGTTGCCGATATTGGGCATCGTCTTCAGCTTCAGAGCTGTCCGGGACAGCGCGAAGCGGCCCCCTTGATCGTTCTCCCAGGGATCGTCAAGCGCAACCAGGCCGCCAGTGGTATCGGAGCGAAGCCGGATGTTCTTGCTGTCGGAGATCTCCCAGGGTTCGGCGGCGAGGTGCCGGGACAGCTCCCAGGCGATGGTGCGATACAGCCAGCCGGGCGCCGCTGGCTGGGCGTTGTCTGCCGGTTCGAGATAGTTGGAGAGCCGGTGGGCAACTTCTGGGGTGTCAGCGATCCGTTTGGCCAGCTCTGGTGGGGCGCCGAGTTCGATCGTGGCGCCGTCCTCGCCGAGGGCAAGGTGGTAGGTCAGTGTGAAGACGCGGCGGAGAAGTTTGTCGTCGATCGGGTGGAGCGAGGCGAGAAATCGCTCCGTCCGGCCAGGTCCGAGGTAGACGTACCCGCCGCCCGTCATGCTGAGTACTGTGGTCGCGATTGAGTACGGTACTTGGGCGTCGTCGTTGCGGTACTTCCTCTTGCACTGGGTGTCGAAGTCGTCCCAGAGCTTCCATGTCTCGTCGTCGAACTGCCGTACGTGGACGACGGAGTCGCCGACGAGTTCGGGTGTGCAGCGGAAGGCGAGGGTGTTCAGGTACTTGCCGGGGTCGCGGTCGTCGCTCGTCACTTCGTCTCGTCTCATCGGGTGCTGGTTTCGATTCCGGCGTAGGACAGGAAGGCGTTGAGTGCCTCGCCGTACAGGTCGTTCATCCGTTGGCGTACGTCGGGTGGCCACTGGGAGTGCATACGGCGGAGGACGGTTTCCAGGTCGGCACTCCAGGTGTCCTCGTGGAACGCGTAGTCGACCAGATGCAGTACAGCCTCGGTGCCGCCGCGGCGGGCGCGGCCGGCGAGCTGGATGAGGTCGACGATCATGCCCGCGACGATCTCTTCTTGCAGGGACTTGTGCATCGCGGTGAACTGCGGGGCGGTCCGCAGGATCAGCGACAAGCGATCCCAAGCCGCTTCGCAGGCCCTCGCCAGCGCCTCTGACGGATCCGGGACACCGCCGACCGGCAGCGCACCTACACCGGCGGCGTTGATGCTGCCGTACATCTCGGCCGAGTCCTCGAGCAGGGCGAGCGGGCGTACGCAGAGGTAGACCGAGCGGACCGCAGAGCGGGTGCCCTTGACGATGTTGAGTCCGCGGGCGATGAGCGACAGTGGAACGACGAGGATCTTGCCGTGCTGTGGGAAGTCCTCGAACTCCTCGGCAGTCAGTCGCGTGGCTACGCTCTGTTTGGGTAGGTCCGGGTCGGCGCTGTGGCGATCCGGCTTCCGTACTGCGACGCACAGACCGCCGTCGAACCGTCCGGATCGGGAGATGCCGTGCGCGAGCCAGGCGCAGTGCTGGTAGGAGTTGGCGACGATTAGGACGTGTGCGCGGTCCGGATCGTCGACGGCGGTGCGTTCGAGTTCACGGTGGACATAGCGGTCATAAAGATTGCTGCCAAGTTCGATCAGGGCGTCCTTCTTCCGGCTGGGATGAGTGCCGGAGATTTTGATCGGCTCGCCGAACATGGGGTGGTCCTCGCCGTAGTCGATGCGATGCTTGCGGGCCCGAATGGAGTTTGCCTGGGCGTCGGTCATCCACCAGCGAACTGGGGCGTGGATGTGCTCGCGGACGGCTTGGGGGAAGTAGGAGGTGGCAGACAGGCCCATGACCGGACGTTCGACGCCTGCCAGGACGAGCGAGACGATCCCGCCGAGCTCGGCAGTGAACGTGTGCGGATCGCCACCGATGGTCTGGGCGACGAGGGCAGCGTTCTTCTCGCGGTCGTCGAGCCCCGTGACCCGATATCCGGTGAGCGCGCGGCCCAGCATCCCGACGGGCTGTACCGCCGACATCGCGCTGGACTGGAGTCTCTCCACGATCTTCTGAGCGGAGCGCAGGCCGGACGAGCGATGGCCGTGCGCCTTGTCCTGAAGCTCTGACAGTGCCTCGTCCAGTTCGAGCATCGCCGCCCGGATGACCAGCAGGTTGATGGCCTGTGCACGCTGATGCGGGTCCTTGACGACATCGGTGAGGACCTCGTGCAGTTCGACCTTGACGGCGTCCAGGAGATGCTCGCCTCGCGGTGCGACGAGCGCAGTGAGCGCTTCCCTGACCTCGGGCCACTCCGGTGCCGGCACCGTCGTCGGCCCGGCGAGTGGATCGTGCCGCTGGTAGCGCGGCGGCATCAGTGCGCTCAGCCGTTGGTTGAGATCGGCAGGAATCTCGGACAGGTCGGCATCCTCCGTCTGTGGCCACAGGATCCGCAGCAGCGTGCGGTCGCGAGCGCGGGCCAGGTGCCAGCGGGTGCTGGTCTGATCCGGGACGCGGTCTTTCGCGCGTTCGTCCTCGGTGACGTTCAGGCTGAGGGCGCCTTGGCAGATGCTGAGCAGGAGGAACTCGGCCATCAGCCGGACGTGGCTGACCGCGGGCAGGAGGTCATGTTCGTCGTTGATGCGGAGCCGTTTGGTGTCGGTGTCCAGCTCCTGGGGTGCTGCTGACCAATGCCGGCGGGAGTGGAGCTTGATCTCGGTGGCGCACTTGTCGATGGCCCGGGACTGGAACTGGTCGATCTCGTCGACGACGACGGCGTGGCAGGTCCGCAGTGCGAACTCAGCGGCAGTCATGCCGCGTACCGGGCGGCCGTCCAGGTTCACGCCGATCTTGAGGTTGCTGAGCATGAAGGCGTAGTGGTTCATGATGACGACGTTGGCTTCGGCGGCCTCGTATACCGGGGTGTACTTGCCGCAGGTCGGAATCCAGGGACAGGCCGTGGAGCCCACACCCTGCTGGTGCAGCGACTGGCACGGTTCACGGCCGGGCGGGTACTCCCCGGTCGCTTCGATGAAGGTTCGCAGGGCACAGCCGTACGCCAGCTGGTCAATGTCCCGTTCTCCCTGCACGCCCCATTCGCCTGGCGCCTCTGGTTCCTCGTCGATCAGGCCGGCGAGATCGATCGCGCGGTCATGCATGCCGGACGTCGACATCAGGTGGGCGCACGTCGGTTCGTGTTCGAGGAACTCGGTTTGATGGAGGTGGTGCAGATCCCCTCGGGCTTTCGAGGTCATCGCGAGGCAGGATTTGATGTCCGGGAGCACGATTGCGACCCGCAGGTCGCGGGTGGCGAACCATGCGGCCATGACGCGGACCAAGACACTCTTGCCCGTGCCTGTCGGTGCGTTGAAGATCTCCAGGCCGCCGGCTGTCAGGCGAAGCGCGTCAGCGGGGGAGACCGTATCTGCGGTCTTGAGCGCGTCGAAGAGGCCTGCGAGTGTGCGTCGCAGGTAGCGCTCAGTCTCCGGGTAGCGCTGGTCGATCCTGTCGGCGAGGTCGAGCAGTTCGGGTGTGGGGATACGCAGGTCGGCGAGGTAGGGAACGCTGGTGAGCTGTGGAAGATGGTCGTGGCTGAGCGCCTCGGTGAACTGCGGGTAGCTGGGGATGGTCAGCCGGCCGTGGACCTGGCCCTCGCCCTGGACGTAGATCTCTCCGGTCAGCCATGTTCCAGGTCCTGCGAACTCGGGCGGCTTGGGCCGGGCACTCGGGCGCCGGAAACGCGCAGTCGCCCGGTCGACGTAGCCGAGCAGGTCACCGCCGAGCCGGGGTAGTGTGGCCTGTGCCGTGTAGGGGTTGTCGCCGACGACCTCGAACGGCGCAATCGCCGATCCGCCGTCTGCCTCTTGGGTGTTCAGTTGTGCGAGCAATGAACGTGCAGCTACCGAGAACTTCCGGACGTCCGCAAGCTCGGGCGGCGCGATCGCGCACAGCATGGCGATCCGCTGCTTCTCCTGATGAGGCAACGCCCTCCATCGATCCCACGCCTGGTACTTCCCGGAGAGCAGGAACGCTGCCTGAGTGAACGGGGCAGCCTGACGGATTTCCCCGTCGACCGCCAGCGGAAAATAGTGGGCCGCAAGGGCCAGAGACGACCAGATTGCGGTGTCCTTGATCGGGACGTCACTCATGCCAGCTCACCCCTGCCTCCTTGCAGACCAATTCGCCGAATTCGGAAGCCGTCGCAACCTTCATCCCGTACTTCGCGGCCACGCCCGACAGCAGCGGCAGGTGGCTGGCTCGATGATCGGGGACCACGAGCCAATCGGCGCCGCCACGGTCACCTTCTTGGGCATCGATCAACTTCGCGAGGGTCCTCGCCGAGGTGTAGTCCTTGACGTCGACCTTGAACGACCACTTCCTGCCGCCCTTGGACTTGCCTTCGACCAGCAGGTCATAGGAATCGAGGGCCGGCCAGAGCACGACCATCAATCCTCGTCGGATCAGTTGCTCGTAGAGCGCGAGTTCGGGCAGACCAGGAACCGTGGTGTACCGCCAGATCCCACGAGCCAGAGCTTTGAACCCCTCAACTGGCAGCGCCTCGGGGACCGTGCCGAGATCTGGATACAGGACCGTCTCGCGACCCATGGGACGAGGCGGGGCGGGTTCCGGCAGCAGCACTGGCGCGCTCCCGGCGGCCGGCAGCCGGAAACGATACGAGGCACCCATTTCCGCATGTGGTCCGTGCCAGCAGCGGGCCTCTCCCACCTTGGTGCCGGCACTGCGCCGTACAACGATTCGCATCGGCCACTCGCAGACCGGACAGGGAAACCACCAACCCTGATACAGAGAATCGAGCGAGATCTCCTGATAGAGCTCCATGAGCAGCGGCGGCAGGCGCAACTCGCACAGATCATCCACATGACCGGACGGGCGCCGGATCAGGTCAGTGCGGCCCGCCACGTACACGTCCTGATCGCCTTGCTTGCTCAGCAGCGCGAAAGCTGTCTCCTGATCGATCTCCGACTGCAAGTCGCGATCGCTCGCAACACCCGCGCGGCCGTCGAGCTTCCGCAGCGTGTGCAGCAGCATCTGCTGCTCGAACTCGAGATCGAAGGCGCCTTCGGTCAGTCGACCGTCCTGGTCGATGACTCTCAGTCCGCTCAAGTCCAGCGGGCTGATCCCCTCGGGCAGCAACGACACCAAGTCGCCCTTCAGAGCTCGTCGAAACTCGCCGAAGGAGAGCGGGCTGAGCGGGCCGCGTGCGGCTAGCAGGGTGCCATGGCATTCCATCAAGGTCGCGAGTCGCTGCTGCGGCTCGAGCGCAGGCGCGGTCATTGCCTTCGCTGCGCGCAAGGCAGCTCGGGTCACCAGGTAGCGGACGCGGTCATCGTCGACCGCCAGTGCGCTTTCCTCTATCGGAGTCATCACGGCACGGAGCGTAAACGAGGGCGCCGACAGTTTTCGTCCGGCGACATCGGCGTTGGCTAGGACGACCCGCTCGGGTGGGCGCTGAGTCCCGCGGTGTCCACGTGCGGGTAGAGCTCCCGGTAGATATCGAGGTATTCCGCTAGGTGCCGTCGACCGAGTGGGGTCAGCCGCCAGCGATACTCGGAGACATGAGTGCCGCAGGGGGCAGGGATTGGTGTCGCGTCCACCAGTCCACGGCTCGGGCGACCTCCGCGCTTGTTCCGGTAACCGACGCCGATGAAGAACAGAGCACGGCCCGCCAACGCGTCGCTGTGGAGACCCTCTGGTTCGGCTGCCGCGACACGCGCCAGCACCCCCCAAAGCCACTCGGACAACAGATGAGCGCCAGGTGCCCGCGGACGCGGTTCTCCGAGCCCCGCGCGAGCGGCAGCACGGCCGCGCCGGGTCAGCTGGACCAGCACCCGTTCGACCTCCCCGGCGCCGGGATGCTCGATCGAGTCCTCGATGATCACCAACAGCCCGCGACGCTCCAGGGCGTGCACCGTCTGACCAGTACCCGGGTCATGGAGACCGCGCCGCCGGAGGCGTTCCTGCAGCCGGGTGTACCCGACGACCGATGAAGCGGCCCTGAGAGCCAACGGAAGCTTTCGCCACTGAGCCGCCGGCGGCCCCGGTAGTCGTTGCACCCTACGCATCCACATCTCAGTCTCAGTCATGCGATCGTCTCGCATGATCTCCTCCAAGTAGGTCTGCTGACGCTCGTTCAGCGACTCCCAAACCGCCAAAGGTCCCTGTGAGACTGCAGGCGTAGCAGTGCTGCGCAGCACCGGCACGGGGTCGCCTGGCAGGGTACGCATCCAGGCGTCTAGCACCATCCGCACCGGCACCGCGTAGGCCTTCGCCAACGCCTCGAGCAGCCGCCCGGTCACCTCGGGATCTTGCCAGTGCTGTCCATCGACAGGGCGTCCGCTTTCGAGAGCGACGATCTGAGACTCGGAGACGCATAATTCGCGACCGACCGCCGAGGCCCGGAGGAGCTTGATGATCCCCTCGAGCGGCAGCCCCGCAGCGTGTCGCAGATCGCTCAGCGTCTCCTGTCCCTGCGGGACGCCGGCGAGCGCTTCCGCCTCGCACCCCAAAGCAGAGGCCAGCCTCTCCACACTCTCCAGGCTCAGCGGTACCGGCGCACGTCGATCATCCTCATATGAGGCGAGCACCCTCGACGAGATACCCGCCCGCTTAGCAAGCTCAGCCCGAGACAGCCCCGCTGCCGTACGGCGCGCCACCAGATGCGACGGCTCGATCGCGCGAAACAGGGCTGCCACAGGTTCTATCGAAGTCGAAAAAGGACTGGAGAGCAAGAATGCCGCCGCTACCAAGCGCGGCACCTGCCAGAGCGCGGTTCACAACGCCTGTGATGCGCACAGGCTAAGCCGGAAGTTGGGATTGCTGCGCGAGTAGCTGACAGGCTCACCGGGGCGATCGGCAGACGTCGATGCGGTGCTGAGTGCGTCACCGGAAGAGAGTTGTTGCATTGTCAGCAACCACCGATCGGTATGCCGACCTGGACTCCGCTTCCCGACGGGTGAGCGAACTCGGGCAATCAAGGTGACAGGACCGAAAGGGCCCGTGGTCAGCATGCTGACCACGGGCGGTCAAACGTCCTCCTCGGCTGAATCCTGATCTGGACCACGTCAGCCGGCGGCCGGTGGGCAGCTGGAGGTGGCTGCAGTGAGATCATCGGCGAATGCCTTGCGTGAGATTCATGCGAGCGCTCTGGTACCGAACCAGCTCGCCGAGTCGAGTACCAGGACTTTGGCAGGTTAGGTTTGGGGTCACAGCGTGCCCGGTTTCATGACCGCTTGGGAGGGCGAGGAAGCTCGTGTTTGAGAAGGGGCAGCGAGTTCGGGTCTCGGCAGTTGGCGTCCCTGACTTTGCCACTGTCCGGTTCGTCATCCCCGATGAGCAGCCCGGCGCCTTCGACCTGATCGTCGTGGACGACGATGGCCGCCGCCATGAGGTTCATCTGGCGGCTGGCGATACAGACACGGTCCGCGAGTTGGTCGACGACGGTGGAGCTGATTCTGCCCGGGTTCTGGCCGGCATGTGGACACGTTGGATGGATGCCGCTGCGACCAATGCCGAGTCAAGCGCGATGGCCTCGACTCCACTCAAACCGTATGCACATCAGACCACCGCTGTATATGGTGCGATGCTGCCGCAGCCGTTGCTGCGGTTCCTCCTCGCGGATGAGCCGGGCACTGGCAAGACCATCATGGCGGGGCTTTACTTGCGGGAGATGCAGAGGCTCGGCCTCGTCAAGCGAGCGATCATCGTCTGTCCAGCGAACTTGGCCACCAAATGGGTCGACGATTTCCAACGACTTCTCGGCGGCGGTCTGCGCCAGCTGACCTCGGCGACCGTGCGTGAGGACGCGCTCAACAGCAACGACCTCTGGGTAGTGAGTCTCGAGTTGGCCGCGGTGAACCCCGCTGTCCAGGAGGCCATCCGCCCCGACCGCGCAGGGTGGGATCTCGTTGTCTTCGATGAAGCGCACCGGCTCACGCCGACCGCGGCAGGTTTTCATCAGGTCGGTCGGCTGCTGGCCAAGAACACCCCCCGCGCCCTGTTGATGACCGCGACTCCGCACCGGGGCAAGGAATGGCTGTTCCGGCACCTACTACACCTGGTGGACCCTGCCATCTACCCGGACCCTGGCACTGATCCGAACATTGAGCTGAGTGCGCTGCGGCCTGGGCCGATCCACTTTCTGCGCCGCATGAAGGAGGACCTGGTCGATTACGACGGCCAGACACGACTGTTCAAAGGCCGCACGGCTCACAACTACAGTGTCCCGCTATCGCAGGTCGAATACGGCTACTACCAGGCTGCCATCGACATGGTCGACCAGTACTTCCCGACGCAGGCGCAACCCCTCGCCCGCATGGTCTACGGCAAGCGGGCCGCATCGAGTCTCTACTCCCTAGGTGAGACGCTGCGGCGCAGACATGCCCACATGGGAGAGATGAGTGAGGCCGAAGCCGCACTCATCGCAGACAGGGAAGGCCAAGGCGACGACAGTGAAATCGACGAGGCCAAGGTTGTTCACGTGGCGTCAACCGCGAGCCGAGCGGAGCGCACTGCAATAAAGGCGCTCCTCGACCAGATTGGTGCCACAGTAAACGACCCCAATTTGCAGCCGTCGAAGTGGAGCCGACTGACCGCCGATTGCCTCGACAGTCACGGGATCAACCCGGGCAACACTGAACAGGCAGTTATCTTCACCGAGTACGCCGATTCAGCCGAGTGGATCGCCCGCAAGTTGCGGTCCCAGGGCTACACCGCCCGGCTGTATTCAGGGCGACAGAGCAAGGCCGATCGGGACGAAGTTCGCAAGGCCTTCATGCGAGGCGAGTTTCAGGTCATCGTCACCACCGACGCGGGCAACGAGGGCATCGACCTGCAGGCCGCGCACGTCCTGATCAACTACGACATCCCTTGGTCATTGGTCCGGCTTGAGCAACGCATGGGCCGTATCCATCGGGTCGGCCAGCACCGCGACGTCTTCCTCTATAACCTCGTCGCCACCGACACTCGCGAAGGGGAGACGCTGCTACGTCTTCTCGACAACTTCGTCACCGCCGCCAACGAGCTGCGCGGGCAGATGTTCGACAGCCTTTCGGCGGTCGCTGAGATTACTGGCGTCGACTACGACAGATGGCTGTCCGACCTTTACGGCAACGACGAGGTCAAGAAGCAGAACGCGATCGACGCGGCGAAGGCGATCCAGTCGCACGAGCTCACCCGAGTGGCCCGCCAAGTGCGAGATACCGAGCGAAAGCTGGCCAGCCAAGTAGACGCAGTTGCCGCGCTCACTCTGCTGCAACGCGATCTGTTCGCCCGCATCAACCCCGCCATCGTCGAGGCTTACCTCGACAGACTCGCAGCCGCGAATTTCCTGCGTTCAGAACCCACTGCCGCAGGGGCTGGCTTCCGTCGCTTGGCGCTCACCAACGGAACGCTGCCGGCCAGCCTGGGCGGCGGACACGAGGTGCACATCGCCACGAGCGGCGATGCGCTGCGTGATGCGGCCGAGAATATCGACGTAGGGGACACCATCACGCTCGGCCCCGGCGAACCAGGTTTCACCGACCTCATCAGGCTCGCCGACCGCAACCTCGCTGAAGATGTCTACCGGTCCGGAGCGGCTGAGGACCCGACCAGCCTCACCCCTTATGACCTTTACGCCTACGAGGCGACGATGACGGAGAGTGACGGGAAGCGCGCCAGCATTTGGGCGACCTTGATCAAGGTTGACGACAGCGGTACTGCACGCGCCGTGCGATGGGAGACTCTCGCCAACCTCGTCCCAACGTCTCTGTCCGGCACAGGGCCCCACCCAGCCCGACAAGACAGCGCGATCCAAGCCGCCTCCGCGGTTGCACAGGAGACCGTTACGCAGCATCGCAGTGTTCGGACGGACTGGTTTGCTCAAGCGCGCAGGGACCTGACCAACCTGCCTCTGAGCCTGACTGACAGCATCAAAGACCGCGACACCCGGCTCGCTCTCCGCAAACGACTCCAGACCCAGACGGCCGACCGGCTGGAAGAACTCGAGCGCCTTGTCGACATCCAACTCACCGAACCGAAGCTCGTTGGAAGACTGCGCGTCCTTGCTGCCGCAGATCCCAGCGTCCAAGCTGAGATCGACGCCGAGATGGTCTCGATGAGGCACGTCCAGCAACTCCTGCAGGACGACGGCTGGACGGTGGAGGACGTGCATACCGAAGGCCGCGGTTATGACCTCGAAGCCCGCCGCAATAGCCAGGTTCGTCATATTGAGGTGAAGGGTGTGCTCGGCAGTGCAGCCAGTGACGGCATCCGTATGACTGGGAACGAGGTTCTCATCGCCACACAGCACCGCAAGGAGTACTGGCTTTACGTCATAGACACATGTGCCGATGGGAAAGGCCGCTTTTTCGGCGCCTATGAAGACCCTGCAATTCTGTTTGCCAACGACATGATCGGGAACGCGGTCTTCCGTGTCCCCGGTAGCAGGCTAAAGAACGCTCCGGGGAGCAATGCATGACCCGTATGATCGAGCGCTGGTTTCCGTGCGCCGAAGTCTCTGCCAACAGCCGTTCAGGCTGGGGCTCTGGCAACGCCGAAGTCGGCCTTATGACTTGGTTCGCCAAGCGGCCAACGGCACAAGCGAAAGCCGCCACAATCTGTTCGTTGCTGCCCTGGCCGGACAATGAGGCAGAACAGAAGCGATTGCAGGATCTGGTCCGACGAGCCATGACCGGCCGCTTCGCTGCCGCCAACGAGCTTCGCGCCGAGATCGAGAAGGCCAATCCAGAGGGAGTCGCCTTGCTCGACCCCTTCAGTGGCCGCGGGATGATCCCGCTAGAGGGCGCGCGGCTCGGCCTGGAAACTCACGCGATCGACTACAGCCACGTCGCTGTGCTCGCTAGTCGGCTTTTGGCCGACTATCCATGTCGCAACTGGGACACCGAGCCTCCCCTTCCTTTCACGAGGCAAGCCGAGGAGCTGGTCGATGAGCGCCCTCGACTGGTCCAGGATGTCCAGACCTTTCTCGAAGAAGTTGGCCGGCGACACCACACGGTGATGAGCGCGGTTTACCCGACGATCGGGGGCAAGGAGCCATGGGGCTATGTGTGGGCCGTGACGCTGCCGTGTCAGGAGTGCAGCCGAGATTTCCCGTTGATTGGTCAGCTTGATCTTCGCAAGGCCAGCAAACGTAAAGGCCGCAAAGGTTCGCCGGTCTTCGACGACCCTGGGCAGTCGTACTACATCGAAACCGATTCCGCCTCTGGCCTTTGGTCGGTTGTCGTTCACGACGGGGAGCCTCGGAAGTCACCCACCCGTCAGGTGCCGCCAGGCAAGAGCCGTTATGACAGCAACGGCCGGTTGGCGGTGTGCCCGTTCTGCGGCCATGGGCACGATCGTGAAGTTCAGATGCGGCTGTTGCGTTCTGGAGTAGGTGGCGACGCACCACTGCTGGCTGCAGAGCTCGATGACCAGGTTGGGAAGCACTATCGAGCTCTTACGCCTGTCGAGCTCGAGGCGATCGCGCTGGCTGAGGATCAGCTTGCTTCGGAGGAGCCTTTCGGCCGCTTCCTCAGCGCGCGTCCGGATGAGCCGATTCCCGCCGGCAATACGTGGACCATCCAGGCAACGGTCTATGGAGCCGAACGATACGGCGATCTGATGAATACCCGGCAAAGTTTGTCGTTCGTCCGCCTGGCGCGTGTCATCTCGCAGCTGGGCAGCGAGCTGGTGGAGGCGGGATGCTCAGACGACTACGTGCGGGCCTTGACTGGGTATGCCGCTGCGGGCATGGCACGCAAGCTTCGGCGGGCTACACGCGGCTGCACGCTCGACGTCAGCCGAGCTGGTGTCCATGACATCTTCGCGACTGAGTCGAGCCTCAACTTCTCCTTCGACTATTTCGAGGTCGGGCTTGCTGACGGCCCGGGCGGCTGGACATCGGTCTCCTCGGGATCGCTGTCTTCTCTGGCCGCGATCATTCCACCAGGAGGCACGGCTGCACCCTGCTCGGTCAGCCGTGGGACGGCAACCAGGCTCCAGTTCCCCGATCGGCAGATCAGTGCCGTAGTTACCGATCCACCCTATGACGCGATGATCGATTACAGCGATGCCAGCGACTTGTTCTACGTATGGCTGAAGCGGGCTCTCGTAAATTCGTGGCCTGAGTTCTCGATGACAGCGCATGAGCACGGGGTGCAGGAAAAGACCCACGAGATTATCGTGAAAAAGGGTGGCACCAGCAACAATGACCACCGAAATCGCGAACATTACGACACTCTGATTGCGGAGGCGTTCGGCGAGGCTCAGCGCGTGGTGCGCACTGACGGGGTTGTCACGATCGTCTTCGGGCACGGCGAACCTGAGGTTTGGAAAAGACTGCTGAGCGCAATTGAGAGTGCTGGCCTCGTTCTGACAGGTGCTTGGCCGGCCAAGACCGAACCTGGCGGGAAAGCTGGTTTCGCCAATATCGTGACCACATTGGCAATGTCGTGTCGCCCAGCTCCCTTGGGGCGGCCAATGGGACGCAAGGGTGCGGTCGAAGCAGAAATCAAGGCTGAGGTCAGAGATCGCTACGCGGATTGGGAGCGGTGGGGTCTTGCGCCTGCCGATATGCTGATGGCTGCGGCTGGTCCTGCGATGGAGGTCGTCGGCCGGTACAGCGAGGTGCGCGACGCCAAAGGCGACGCCGTTGACATCTACACCTTCCTTCCACTGGCAAGGGCTGCAGTCCAAGAGGCCATGGCCGTCAACATCGACCGGCAGCCACTGGAGACCTTTGATGCGCGGACACGTTTCGCGCTGTGGTGGATCCGCCTCTTTGGACGGCAGGGACAGCCGAAGTCCGAGTTGCGCTGGCAGGCGCTAGCTGCCGAGATGAAGGCCGAGGATATTCGAGACCTAGTGCCGGACGCGGACAAGGGTGTCCGTTTCGTACTGTCTCGTGCCTTCAAAACTCGCATCACTGAAGATTCGTCAGTCATCGATGTAGCACTGGCGTTAGCCGCTGCAGCCGACGAAGGACTCGCCGCTATGGGCGAAGTCCTCGCAGCGTCTGGTCGCACGGATGACGATGCTTACCTTTGGTCCGCGGTCAGATTCATGGCTGATCGTCTCCCCGACGCCGACCCTGACACCATGGCGTTCAGCCGGGTTATGCGCAGCCGAGCGGGGATCGCCAACGCTGCCGACTCGGTCGTGCTCGAGCATCAGCGGGAAGTCGGGCGGCAGAAGGTATCCGAAGACCAGTTGCGGTTGTTGTGACGAATCATGCTGAAAAGGGGATCTTGACGTGGCAACCAGCGTGACGCCGTGGTGGAAGGCATTGAAACTTCGCCAGGAGATCATCACTGCTTCCGGGCAAATCGACGATGTCCAGATGTCTCTGTTCCGGGCGGTCCACGTCAAAGGCGGCGACAGGCCTCCATATGCCGACGCCGCGTACTACGGTGAAATCACTCACCCGACTGAACGGCTCACAGATCTGCTTGCTGAGATCGCGATTCGTATCGGCGGCGGTAGTGGTGACTATCTCAAGGCCCGTGCAGTCACCCGGCTTGACCAGGGTATGGGCGGCGGTAAGTCCCACGCCTGCATCGGTGCGTACCATCTCGCCGCGAATGCGCAGGCACTTCTTGCCACTGAGCTGGGCGAAAGAGTCACAGCCCGAGCGAAAGCAAAGATAGGCCACGATCTTCCAACTGATCTCGGCAAGCCCCATGTCGTCGTCCTGCCTTGCGACAACATGACTCCAGGAGCTGGTGTCCAGGAACTGGACGGGCCAGCTAAGAGTCTCTACGAGCGCTTCCTCTGGCGGCTGTTCTCCAAGGACTACGCACTCTATGAGCGCTATCAGCCTTACTGGAGTGACAAGAACAAGATCGGTGAGGCGATCAAGGCCGTCAACCATCCCGTCCTCATCATCGTCGACGAAGTGCTCGACTACATTGGCAACGGCCTCGATGGTGCCAAGAAGCCAGATCTCGCAGCCCAGGACATCGCCTTCCTCCGCGCACTGCTCGACGTGGTCAATGACATCCCGCACGTTGCATTGCTGATGGTGATGATTGCTTCAGACCGCGACAAAACTGCCCTGTCTGAAGCTGCCCGTGCCCGCCGTGACGACCTCAACAGTCTGTTGGAGCGCAACGGCACGCCGGCCACCGTTACTGAAGTCGGCGACTTTGCTGACATCTTGCGGCGCCGCCTGTTCGACGCTGAACCCGCCAGCGAGGTGCTCGCAGCAACCGCCGCGCTCTACGCGTCCGTGCTCGACGACAAGAGTTGGTCGAAAAACGTCTGGGATGCGACCGGATCCGACTGGCGGCGAGACTGGAAAGCTGAGGTCGCTGCCTGTTACCCCTTCCACCCGATGCTCATGAACATTGCCAAGGAAGAGTGGAGCCAGGTCACCGGATTCCAACGAGTCAGATCCACCATCCGGATCTTTGCCGCGACGGTCTATGCACTACAGCAGCGAGGCAAGGCGGGGCAGTGGGTTCCAGCGCTGGTAGGACCTGGCGATCTGCCGCTGTCCGACAGCGCCGTGCGCGAAGCTATGCTGGGAAGCGGCTTGGTCGAGGACGAGCGAACGATCGCCAACTACCGCAGCCTGGCAGAGATCGAGGTCGTCAACCACGACGGCACTGCGGGTGCAGCGCGTCGCCAAGACCTCGCCCGTGAATCGCTCAACTGGACCGACAGCAACCCACGGGCCGCGGAACGAGCAGCAACGTTCATCTTTCTCGCTAGCATCGTCGGAACCCTGCGCCCAGGGCGAGGGCGCGGTGCTAGCGCTCCTGAGGTGAAAGCAGCAACGAGCGTCCCTGACGCGAGCTACACCCTTACCGACGCCGACAGCGTCCTCGAAGATCTGGTCAATCCCGAGCGTGGGATGGGCGCTGTTGAGACGATCCCAGGTCAGGGCAACAACAAACCCGCTCGCTATTTTCTCTCCACGCGATTGACTTACCGGATGTTGGTCACCAATATCAAGCGCACGATCACCGAAGCCGAACGAGATGACGTACTCACCGAGTTCGCTCAGCGCCTATCCAGTAGCGGCCCTTTCCGGGAGCTAAAGTTCATCAAGGCCGAGATCGACCGAAGCGCGGCAGATGTCCTCACCACCGCTGGTCTCGATACCGCCTACACGACTCGGCTTGTTGTGCTCGACCCAGCTCAGTACAGCCTGCTCAACGGCATGGAAGAGGCGACGGTCGAGGCCCTCACAGTCGCCATGGGGCTAGGCAAAGGCGTTCAGCAGTTGCCAGTCCAATGGGCCAGCAGCGCTGTCTACGCGGTAGTCACTACTCAGCGACGGGCCCACGCCAGAAGCCTGGCCGTTGAATATCTCGCTCGGCATAAAGCGCTAGTGGCCCCAGAGATCCAGAACGATGCTGAGCTCAAATCCACCGGCACCAAGGACCTCGCTGCAGCCAAACAGCAATTGGAGCGGGCGATCAAGCGGGCCTATCAGCACGCTGTCTTCCTCGCCCAACCTGATCCTGATGGCGAGCGGCACCTCGACCAGATCACGTTCGACGACGACAACCTATCTGCACTCGACGGAACTAGCGTGTGGAAAGGCCTCGCCAGTCGCGACAAAGTCTTTGACACCGGTCAGTTCGGGCCCAAGGCACTCCTCCACAACCTTCGAGACCAGGATTACGGCAAGTCGCTGTCAGACATCCGGGCTGCTTTCTACAGTGCTCCGCGGCTCCCCCTGCTCTACGGCGGCGACCCAGACCTGCAACACGCAATCTATGACGCAGTCGTCGAAGGCTCGCTGAGCATCGTCGACGGAAATGGCGTCAGTGTTGCCGTGACCGCTGCAGGCCAGGTGAATCTGACGAGCACAGGGCTTCGCCTCAGCAAGCCAACACCGCAAGTCTGCCCGGACTGCGGACAGCCCGATCATGACGGCATGTGCGTGACCGACGACACAACTGGAGCTGAGACCGGCTCGACCACGCCCCAGGACACGGGAGCGACAGCCTCTAAAGATGGGACCACACCGGTGGCTCCCACCGACGTGAACGAGACAGCAGAGAAGCAAGTTGCGTTCTCTTTCACCAACAGCTTACTCGGGAATCCCGATAGCGCAGATGCCTTCGCCGCCTTGTTCAAGGCGCTCTACATATCCCTCGATGAGCAACAAGTGAGCTATTTACAAGGAACGCTCCAGCTCGTCCTCGATGCCTCGGCCGCCGAATCGGTTAAGCAGCGACTCGGCGAACTCGGAATCACCGGCACATACAAAGACATGTGAGCGCAGTTGAGGTGCGAACCAAGCCAACGGTTGGCTGGGCAAGGGCAGGCGCCCGGACCAATGCTAAGCACCAGCTGGCAACTGGCAACGATTCGGGGACACACTCAGCTTCCGCCGGCCCAGAGGCATCGCCTAGTCAGGTCGGGCTGAAGTCGAGAAGTAGTTGGTCCAGGATTCTGACCGTCGCAGTCGGATCGGTGCTGTGGTGGACGGTCCGGATGCCCAGCAGCCCTGCAGGTGGCAAGTTCGCGGCGACATCGTCTACGTACACACACTGCGATCCGGGCAGCTCCAGGGCCGCGAGCGCACGCTCATAGATCAGTGAAGACGGTTTCCGTACCCCCTCCAGCTCCGAAACGACCACCGCGTCGAAGAAGTCTGTCCACAGGCCTCGATCGGCGTACGGGTTGTAGGGCGCGAGCCCGAAGCTGTTGCTGAGCAACGCGATCTTGATGCCTGCCGCGCGAGCGCGGTTTGCTGCTGCGACGATCTGTGGCTCGGGGCGCAGGTTGGCCAGTGCGCGCCGCATCAGGTCCGTGGGGTCGACACCGAGAATACCGCCGACGACCTGGTTCCAGTCCTCCTGCGTGGCCTGGCCGACTTCCAACGCCGCGTAGACCGCGACACCGTCAGGGTGCCTTTCCAGCGCCGCGAAGTATGCACCCGGTGCCAGCCCTTCAGCTCGCTCGAATGCCTGGCCGTTCAAGCGCATCTGAGTGGTCAGAACGCCCCCGAAATCAAGAATCAGGCCACGATATGAATCGGCCACGGTGCCCTCCCCTTACCTGCCAACTTGGCTTCTGCGCAAAAGATGAGCCATTGTGGCTCGTTGGCCAGCACCGAGCGCTCGAAGGCTTTCCCAACAACACCGCCCAGGGGAATGCGATCTCCGGCTACATCTGCTGGCACAATAAGGGCTCTCATCCCAAAAGACAGTTCGCTAACGATCCCAGGATCCGCCGCCCACTTACCTACCCAACATTGCTTGACGAGGCACTCGTATCTCTCCAGCCACCTGACGTAGGTAGGATCGTCCCATGGCACAACGCGTTGAAGTGCACCTTACCGACGACACCGACGGTACCAACATCCCCACTGGCAAAGGTGAGACCCTGACCTTCGCCCTCGACGGTCAGCTCTACGAGATCGACCTGACGAACAAGAACGCGGAGGCGCTTCGGAAGGCGCTTTCGCCGTACGTCGGCGCTGGCCGGCGCGTAACGACTTCCCGTGGCGCGAAGGTCAAGCACACTAAAGTCGGGCCGGACGCGAAGACTGTCAAGGAATGGGCGCGGGCCAATGGGTACGAGGTTAACGACCGCGGGCGTATCCCGGACGACATCCGCGCGGCGTTCGACGCGGCGAACTAGTGCCCCGCGTCTGAGGTCTTCTGACGGTTGGCTTTCTTGAGGATCTGGTCGGCGGTCTTGGTCCAGACGAAGGGGTGTGATCGGTCGTTCCAACCGGTGATGAAGCGTCGGATCTTGGTGTTGAGGTCGTGCACGGATCGGAAGGTTCCGCGGTGGATGGCTTGGCGTTCGATGATGGAGAACCACACTTCGACCAGGTCCATCCAGGATGCGTGAGTGGGTGTGAAGTGAACGCTCACGCGGGGGTTGTCGGCCAGCCAGGCCTTGATCTTGGGGTGTTTGTGGGCCGCGTAGTTGTCCATCACCAGGTGCAGTTCGCGGCCGGGGTGGGCGCGGGCGACCTGCTTGAGGAAGGCCAGGAACTCTTGGTGGCGGTGCCTTGGTTTGCAGGCCGCGGTGACCTGGCCGGTGGCGATCTCCAGCGCGGCGAACAGGGTCGTGGTGCCGTGGCGGACGTAGTCGTGAGAACGGCGTTCTGCCAAGCCCGGCTGTAATGGCAGGATCGGAGCGGTGCGATCCAGTGCCTGGATCTGCGACTTCTCGTCCACACACAACACGATCGCGTTGTCGGGCGGCGCCAGGTACAGCCCGACCACGTCGGTCACCTTGGCCACCAGTTCGGGATCGGTGGAGAACCGGAACGACTCCGACCGCCACGGCTGCACCCCGAACTCACGCCACGCCCGCGCGACCGTGGCGTCCCCGATCCGCAGATGCCGCCCCAGCAGCCGAGACGACCAATGCGTCACCCCGTACTTCTTCGGTGGCGGCGTCAACGTCGCCACCACGATGCCCCGATGGTCGACCGTGCGCGGCCGGCCCGCACGTGGCTCGTCGTC
Organism: Kribbella albertanoniae; assembly: GCF_004348455.1. Taxonomy (GTDB): domain Bacteria; phylum Actinomycetota; class Actinomycetes; order Propionibacteriales; family Kribbellaceae; genus Kribbella; species Kribbella albertanoniae. Next base: position 23,438 of record NZ_SMKA01000001.1, read on the forward strand.
CAGCCCTGCAAGCCCCCGCTCGCAGTAGCGGTCGCGCCAGCCGATCACCGTCGGCCGCGACACACCAACCAGCTCCGCGATCTTAGTGTTCGACATCCCTTGCGAGGCCAGCAACACGATCCGGGCCCGCTGCGCCAGGCCGGCCCGCACACTCGACGCCCGCGTCAACGCGACCAAGCCTTCCTCATCACCCTCACGCAACACCAACGCAGCAGCAGGACGATTCGCCATACCTCATCATCCCAACCACAAACCGTAAACCAACTAACGACGCGCGGCTCTAGTCTGGTCTGGGGGACGTGGTCGCCCGGAAGATGATCAAGGTGGGCGAGCTTGTCAGTCGCCTTCTCGCAGCGCGATAGCGAGACGCGGTCGAGCTGCGTACCCTCCGGCTCCAATTTGCATGAAGCTGCAACCCCGGCGTTGATCGTTTCCAAAGGCCGGCTGGGTATCGGGGGTCCGACTGTGGGTCAGCCCGTCCCCTTGTCGACTGCATGCAGGAGCCAACCGATTGTCTTGCGCCTGTGCTGCTCGACGCTGACAGGTTCGCGCTTCTGTCGCCGACGACTTGGGGATCAGGCTGAGCGGCTCGAAGGGAAAGCTAAGGGGACCTCGTCTGGGGTTGCTGAAAGTGTCGGTTCTGTGTCCTAACGTAAGATTGCTTACGGCGGGTGTTGTGCCGTTGGTGATTTGCCTAGCTGGTCGGTGCCGGGGTCATCCTGGATGAGGAGTGCAAGAGGAGGCGGAGGTGGCGCAGTTTCCTCGTCCTCTGTCTCCGCAAGCCTCAGTGCGCGATGCGTTTGGAGCGGCTGTCCGTGATCTGCGTGTACGACGGCATCTGTCTCAGGCGGACCTGGGCTCGCTGGTATTCGTCAGCAAGGATCAGATCGGCAAGATTGAAAAGGCCCAGCGCTGGCCGACCGCTGAACTGATCGCGGACCTTGACCGCGAACTCGGCGCTGCTGGACTCCTTCAGGCGTTCGAGCCGGGTCTTCGCTCGCAGCGTCGCATCGCTCAACCTCCTCTGCGACGAGTCGAGACCACGCTCGAACGAGCAGCGCTCGACTGGCTGACCACCTCGACAGGTGAGGTCCGCATCCTGGGGTCCAGGGATGACGAAGCGGTCGACGAGGAGGACGTCGCGGCGGTTGTTCAGCAGCTCGCTCGATTCCGAGAGCTCGACCATCAGCATGGCGCCGGCCGGACTCATCAGTTGGTCTCGGGCTACGTGGCTGTCGACCTCGAGCATCTGTTGACACGGGTGCCAGTTGATGAGGCGACAGCGACGAAGCTGTATGCGACCGCGGCGGGCTTTTGGGAGCTCGTCGGCTATCAGGCGATTGACCTCGGCCGTGATGACCATGCCCGCGACTGCTATTTGCGGGCTCTGGAACTCACGACAGCAGCTGGGGATCGGCTCTATGGCGGCTACCTTCTGGCGGTGAGCAGCGCTCATCTCGCGCTCCACGGAGGCGATGTCGATCAGGCGCTGCGCATGGCTCGAACGGGCCTCCACGGAACCTCTGATATCGCAGATCCCACCGCGCGTTCTGCGTTCGAGGCGGTGCTGGCGAGAGGGGAGGCCCGTCGCGGTGACGAGAAGGCGGCCACGAAAGCTTTGCTGCGTGCTGAGACCCAATTGGCGTCCGCCGCTCCGGGCAATGCGCCTGCGTGGATCGGATACTTCACTCCGGCATACCTGGCCGACGAGATGGCGCATTGTTTTCATGACCTCGGCCATCAGGTCCTTGCTCAGGAGCAGGCCGGTGAAGCCTTGAGTCAGATTGCGTCAGGCCACGTTAGGCGACTTGCGATCGACACGGCGTTGATGGCTTCGTCATTGGCGAGAGCGGGTGATCCGGAGCAAGCATGCGTTGTCGGCCGCGAGGCGGTCGATCTGGCTGCACAGACATCGTCCGCGCGGAGTCGGCATCGGATCGACGGGCTACGTCAGGATCTTGTGCCGTACTCCGATCTGAAACCGGTTGTTGAATTCGGGGACTACGTACGCTTTGCGCTTTCTGACTGACCGAGCATTCGGCGGAAGAACGACAGTTCCGCGTCGAGCACCTTCGCGGTTAAGTCCGGCGCGCTGAGTGTGTGGCTCGACGTGTTCAGGATCAGTAACTCGTGGTCAGCTCCTTGAGCATCCAGGCGTGCGGCTAGTTCGAGCGTGTCCTGGGCTGGGGTGATCGGATCGTGAAGCCCGTGCACGAGTAGGGCCGGGCGCTCGATATCGACAGCGCTGACGGCGATCGCGCCATCCGCCAAGGCGGACGCGTGGGCGCGCTGAAATCGTGGCACGGTGGCTTCCCAGGTCCGCGGGTCGATGATGGGCGACCTGGCGGCGGCTGCCCGGAATGGTCCGCTGCTGGTGGCGGCGCGAAGGGCTGTGTAGCCGCCGGCGCTGGATCCGCAGATGAAGATCTCGGTGGCGGAAGTGAGGCCAACCGCGATGAGGTGCCGAGCTACCGTCACACAGTCCGCCACGTCGTACGTTCCCCACCGGCCGTAGAGGCTGCGTCGGAACTTCCTGCCGTGGCCGGTGCTTCCCCTGTAGTCGACGTCTGCGACGGCGAAGCCGTGGCGAGTGAAGAAGTCGGTCTGTGGGTCACGCCGAAGAGAGATCTCGTCCGTAGGCCCGGGATGTGCACGGACGATGATCGGGGCTTTCCAAGTGCCTGCGGCATCGGCCGGTGGATGCAGCAGGAAGTCGATGCCGGCGACCGAGAGTCGCTCGGGCTGATCGCTCTTGTTCTGTGGAGGCTCTTGCCCGGCGATGACTGAGTACGATCCATCCCTTTCGACGAGTACGACGGATGGCGCAGTGGTTGGGGTCGCGGCGATCATGGCGATGGTGTTGTTCACAGAGCAGAGATAGGGCTTGATTGCGGTGTAAGGCAGATCGACGTTGTCAGAACGCCCATCCTCATGGATGAGTACAAGGCGGTCCTGGAGGTCTTGGCGGACGCGAACTGCTACGGCCCCGTCCTCCAAGAACGCATAGCTTCGGTAGCCGAGCTCCCATGGTGCGGCCGCACAGTCAGCAGCCATCGGCGCGACGGCAGATGTACGGTCGCCGTCCCACCTGTACAGATTGAGCCAACCCGTTCGATCGGACACGAAGTAGAGATCCCCATCCGGACCCCACTGGGGTTCTACGACCGATTCAGAGAGCCCGCCGGCTACAAGCACTGGAGTTCCCAGGGAACTGCCCGGATGACTGCCGTACTGAGCCACCCAGAGTTCGGTGCTGTCCCAGGGCATCTGATCGGCGTCCCAGCTCAACCAGGCCAGGTAGCCGTTCCTGGGCTGAGGTGAAGCGAGGAAGCTCGAGGACTTCCAGAGTTCGCGCACGTGCCCAGTTGATGTGTCGACCTCGACCAGACGGTCCCCGCTTGTTGTCTCGCAGAGAGCGAGAACGGCCTCACCCGAGACGACCAGATCACCGAATCGATCGGCAGACGCCTCGGTCAACGGCGTCGCCTCCGCGGGACTGAGCCGGTGGATCCGGCCGTCCCGCGACGAGATGCCCCACACCCCGTCGGCGGACACTGCCACCGATCCACCGCCGTAGGCATGGGTGTCGTTACCCACTGCGAAGCCCTGCGGTGCGGCGAAGGCGACCCCGTCTCTGGCGGTCCACTTGACGAGTTGGTCGCCCGCTCCGCTCGACTGGATCCAGAACAGAGAGCCGGCGTGCGAAAACAGGCCATCGTACGCCGCAGGAATCGCCACGCTCCGATGCTATCGAAATCGCCTTGCGCAGCAGCTACCAACTCGTAACTGAGGATCGCTGCCATGCGGACAGCCTGACTGTCCGCATGGCATGTATCGACTCGTGCGCGCTGCATCTCCAGACTCAAACAGGTAGCAGCACGTAACGACGGGCCACCATCAGTCAGCCGCTTGATCGGCCGATGGGCCGTATTGCGATAGGAGCGAGGCATCAGATGGCGCGCGATTCGGAAACCCCGCAGAGACCTCTTGCGCTCTGTGGGACTAGAGGTTTGTCCGCTGCTCCTCGCGTGTTCGTACTCGATCGGCATCGTGACTTGTCGGGTGTGTCCGGTACAGGTGTTGTTGCCGAAGGCGTCGAATGGAGCGATGGGTCGGTCGCGTTGCGGTGGTCGGGCGAGAATCCGACCACGGTGGCGTTCGAGACCGGCATGGTCGGTGTCGAGGCGGTTCACGGTCACGGTGGCGCAACCGAGGTGCGGTTCCTCGATGAGATGCGGCGGGGTCGTGTGCCGTCAGATTTCGAGTACCCGCTCTCCACGGGGAAGCGGGCCCCTGCAGCGAGCTGCGATGGCTTGTGCTGCGGGTGCGGCGGGGCGTGGCCGTGCACGCGGTGCCCAGACGCCTTGGATTCCTGAGCCATCAACCTGGACGGAGATCTTCATGCAACGGGTTCACTGCTACTACGGGCAGCACGTCGTAGTCACCGCGAAAAGTCGCGCCGAAACGATGGCCAGGTTTGTTGCCTCTGCACAGCGGCCTGGCCTCGAGCCGGCTGCGGGCGGGATCGCCCTGGTAACCGTCCCGCTGTCTTTGATCATGGACCGGCGACGTACCGGGTCTCCCTCTAAAGCCGGTGAGCGGGCGCGCAGCCATTGGGCTGCTCCCCGCTCGCCGTTCCACCCCGAGGGCCCAATGCGCGGTTCTCGGTCGGCTCCGCTGCTCTCGTCGTCTCCGGGCGCGCTTGGGCGAGGGCAGCGCGATCCAGTTTCCCTAAGCGGTGAGGCGGGTGCGGCGACCCCTGCGGCGAGCATGACCGGAGCGCAGGACGGCGCTACGACCGTGCTGGTCCTCGAAGCTACATCCGTCTCACCTTGGAAGCCTCGGGCATCGACCGCCCCGGAGCGGGTGCTCCGCCAGCGGCTGGTTTCGACCGGTGGCACACCTTTCGCGGGTGTCTGGTTTGTTGGCGGAAGTTCGGGGTCTGTTGATCATCGGTGGCGCGGAGGCCGCTCTCGCCCAGGTGGCGTGGGCCGGAGCTACGGCAACGCGCGCCCGGACACTACCGCGGCTCTGAGCGAACCGGCGATCGGTAATGGTGTCTCGGGTACGGAGTTGATGACACCGACTCGAACCGTTGTGGCCGCCGAGCGGTCCGAGGTCCAGGCGCCGCGGGCTGACCGACGTATCCGTCAGCCTGGTTGCCCGAAGCGTTACCGGTTCCTGTCCATTCAGTAGTCAACCGCACGAAGCCCACTAGTACCCCGAAAGGATCATTGTGACCGATCGTGAAGGCCCGCCCGGCCCCGTTCATGACCAGGAAGATGTGACTACACTCCGTGACATGAATGTCGCTGATGTTGACCTAGCTACCTCTGCCGAGTCACCGCGCGCCGCCCTGGTCGCCCAACTGCGTGAGCAGGGTTCGTTGCGCACCGATCGCGTGACGGCCGCTTTCCTCGCTGTCCCGCGGCATCTGTTCCTTCCCGGTGTCTCGCTGACGAGGGCTTACGAAAACGACTCGGTGGTCACGAAACGCAATGAGCACGGTGTCTCGATCAGTTCGGTCTCGCAGCCGGGGATCGTGGCGATGATGCTGGAGCAGGCCGAGGTCGAGCCCGGGCACCGGGTGCTGGAGATCGGCTCGGGTGGTTACAATGCCGCGTTGCTGACCGAGTTGGTCGGACCGGACGGTGCTGTGACCTCGATCGACATCGACGCGGATGTCATCGACCGGGCACACGCCGGTTTGGCGGCGTCGGGATACACCAGCGTGAACGCCTTCCGTGCTGATGGCGAGTTCGGGGCCAAGGACGATGCCCCGTTCGATCGGATCATCGTGACCGTGGGTGCCTGGGATGTCCCTCCGGCGTGGGTGGAGCAGTTGGCCGAAGACGGCCGGATTGTCGTCCCGGTCCGGATGCGTGGCCTGACCCGATCGGTGGTTTTCGAGCGCGACGGCGACCAGTTGGTGAGCCGATCGGTTGAGGTCTGCGGGTTCGTCGCGATGCAGGGCGCCGGCGAGCACGACGAGCGGCTGGTGCTGCTGCACGGCAAGGAGATCGGGCTGCGCTTCGACGATGAACCGCCGGGTGATGTCGACTTGCTGAACGGTGTCCTTGCGTCGCCGCGGACCGAGGTCTGGTCGGGTGTGACGGTCGGCAACACCGAACCGTTCGACACCCTCCAGGTGTGGCTGGCGACCACCGTGCCGGGGTTTTGCTGGCTCGCCGTCGATCCCGAACTCGACACAGACATCGTCAAGCCGGCCAACCGGATGGCCAGCCCTGCCGTGGTCGACGGCGCAACGTTCGCCTACCTCACTATCCGGAAGGCATCGTCAGAGCCGGGCACCTCGGTATATGAGTTCGGGGTGCACAGCCACGGCCCTGACGCCGAGACGGTTGCCGCGCGGTTCAACGAGCAAGTCCAGGTCTGGGACCGCAGCCACCGTGGCGGAAAGGGCCCCAGGGTCACAGCCACGCCTGTTGGCGCGCCAGACGAGCCGCAGCCGGGCGGTTCGGTGATCCGCAAGAAGCACGTCACCCTCACAGTCTCCTGGACCTGACAGCGGCACCGTCCGCTCACGGGATCTGGGCTTCGGGAATCAACCACCACAACAGTTAGAAAGGCCAACCATGACCGTCACCACGCTCGACACCACTGCCCTCGACGACGAGTTCGACCTGGAGATGCGCGTCTTCGAGTCCGGCGAGCCGATCGCCGCGCTGCTGCGCAACACCGACGACAACTGCGGCTCCACCTGCGTGGGCACCGCGTGCCCGACCAACGTCGCCAACCCGTCCTGATCTAGGGCCAATCGGGTGTGCCGGATGCAGTCTCGTCCGGCACACCCGACCACCGTGAGGACCCTGACCCGGGGAGGTCTTGACCGTGAAAGCACCGCGATCGCTCTACCGGCACAGCGGCATCATGTTGCTGAGGGCCACCACCTGCGACCCCGATCTCAAGCTCCCCGCCTGGCCGGCAGGCGTGCTGGACAGCGATGCCGAGTCGTGGAGCCACTGGCTGGCCGACCTGTGGGACATCACTGAGTTCCGCGACGCGGTGACGATCTCCACCCCGGACTTAGCACGGCAACTCGGTCAGATCCTCAATGTGGAAGGGCCAACAGCCCGTCAGTTGCACCGTATCGTCTTGTCGGTCGCGGCCTACCTCTTACGGTGGCAAGGACGCGCAACCCCGTTCGGTCTGTTCGCAGGGGTCGCGCTATCGCGGATCGATCCGGATGGTTCAGTCCGCTGGAGCGATCGGCAGTCCATCCAGACCAGCCCAGACGCGCACTGGCTCGCCGCGGTCATCGACCGCCTGGACCACGATCCAGCCCTGCTGGAACAGCTACCGGTGATGGTGAACAATGCCAGCTTCCTGCGTGGCGACCGGATCGTCACGCCTGGCCAGCCCAGCAGCATCGCACCGAACGAACTCGCGCCACTGGAGGTCTCAGTCCGCGCCACCGGGCCAGTCCGGGCCGCGATGGCCAAGACCCGCCGCCCGATCCGCTACAGCGACCTGGTCGTTGGACTGAGTGCTGAATTCCCGACCGCGACCGAGGCACGTATCCGGGCCCTGCTGGGAGAACTCCTGGCCAGCCACGTGTTGCTGACGAGTCTGTGGCCGCCGATGACCAGCACCGACCCGCTAGGCCACGTCCTGGTCCAGCTCGAGGGGGCAGGAAGCGGCGAGCTGCCGTCCGTGCTTGCGATCGAGCGCGAACTGCGCAGCGTCCACGCAGAACTGGCCCCGCGCAGGCACAGCGCGATCGACCCAAGGTTGCCTGAACGCATGAAGGCGGTCGCGGACACGGCCGGGCAGCCGCTGGTTGTCACCAGCGGTCTTGATATCGACATCGCCGTACCCGGCACAGTGCTTCGTGAGGCTGAGATTGCTGCAACGACTCTGGTGCGATTGACGCCGTTTCCGTTCGGACAGCCAGCATGGAAGGCGTACCACGCCCGGTTCCTCGACCGCTTCGGTGTCGGCGCCGTGGTGCCACTGCGCAACCTCGTGCAGGATGCTGGCCTGGGTGTGCCGGCCGGCTACCTGGGCTCGGGTCGAAAACAGGGCCCCGCGCCGTTTACTCCTCGCGATGAAACGCTGCTGGGCCTGGTGCAGACCGCGATCATGGCCGGCAACGACGAGATCGAGCTGACCGAAGCGACGATCGCCTCGCTCACCGTGGGTGACACTGCCGAGATGCTCATCCCGCCCGCTACAGAACTGTCCTTCCAGATCCACGCCGAATCCACCGAACACATCAAGCGCGGCGACTTCCAGATCGCGGTGATCGCCGCGCCGCGCACGTCGAGCAGCATGATCGGCCGCTTCGCTGGCCTGCTTGCTCCAAGCGACCGTGATCAGCTTGCCAAGACACTGGCGTCACGACCGACAGCGACCCCTGATGCGGTCCTCGCCCAGTTGTCGTTTCCTCCGCGAGGGCGGCGCAGCGAGAACGTCATCCGCGTACCAGAGTTGCTGCCGAGGCTGATCTCGCTGTCCGAACACCGCGCCCCTGCTGACGATCTGATCTCGCTCGATGATCTGGCGGTCACCGCTGATGCTCGCCAGATTCGCCTGGTCTCACAGTCCACCGGGCAAACGGTGGAACCGGTGGTCTTGCATGCGTTGGAAGCCAGCGTGCAAACACCGCCCTTGGCACGCTTCCTCGCTGAGATCGCGACTGCGCGTTCCGCGGTCTACGGGCCGTTCAACTGGGGCGCTGCCGGCCAGCTGCCCTACCTCCCGCAACTGCGCCACGGACGGACGATCCTGTCGGCCGCGCGGTGGCTGGTGACGGCTACGGATCTGCCGGCCGCAACTGTCGCGGCGACGGTTTGGGACGAGGCGTTCGCTGCGTGGCGGCACCGGTTCGGTGTGCCCAGCGCGGTGGTGATGTGCCACAGCGACCTGCGGTTGCCGATCGACCTCGACCAGCCGGTTCATCGCGAGCTTCTCCGAGCCCGACTCGACCGGGGCGGACGTATCGAGCTGCGCGAAGCCCCAACAGTCAACGATCACGGATGGTGTGGTGGCCGTCCCCACGAACTCGTCGTTCAACTGCACGCCGACCCGCCACCGCCGAACCGCAGCACTCCAGAGCGTTCGGTCCGGGCAGTTCCGATCGATGCCGGTCATCTGCCCGGCAGATCGAGCTGGCTCGCAGTGCATGTTCACGGGCATCAAGATCGCCAGGACGAGATCTTGACCGATCATCTGTCGAAGCTGTTCGACGATTGGGACAGTGGACCTCCAATGTGGTGGTTCCGTCGCTACCGGGACCTGGCAAAACCGGAGGCGGACCGCTATCTGCGCCTCTATATCTCAACGCCCGGCCCCGGCCAGCACTCGCAGGCAGCGGCGCGGCTGAACGGCTGGGCCAACCGACTGCGAGCCAGCGGACTCGTCCCTCACATCGACCTGACCACCTATCACCCGGAGACGGGACGATACGGATTCGGCGCTGCGATGGCAGCTGCCGAAGCCGTGTTTGCCGCGGACTCGATCGCTGCTGTCGCACAGATTCACACCTCAATCCGGAGCAATGTCGAGCGCCAAGCACTGACTGTCGCGGGCCTGGTCGATCTCACGATCTCCTTCGACGGGTCAATGGCCGGCGGAATGCGGCGATTGATCGACGAGCTGCCACACGAACACGTCACGCTGGATCAGCGCCTCCGCGACACCGCGATGAGCCTGGCCGATCCGAGCGATGACTGGGCGGCGCTGCGATCAATCCCCGGTGGCGAACGGGTTCTTGACACCTGGAGACAGCGGCGTGCAGCGCTTACTGAGTACCGCCATCAGTTGACCGCCGCCAAGGATGCGCCGCCGGTGCTCAGATCGTTGCTCCACATGCATCACGTCAGGACCCTCGGTGTCGACCCGAAACAAGAAACGATAGGTCGGCGTCTCACCCGCTCGGTTGCACTGCGATGGGCAGCCACCTCATGAGGACCGCTTTAGCCGACGCCGCAACGGTGATCGCCGACCAACTCACTCAGCCTCGGCAGTTCGCGCCAGGTGAGCGGTGGCGGGCGCAGTCACTGGCCAAGGACGCCGCAGGGATCGCGCTCCTGCACATCGAACGCGCGCATCAGGGCCACGGGGACTGGGCAACAGCCCACACCTGGCTGAAGGCAGCAACCGCGGCAGACATCAGCGCCGCCGACGACGCGGGCCTCTACTTCGGCGCACCGGCAGTCGCCTTCGCACTGCACACCGCGAGCGGCACCGGGCGATACTCCAAGGCACTAGCCGGCCTCGACACCTACGTCACCGCCCTGACTCATCGTCGTCTCGACCGCGCCGAAGCACGCATGACTCGCGCCGAGGTGCCCAGCCTCGGCGAATTCGACCTCATCTACGGCCTGACCGGCATCGGCGCCTACCTGCTGCGCCGTGCCCCCGGCGGCGACGCCCTCCAGCGAACGCTCAGCTACCTCGTTCGCCTCACCGAGCCCATCGACGTCGACGGGACGATGCTGCCCGGCTGGTGGACATTCCATGACCCGTCGTTCAAGGAGTCAGCTGCCTTCCCTGGTGGTCACGGCAACCTCGGTCTGGCTCACGGCATCGCAGGGCCCTTGGCGCTGCTCTCGCTGGCGCTCCGAGCCGGCATCGTGGTCAACGGTCAGGTCGACGCCATCGAGCGGATCTGTGCATGGCTGGACACGTGGCGCCAACACGACCGCGAAGGTTCCTGGTGGCCGCAATGGGTCAGCCGCGACGAACACCAAACACAACGGACGACACAGGAAGGACCGCTTCGGCCGTCGTGGTGCTACGGCACACCCGGACTGGCGAGAGCACAGCAACTCGCCGCCATCGCCACCGACGATCCGGCCCGCAAACAGATGGCTGAGCAAGCACTGATCGCCTGCCTCGCTGACCAGACCCAGGTCGACCGGATCATCGACACCTCGCTCTGCCACGGCTGGGCCGGGCTCCTCCAAACCGCCTGGCGAACGGCCATCGACTCAGGCAACCCCGCGTTCGACACCCTCCTCCAGCACCTTGCAGCTCAGCTAATTGCCCGCGGCCTGCCAGGTCACGGTGACGGGCAGGGGTTCCTCGAAGGCGATGCAGGACTGGCGCTCGCCCTACACACGGCCAGCGGCAGACCGACGGCCAGCGGATGGGACAGCTGCCTGCTCATCAACTGACGCACGCAGTCCACCCACACACCAACCGACATGGAGACCGGCCCCCAATGATTCTCACTACGTCACTGCCCGACATCGAACACGGAGTGCTGGACGTTCTGGCTGGCCGGCCACTCTCGCAGGCCGCAAGTCATCGGGGCATACCGGCCGCGGAGCTCGCCGAGGCCGTCGAGTGCTACCGAACCGCTGGACGCGCCGCCCTGGAGCCGCACACACGAGTGGGCTGGCAGCAGGTCAACCTCGAATTCGCTGACTGGAACTCCATCGAACAAGAACCAGCAGCCCGGCTACGAGCAGCCCTGGAACGTGCCCAGGCAGCAGGCGCGATCGCGTCATGGTGGTTCATTCGCAAGGCACCCTGCTGGAGGCTACGAATCCACCCAGGCAGCACCACAACCCCGCAAGCAGCAATGCAGCACATCGACCGCCCGATCCGCGACCTTACGGTCTCAGGACATATCACCAGATCCTGGACGAGCATCTACGAACCCGAGACCGCAGCATTCGGCGGACACCGAGGGATGCGGATCGCACACAACCTCTTTTACGCCGACAGTCACGCCATCCTGAACTACCTCACCACGACAACCAGCACTACCGAGCACCCTGTCGGGCGGCGCGAACTGTCAACCGTCTTGTGCAGCGCCCTCATGCGCGGAGCCGGGCAGGACTGGTTCGAGCAAGGCGACATCTGGAGCCAAATCGCGGAACTCCGCCCCGTACCGTCAGGCACATCCCTCGAGCGTCTGCCCGAGCTGACCGCAAACTTGCGGCATCTCATGACAATCGACACCAGACCGACAAGCGCCCTGATCACCGGCAGCACCCCATTGGCTTTTGCCTCAGCCTGGATCGAGGCCTTCAGCCGAGCCGGCGCCGCACTCGCCGCGACACCACTCACCAGAGGTGTCCGCGAGACCATTGCCCACCACATCATCTTCCACTGGAACCGCATAGGTCTGTCCGCGACAACACAAAGCATCCTCACACGAGCGGCCAAGGCCGCGGTCTTTCCGCCCGGTACCCAAAGCGTCGACACATGACAGTCAACGAGCGCGGGCGAAATTAGAATTCGGCGAAACCAGTGCAGTGGATGACAGCCATCGAAAGGCCGACAAGCTACTGCCGGACCTGCCACGCACCTGACCGGCTTGCCGTCCTGCGGCCGATCCAGCTGAAGGGGCGCGTCGGTTGCGGGCAGGCCGCCGGACATATGTCTAGGAGTCGATGCCAGCAATCTCGCCAGCATTCGTCTGGCCGCTGGACCGTGAGCGGGGAGCGGTGGGTCTGTTTGGGAATCGGGGCTGATCGGAGCCTTAGTTGGGTGACATCCTGAAGGTGATGACAGCGGAACTAGATCGTTGTCGGGAGAGATGCCCGAGACCGCAGCGCCGAAGTCATGTGAGGCTGACGCGGCGGAGGAGTCTCTCGCAGGTTCGCGATCCAGCGGCGAAATCTGCAGAGTTGCTGCTGCCTGTAAGAAGTCCGGGACGATCGGCCATATACGGGGTGTGGAACCGATGAGCGAGCCAGGACCGGTCGACCTTGAGAGGTTGTACCGGGAGCACTACCGCGCGGTGCTGCGGTACGTCGTACGGCGTACCGGTGACCGGGCGGACGCGGACGACGTCGTTGCGGATGTGTTTCTGGTTGCGTGGCAGCGCCGTGCTGAGCTGCCGGCGGCGCACGCGTTGCCGTGGCTGTACCGGGTGGCTGCGAACGTGCTGTCGGACGTGCGCCGTTCTGAGGAGCGGGCGGGGCGGGCCTATGAGCGCGTCGGCAGCGACTTGGCGACCTGGGTTGAGCCGGTGCCGGGGGATCGCCTGATGGCGTTGGAGGCCGCGGGTGCGCTGCTCGAGCCTCTGAGTCCGAAGGACCGGGAGGTACTGATGCTGCACGCCTGGGAAGGTCTGCGGGGCAAGGACCTGGCCACTGCGCTGGGTTGCTCGGTCACGTCGGCGTCGGTACGTCTGCACCGGGCGCGACACCGGGCCCAACGGCACCTGACCGCCGCAGGCGCTCTGGACGCTGAGCCCGGGGCCCGGCGGAGCGGTTCCACGGTCGTTACCAGTGGCAAGTCCAGGACGCAGGGAGAGAGCTCATGAAGAACGACATCACTGATCTGCTGCGGCAGGGTGACCCCGCGGTCGGGATCGACGACGGACCACTCGGCGGGCATGAGCTCGCCGGGCTGGAGCGGGTGCAGAGACGGATCGCAGCCGAGGGACAGGTCGCTGGCGCGACATCAACCACGAAGGCGCAGGTGCGCCGGTGGCCGAGACGGCGTACGGTCCTGGTCGCTGCCGCGGCCGCGGTCGTGGTGGGTGCCGGTGTTGTGGTGGTGGATCCGTTCGGCTCGGCGCCGGCGGCGACGGCGACGCTGCCGTTGCTCGGCGCGGCTGAGACTGCGGCGGGGCGCCCGGCCAAGGCCGAGCTGCTGGCGCTGGCCGCGGTCGCGGTCAGAGACACGATGCTGCCGGGGAATACCGGTCCGCTGCACGTCGTGCGGACGCGGGCGTGGAATCTGGAAACCCGGGTCGACGGCCCGGACACCAACAACTCGGTCGTGCTGCCGCAGGAGATCACGCTGCAGTGGAACTCCGCGGACCTGTCGGGCCAGCAGACGGTGGCGACGGGCCAGCCGGTGATGGTGGCCGGGCAGAGCGAGGAGGCGTGGCGTGAGGCCAGTCAGCAGCGAACAGAAAACCGTCCCGACAACGAGACGTCTTGGCCCGCCGGTTCCTACCAGCCTGCGTTCAAATACCCGCTCGAGGCAGCCACACTGCCCGCGATGCTCAACACGGCTTTCCCGACCGAGATCGACGGGACCGGGAAGATGACGATGGGGATCACGGCCCTGTACGGGGAGTCGACGCCACCGCCGGCAGTTCGGGCTGCGGTGCTGCGCACGCTGGCCGGTCGCGGTGACGTGGTGGCGCTGGGCCGGATGTCCGACCGGGCGGGGCGGCCCGGGCTCGGGTTCGCCGTGGACACGACCTACACCGGCTGGCCCCGGCGGCACGTGCTGATCTTCAACCCGTCGACGGGCACGTTGCTGGCCGAGGAGGACGTGCTGACGGGAAAGCCAGGAGCGTTGGATCTGCCGTTCCCGTCGGTGATCGGCTACCGGTTGTTCAGCCCGCCCACAAGCCGGTAAGACGATGGGGGCCGCTCTGGATCCGCCTGCAGTGCGGATCCAGAGCGGCCCCTGGTGACAGGTGCTACCGGTCAGTGGTCAGAAGGTGAACCAGGACGACAGCTTGCCCTTGTAGCTGGCGTCAAGGACGGAACTCTTGGAGTTCTCCTGCTCGACCCACATGTAGCCGCTGTAGTTGGCGCCGTCGCAGGCCTGGACCCTGGTGTTGGTGTCGGTGTTCACCCAGCTGTAGGTCGAGTTCTCGAACCCCCACTGCTGAGCCGTGCTCTTCGTGGTGGCGCCGGTGAACTGCAGACGCCGACCAGCGAACTTCTCAGCGGTGTAAAAGCAATAGTAGTCCTTCGCGGTGATCCCGGACGGGCATCCTTCGACGGTCTGGGCGCCGAACTGGGACTCAACCGAAGTGATGCCGGCGCGCTTGAGCGCGTCCGGGCGGATGTTGGTCCCGAGGCCGTCCGGGGCGGTGGTCTGGCCGGGGCTGGGCCACACGACGGTGGTGCCGTTCTCGGGGACGTAGATGGCGTTGTCGCTGACCTGGATCCCGGTCGGCTGCAGCTTCAGCAGCTCGGCCATCTCCTGGGCCACCGACGACGCTGTGGCGACGTCCACGCTCTGACCGGTGTCATAGCCCGCCCACACTTGGGGCTGGCCGGTGGCGGCGGCGGGGGAGTGGTCGGTCAGGGGCTGGGCGGTGGCCGGTACGGCGGCCGAGAGGATGCCGGTCGCGAGGACGGTCGCGAGGACGGCGGCGCGGACGCGCCGGGTGAGCTTGTGGTGCATGGGCGGTGTTCTCCTTCGGGTCAGGGCCTCACTTGGCCCAGGGCCCGGCCGCGCGGGCATGCGCGGCCGGGAGATTGTGGGCTCCTGCTGCTCGGCGAGCGGCGTGGTGCGCCACGGGCGGCGCCGAGCTGGGAGCGGGGTTAGGGCGGTGCCGGGCGGGGACCAGCTCGCACGAGATGAAGCGGCGGTGGTGGCGCGTGCCGCCGGCCCCGCAGGTACTCGGGTAGGCCGCGAGGCCGCCGGGTCGCGTCGGGCTGCGGGAATCCGGGCGCGAGGGTTTGTAGGAGGCCTTGAGCCTGCTCGTGTATGACGGCGTCGCCGCGCTCGAGCGCGCACATGGCGAGCTCAGCGATGATCGCGATCGACTCGCGGGCCCGCTCACCGGGCTGGTGCATGACCCGGCCTGCGGTGTGGCGAGCGGCGAGTGCGTGGAAGGTGGCTTCGCGGATCAGCTGGACCGTCAACGGGCCGACATTCGGCAGCTCGAGCAGCACGGCGTTGGTGACTGAGGCGACCTCTTCGGCGGTGTGGAAGCCTGCCCTCTTCAGGACGTTGAACGATCGGGCCTGGAGTGCTTCGTGGAGGTCTTCGAGCGGGATCTGGTCCAGGGGATGCTGACCGTGCTGGCTGGCGAGGACGGCGCGGATCGTCGCCAGGCCTTCCGGGCCGATCTGCCGTACGTCGAGCAGGTCGGCGTCGCTGGCCGCGACCAGTTCGGTAACGGTCGCGACGCCGGCACGCTCAAGGATGCCTGTGAGCCGGGTCGGCAGCGGCGGCTGGAGTCCGCAGAGCGGGCTGGGCGCGATGTCGCGGCCGCTGAAGAGTGGGGGCGTACCGGGTTGGCTCGTCATTGGGGGCCTGGTTTCTGCCCGATGCCGCCGGCCATGAGGTTGCGGGCGGCGTTGTAGGCGCTGTAGGGATACCTCTTGTCGTCGTCGTCCTTGGTGGGCCAGTCGCGGCACGCGACGACGCCGTTTTCCAGGAGGTGTTGTCCCGGGAACAGGGCCCGGATCTCGTCGAGCGAGCGAAACCGAACGACGGGACCCATGCCTTCGCAGAACCCTTGCTCGGCCTGTAGCGCGTCCTGGACCAGCTCGGGATCCTCCGGGATGTGCAGGTCGCTGATCACCGTGCAGGAGCCTGCCGCTGCGGCGGCGACGTAGGCCTTCATCACCTTGGCCACCGCGGCCACCTCGCCGCAGTGCTGATGCAGGGTCGCGGTCTGCAGGATCGCGATGGGCTGTGACCAGTCCAGGAATGCCTGCACTGTTTCGTCTCTGAGCAGCCCTTTCGGGTTGAAGATGTTGCCGGCGATCACCTCGGTGTTGTCGTTGGTGGCGAGCAGGGCCCGGGCGTGGGCGACGACCATCGGGTCGTGGTCGACGTAGAGCACTTTTGCGTCGGGGTTGATCGATTGCACGACGTCGTGGATCGGGTTCGGGGTCGGGATCCCGACCCCGCAGTCGAGGAACTGGGTGATGCCGACCTCATGCACGAGGTAGGTGCAGGCGCGCTCGCGGAACTCTTGGTTCTCGGTAATCACCGTGCTGAAGCCGGGTGAGAATTTGAGGACGGTGGCGATGACCTCGCGGTCGGCGGCGAAGTTGTTCTTGCCTCCGGTCAGACCGTCCCAGACCCGTGCAGGATTCGGACTCCGCTCGTCGAACTCCACGGGTCGGGCACCGGCATAGCCGGGCGGGAGACACCAGCTCCGAGAGGAGACAACCGCGGCCGACCCGCTGCTGAGGTGCTGAAGCCGCTGGTGCTGATCGTCACCGACGCCGGTCTGGTCATCCGCCGCGGCCGGTGCGATGTGTTTCGTGTTCATCTGTGGGGCGGTTGTTCCTGTCCGATGCTGGCGCGCTCGAGGAGGCTGGCGATTCGGGCGGACAGCTGTGGATCGAAAGCGTCGGGCGGTGTCGCCGCGATGTAGTCCCCCGGGGCGCAGAGGAGCGGTGCCGGGATGGTTCCTCATCGCTGACCTGGCTTGCGTCCGATGCCGCCGACGATGAGGTCGCGGAAGACGTTGTCGGACTTCTCGGGCGGTTGATTGGGCCAGTGGCGGCACGCGACGATGCCGGGGTTGAGGAGTTCCTGGCCGGGGAAGAGGGCGGCGATCTCGTCCGGTGCTCGGAACCAGCCGGTACTGAGACCGGCGAGAAAGATCTTCTCGATGTCGCGCGCGACCCTGTGGCCGCCGGGCTGGTCGGGGTCGACGAGGTGGCTGATCACCGTGCAGGAGCCGGCTGCAACCGCGTCGATGTAGGTCTGCATCACCTCGGTCAGCTCGGCGGCTTCGCCCGGGTGGTGGTGCAGGGTGGCGGTGTGGATGATCGCGACCGGTTGCGACCAGTCGAAGAACGTCTTCACGATGTCGTTCTCGAGCAGCGTGGTCGGATCGAAGATGTCGGCCGCGACGACTTCGGTGTTGTCGTTGGTCTGCAGCAGCGCCCTGGCGTGGGCAAGGACTATCGAGTCGTTGTCGATGTACAGCACCTTCGCGTCAGGCCGGACGGCCTGGACCACTGCGTGCAGGGGGTTCGAGATCGGGAGACCGGCCCCGCAGTCTAGGAATTGGGTGATGCCCAGTTCACCGGCCAGGTAGGCGCCGGCCCGGATCAGGAACTGCTGGTTGTCGACGGCAACCATGCTGAACTCGGGTGCGAGATCCCGGATGGCGGCCACGACCTCACGGTCGGACGCGTAGTTGTTCTTGCCGCCGAGCAGGCAGTCCCAGACCCGTGCACTGGCAGGGACGCCGATGTTGAAGCCGACGTCGGCCGTGTCTGGGTGCGGGTCGTGCTGGCTGCTCACAGTGGCAAGGGCCTCTCGGGCTGCGCGGCTGGAGTGGGGAGGGTGGGCCCGGTGGGTGATCGTGCGGCGACCACCCACCGGGCGATGCGGGATCCTCGGCGGTTCCTGGGAGGGGTATCGACCTGCCGACGGGGGAGTGGCGGATCGACGGCCGCCGGGATCCCGGTCTGGGGTGGTGCTGGAGACAAGGGTGTCGGTGTCATGAACCGAGCCCGCAGTGAGGGGAGGTCGGCCTCGTCTCCGGCACCAGCTGGTGGGGAACTCGCTTCGGCGAGCTGGTGTTCGACCCGGCCGGCGGCATCGTCCTGGGGGGACGACCGGTGTTAGTCGTCCTCGTCGCGCCAGCGGCGGAACTGGTCGTTGAGCCGGGCGAACCAGCGGTGCGCCCAAGTCCTCGTTGAGGCCAGTCGCCGGGTGAGCCACTCCATGGGGTCTCGCCCAGCCCGGTGCCGTCAGGGGCAAGGCCCCTGTCGAGCCGGGGGACAGCCGCAGCTGACGTGCCGTCAATCGCATGGCTGACCTCCCCCAGAAGTTCCCGCAGCGCCACGCGATTGCCACGCAGCTGAGCCCGGTCGTCTCACCCAGTGATGATGAATGTGCAACCAGTAAGCACCGTCGGGGCGTGCCTGGGGATGGCCAAATCGGGACATTCGGCACTTACTGATGGTGGCCAAAAGTGGGCGGCCCACTACCGAGCGGTGTGAGTTGGCGTCTACGGTTGGGCCATGGCAAAGGACCCGGCCTCGCGCAACCTGGCGCTGAAGGCCTGGATGGACGAGCACGAGGTCTCGGCGGGCGAGTTCGCCGAGATGCTGAACGAGGCGATGTACGCAGGCGGCCGGCAGGACGGTGATGTGACGCGGCGGACGGTGTTCCGGTGGCTGTCGGGGGAGCGCCGTTCACCGCAGACGGCACAGCTGAAGGCCTTGGAGACGGTGACCGGGAAGACGGCAGCCGAGCTGGGGTTCGTTCCTCGCCGAGTGCTGGTGCGGCCCATTCCGTCGCTGCAGGACGCACCGGTGCAGCGGCGCACGTTCCTGGCGGCCGCGTCGACGACGACGTTGGCGACACTGGCCGCGACAAGTTCGACCGGGCGGCCGACGGTCGGTTTGCCGGACGTGACGCGGCTGCGGGGGCAGTTGAACGAGTTGTGGCTGCACGACGATCAGTTCGGCGGCGGATCGAGTCTGGAGCAGCGCGCGATCGCGCTGGCCGAGCGCACGCTGGGACTACAGCAAAACGGCGCAGCGACCCAGCGAGTCCGGGCGCGGCTGTACGCGCTGGCGGCAGC
The DNA here is from genome assembly GCF_004348455.1 of Kribbella albertanoniae. Classification (GTDB taxonomy): domain Bacteria; phylum Actinomycetota; class Actinomycetes; order Propionibacteriales; family Kribbellaceae; genus Kribbella; species Kribbella albertanoniae. The sequence continues at coordinate 42,621 of NZ_SMKA01000001.1, forward strand.
GTTCACGAGCGCGGCGATGTTCGCCGCCTTCGACGCCCGCCGCCTCACCGAAGCGCAGCACCACCTGGAGAAGGCGGTGACGCTGGCGGGCCTGTCCGGCGATGCCCAGGTGCAGCACCAGCTCTGGCGCTACGCCTCGATGCTCGCGGTCCACAAGGGCCGCTACACCGACGCGATCGCCGCGGCCGAGGCGTGCGCGCAGACGAAGGTACACCGCGCGGATCCGTTCTTCGCCTCGATGACGCACAGCCGGATCGCGCTGGCCGCCTCGAACCTCGGCGACGGTGCCCGCGCTCTGCGCGCGCTCGAGCGCTCCGCCGAAGCACTTGAGCGGGCCGAGACCTCGATCCCGCGCCCGGCGTCGGTGAACTTCTACACCCTCGGAGAGCTCCACGGCCTGGCCGGCATCGTTCACTACCGGCTGGGGATCGCGGCGGAGTCCGAATCGCATATCCACCGCTGCCTGGCCGAGCTACGTGCCGACCAGCACCGCAACCGCTCCTACTACCGCGCCCAAGCCGCCTTGGCCCAGCTGGCGCAGGGCGACGTCGACCAGGCCCTGGCCACCGCTCAGAGCGTGGTTCCGTCCCCGACCGACCTGACGCCTGGTCGGGTGTCGCACCTGCTGGCGACGTTCACCTCCGCGCTCACCCAGAACGCGGCCAGCGGCACGGCCGTCCGTGACTGGCGCGACTTCGTCCGTGCGCTCTGACCGACCTCGCTGTTCCGCCACCTTCCCCCTGAGGAGCATTGTGTCCGCCGAGATCCAGCTTGTCCGCTACGGCGCCGATCAGCTCGCCGCCATCCGTCCGACGCTGGTCAGCCTGTACGCCGAGGTCTACGAGACCGAAGCGGCCACTGACCCGTTCTTCTCGATTGAGCGGTACGAAGGACGCCTCACCGGGCACTCGTCACGGCCGAGCTGGGAAGCCGTCGTCGCCTTCGACGGCGGCGAGGCCGCCGGCTACGCCTACGCCGCCGCCCTCCCACCGACCACGCGCTGGTGGGACCACATGCTCAATCCACTGCCGCCCGCCGACACCGTGGAGGACGGGCAACGGACCCTAGCGCTGTTCGAGCTAATGGTCCGCAAACCCTGGCGCGGCACCGGCCTGTCGACCCGGATCCACGAAACCCTCCTCGAAGGCCGCCCCGAAGAGCGGGTGACGCTACTCGTCGAACCCGGACACCCCAAGGTGAAGGCCCTGTACGAGTCGTGGGGCTACACCAACATCGGCGACCAACAGCCCTTCCCCGACGCGCCCATCTACGCCACCATGCTGCGGCCCCTCCACTGAGTCGACGCCTCGGGCTGGCTGTACTGGGTCGGTCAGAGCAGTTGCATCACGGCCTGCAGCAGCGCCGCGGCGACCTCCTCCGGCGTACCGTCGGCCGGCTGGCTGCGCAGCGTCCACCCGGACTCGTACAGCTCGTACAGCACGGCGTCGTAGACTGCGTGCTGCGCGATGAACGCAGCCGCTGGGTGTGGCTGGTCGCCGCGGACTGCGGCGCGGGCCTGACAGATGCTGGAGTCGGCGAGCAGCGCGACCGTGAGATCGGGGACGAGCGCGTCACGGTTCAGGGTGCGCAGGAAGTCCGGCGCGGCCCCGGCGAGCTCGTGCAGCGCGAACGCGCTGGGCAGGTAACTGTCGTAGACAACCACCGCCCCGCGCTCCAGGGCTGGAGTCACGACGTGGTTCAACTGTCGGTAGCGGTCGCCGGCAGACAGGCACGCCAGGATCTGACCGTCGTGCCGACCCATCGGCTCGTGCCTGAGGACGTCGCCGATCGGTGATGCGCTGGGTTCGCCGGCCATCACGACCTCGAGCTCCAAGCGGCGAAGACCCGCCGCGAGCAGCGCGCAGGCGGTGGTCTTGCCGACCGCGGTCGGGCCATCGACGACGATAAGGGTGCCGCTCACTCGGCACCCGCCCTGGGTCGGCCGGTTCCAGCTGTACGAGCCCCGTCCGGTGGCCTTTGCGTTGACTGCACAGACCGGCCTCCCGCGGCTGCGAGGTTGCGGATGGTGGTGGCTTCGCTGTGACGGACGACGTCGAGCAGTTTCCTGAGCTGCGATCGGCTAATCGAGTGGTCCAGGCCCGCTGACGCGACGGCGGCCCGGAGCCGTGCTCGCAGGGTGGCCGACAGGTCGCCGGCGATCGGGTGCGACAAGACGTCGCGAGCCGCGTACGCGTCGCCGGTGAGTGCGGGATCGCTGTTCAGCGCCTGAACCAACGACGCCGTCTCGCTGGCCGGGCTGAGGTCGGCAGCAGTGAGGATGAGCCGGGTGCGGAACACAACAAGATCCGCCGCCGGGGCGGCGCGTTCGAGTTCGGCCGGGCTGAACAGCGGCTTGGTGCTGACCGGATCGCAGAGGCGGCCGAGGGCCCGGCGGACGAGGTGTTCCCAGCGTTCGGCCGGCTTGGCGGTGGCCAGGAGTTCGCGGGCGGTAGCGGTGTCGCCGCGCAGGTGGTGGGCGATGACGGCGATCTGGCGGCCGTCGAGGAGCCGGCCGCCGATGCCCCGATGCAGCTCAACGGCGGTGAGTGCTTCATTCCAGCGCCCGGCGGTGGTGAGCGCGCGGGTTCCATCAGCCGACAGCACGGTCCACAGCCACCGGACGATCTCCGGCCGGGCAGCTGGGGTAAGGAGTTCGTCGAAGTCGATCGTGTGGCCTGCGACGTCGACCTGGTCGTCATGCTGGGCTGCGGTGAGCAGGCCGGTCAGGAGCTGGTGGCCCTGCTCAGCCTTCCCTGCGCGGATCTCCAGGCGTGCAAGGTTGACGATGGGCTCAAGCGCCCGCCGGGCGTCGCCCGCGTCGAGCGGCTGGACCTGGCGATACAAGCGCAGTTGTTGCAGGCAGCAGGCCCGGGCAAGGTCGACTAGGCCGGCGTCGCTGGCGATGATCGCTGCCTGATGATGCACCGTCGCGGCCAGCGTCAACGCTTCGGCTCCGGTGGTGCGCCGGGCCCGGCGAACGGTGGCGACGAGCTGGTCGATCCGCCCGCTCAGAGATCGGCAGGCCGATCGCGGGTGCGCGACCAGCGGAAACCACCTCAGCGCGGCGGAGATGTTGATCATCCCTCCACCACCGTCTCCATCAGAACTGGCCACCCGCCCTCAGCGGACGGTGCACCGCAGTTGACAGGTAGCTCATGAGCCGTCGACGGCCGGTGACCGGTGAGGCCGAAGGCGATACCGAACGCGATCGAGGCGAGCACAAGACACAGATCGAGGACCAGCAGGTCGCCACCTGGCACCGGCGTCATCGAATCCCCACCACAGCACGGCACCGGGCGATGACGCCGCGGACCAAGGCCCTGATCCGGCGCGCATCGCCGGGGACGACGTCGACGAAGACCAGCTCCCGGATCCGTCCAGTCTCACCATGTCCGGGTTCGACGCTGCCAAGTTGTTTGCCGCCGGCCACGGCGACCTCGATGTCGCATAGGAGCTCGATCGCGAGCGCGACCGTCTGGCCTCTGCCCAGCCGGTAGTGCCGTTCGAGCCGCAGCAGAACCTGGTGGGTGTCGTCAGCCAGCCACACCGCCACCCTGCGACTCGGCGTACCGCCGCACGAGGTCGCTATCTCGCGGGCCATCGCCTCGAGATCGAGGCCACGGACCCGCGAACGCTGAAACCACCTGCGGCCGACGATGACCGGCCGGTTGCCGCCGGCCACCTCGCCGGTGAGGACCGCGAGTACGGCCAGCGCTCGCCTGACGGCCTCCGTCGCCGAGACTGCTCCCCGGTTCGCGGATCGCTGCAGATCCGCCACCGTGGCCTCGGGCAGGGCTTCGTCGAGGCGATGCAGCGAGTACAGGCCGGGGCTGAGGGGGGCGAGCGTTATCACTGGAATCGGTCTTCCGGAAGTAGTGGGGTTGCGGCGGGCGGCCGCCGATGCAGGAGTCGAGACGGCCGCCCACCGGTTGGGGCGAAGTCCCCGGCGCTCGGGGTGAGGCGCCTCGAGCCAGCCGGACGCAGGGGCGTCCGGAGGGGCGGGTCGAGGGCCGGGGACTTCGGTCAGGAGGGGGTGGGACCCGTACAGCGGCAGCCGGTGAGGAGACCGGCCGCCGGCGGTCGGCTCGGATGAGGAGTTCCGGAGCCGGGTGCCGGGGCCCCACCCCCGGATCAGGGGAACACCTCGGTCACATCGGTTCCTTGCCGCTGCAGGTACTGGCGGCGGGTCTCAGCCGTGGTCCGGCCTTCGAGGTCGATCGCGGCCGGGTCGAGGTGTGCGAGCGTGGTCACGAGCACCGGGCTCGGGGCGGCGGTCTCGATCCTGTTCCGCAACGCCTGGAACCCACCACCCCCACCGTCCGGCTCGTCGACGTAGGTTGCGATGAGGCTGAGCTGGTGCCGCTCTGCGTACTCCCGGATCCGCGCCAGGTGAGCGTCGAGCTCGGCGCGCCTCATCTTCGTGGCGTCGACGTAACCCAAGGTCCAGGCACTCGGCCTGCCCTCCGCCTGGAGGAGTGCTCGCACGGCGTCGCTGCTGCCCGAAACGGCAGCCCCGGTCCATTCGGTGGTCACGTCGGCCCATCCGCTGTCGGCCGCACGGTTGCGCCCGTGCCGGCTTCGATCTGCGCGCGACGGGTCTCGGTTGTCGCGGGTCCGGCGGGCGAGTCGACGTGGTCGAGGTGCGGCACGAGCACGAACTGCGGGTGGAAGCGTTCGATGCTGATCATCAGCGCACGAAACTGCGATCCACCACAGCCTGGATGGTCGACATAGATGTTGCCCAGGCCCAATCGGTGCTTGGCGGCGTACTCCGCGATCTCCGCACGAGCCTTCGACACCGCGTCCGCGGCATCAGCCTCGTCTGCCTGCTCGACGTCGGCCGCCTCGGCCTGTTCGGCGTCTGCACCGTCCGGACTCCGCTGACCAGCGGGCCGGGCCAGTCTGGCCGCGTCGATGTAGCCGATGACGAGCGGGCTCGGGTGGCTACCCCACTCGGTCTCGGCCTCCATCAGGTGTCCTTTCAGGGCCAGTCCTGCATCGATGACGTGTTTGATCATCGGCAGCAGTGCCGGCCCGCGGCGCGGCGCCGCGGTGACCGGCGTCATCGCGCGCACCTGCCATCGACGCGTACCAGCAACGGCACGGGCACCACCGGCACTCCGGCGTCGTCCAGGAGCTTGGCGTAGTGCTTGGGCAGCTCGGTGCCGGCGAGGACGGCGACGGTCGGCACGGGATCGCTGCTGATGACCTTGTCGTGCAGAGCGCTGATCCGCGCTGTTCCGGTCTCGAGCGTCTCGACGAACTGTTCGGCGAGGTTGAACCCCTCGGCCTGGGCGAAATCGGCCAGGTGCTGTCGCAGTTCGTGAGCGGTGTCCGCCGTGGCCGCCGGGTGCTTGATCGTGACGTACCCGAGCAGAGTCGGGCGAGTGAGATCGACCGTCATCCCTTGTCTCCTGCCTGCGGGGCTACCGCAGTCGTTCCGACCAATTGGTTGGTGACACGCAATCCGGCGAATCGGCTGCGCATCGCGCTCTCGTACCGCGCGGCCAGCGCCGGCTCAGCGGTGTACATGGCGATGATGTGCTGGCCGAACCAGACCCGAACTGTCCGACGGCCACCAAGAGCTGAGGACGAGGTCACCAGTCCTTCGCCTCCTGCACCTGATCGCGGAAGAACCCGATACCGGCGGCTGCGGCAAGCAGCCAGAGCAGGAGGTATACGGCCTGGTACATGGTGTCTCCCCGTAGCGCATCGGTCAGTGGGTGCTTGAGCTGTTGCTCTAGGTGACCGATTCTGGAGAGATTCCGCCAGGAAGATCGAGGGTTCTGCTGTTGACAAATAGTTTGTCAACAGCCAGATCGTGCGATCATGAATCACCTGTAGTGACCTGGTGGTGACGAAATTCGTGCCTTCGAGGGGAGAAGCTGTGAGGAAGACGGGGAAGGGTTCAGGCTCACTGGAGTCGGCCCAGCAGTTCTTCGGTGCCGAGCTGCGGCACTGGCGAACCACCCGCGGTCTTTCGCTGCGCCAACTCGCGGAACTTACGCACGAGTCGTACGCCTTGATCTACAGGGTCGAGAAAGCCGAGCGATCTCCGTCAGCCGATCTGGCAGTTCGCGCTGACGCTGTCCTGAACACCGATGGTGCCTTGAAGAGGAGCTGGTCGCGCGTCGAGCAGGCCAAAGCTGCGGCCAAGAAGGCTCCAGAACCGATTGCTTCCACGCTGGGCTTGGGGTGGGACTCGTCGACCGCCTCGACCGTGGGCACCGTGGCGGGCCTTTGGCGGGCGGACCTGAGTGGCGTCGAACCAGTCGTGGGAGCTGCCTGGACACCTGAAGCAGCCCTGGACCCGGCCCGGCGCTGGCTGTCGCATGACGACGATCTCGACACCTCGCACCGCGGCGGCCGGAGGATCGGGCGCAGCGAGGTCGAGGTGATGTGGTCGATGTGCCGAGCCTTCGCGGATGCTGATCACCATCTCGGTGGCGGATATGCCCGCTCGACGCTGATCCAGTTCGTGAACCAGACCGTCTTGCCGCTGCTTGCAGGCACCTACGACGCGGAGACCGGCCGACAGTTGCTTACCGCGGCCGCCCGGTTGTCCGACCTCGGCGGCTTCATGTGTTTCGACTCCGCTCGCCAGGGCCTTGGCCAGCGCTACTACATCCAGGCACTACGTCTCGCCTCGGCCGCCGGTGACCGGGCGCTCGGCGCGCACATCCTGGCCGACATGTCTCTGCAGGCTCACGACCTTGGGCGACCACGAGAGGCGCTCGCGCTTGCCGAGGCCGGGCACCGCACCGCCCGCGACTGTGGTTCGCCGTCGACGGCAGCACGGTGCAGCGCGCTGCAGGCCAGAGCCCACGCGCTGGCCGGCGATCGGCCCGCGACAGCTGCTGCGATGACGACGGCCGAGCACGAACTCAACACGGCCCAGCCGGACGATGAGCCGTTCTGGATCCGGTTCTTCACCCCCGAGCAGCTCGCCGCGGAGTTTATGTACGCAGCGCATGACCTCGGTCAATCAGCAGAAGTCCAAGAGCACGCACCCACCGTGCTGGCCAGTTCTGCGGCGATGCAGCGCCGTGAGGTCTTGGCCGCGTCGACGCTGGCGTCGTCCTATCTGCCCGGGACCCGCAGCAAGTTCAGCACCGTTGATGTGGAGCGCGCTTGCGACATCCTCACCAAGGCGCTGCCTTCGGCAGCTGGTCTCACCAGCGCTCGAGGGCTGACCTCGATCAACTCCGTGCGGCGTCAGCTCGCGCCGTATCACTCGCTGCCGGCTGTGCAGGAGGTCGAGCAGACGTTCGCGGAGTTCGCCACCGCCGGCAGCTAGAGTGCCGCTCGTGCGCACCGACCTTGACCGAATCCTGCACACGGCTTGCCGCCGCCGGAACATCGATGCCACCGGCGCCGAGCTGATCCATCACTACAGCAACGCCGTGTATCTACTCCCGGCCGCCGAAGCGATCGCCCGGATCAACACCGGTGGTGAGAGTGCCGGCAGGCTGGAGACGACCCAAGTCATCACCTCTTGGCTCGTCGATCACCAGAACTTCGCAGCGACAGCACCACTGCCGGGATCCGAGCTCGTGCAGACGGATTCTTCGACTGTGGTGACGTTCTGGACCTACTATCGCCAACCCGACCCAGCCCCGGAGCTCACCTCCGCGCATCTGGGTGGGCTACTCCACGCCCTCCACCACATCGCGGCACCGCCGGTGGAGGTTCCGGCCTGGCAACCGCTGGAATCTTTGCAGCACGCGCTCGCCGACCCGGTCGCGCAGAACGCGCTGTCACCGGATGAGCGAGGCTGGTTGAAGAGCCGGATCCAGGATCTTGAAGAGGAACTGGCAGGCCTGGACTGGCCGCTCGGATACGGCCTGATCCACGGCGACGCCTGGGCCGGCAATCTGCTGTGGGCGTCCCATCACGATCCCCGTGTCGCCATGCTGTGTGACTGGGACCGGGTCAGTCACGGACCCCGGGAAGTCGATCTGATCCCGACTTGGCACGCTGCCCTCCGCTACGGCCGCGACGAGGCGTGGATCCAGGGTTTCGTGAATCGCTACGGCTACGACCTGCGTGACGGCGTCGGCTACGAGGCGCTCCTGGCCATGCGAGACCTCGCTCAACTTCCGGGACCGATGCGCCGCACATCGAGCCCTGCTTATGCAGCAGTGCTCCGCCAACGGTTCGACGCGATCCGCGCAAATCACAGCCCGGGCACCTGGGTCACGCTCTAAGCTCGATCCGTGGACGCGGAGCATGAGCGCTCCCATGCGCGAAGGGCCGCACCGCGGCCAGCCGCCATCGATGCTCTGGATACGGGGAGAAATTGTGCCTGACCTGCCGCAAGAGCTATGGCCACCGGCGCGTGGCCGGCAGATTTTCGGGACCGAGTTGCGACGCTGGCGCCAGACCCGCGATCTGTCTCTTCGCCAATTGGCTCCGCTGACGCATCATTCCTACTCGCTGCTCAGCCGGGTGGAGAAAGGCGAACGCACACCGTCGGCCGACTTGGCCAGACACGCCGACTCGGCCCTGGATACCGGCGGAGCTCTGCTCCGGCTCTGGAATCTGTCCAGCACCAGCCAGCCGCGATCCAGTCGCTCAGCTGCTGGCCACCAGCTGACGCCCGTCGGCTGGACGGTCGATACGCTGACCGCGCTCTCCGACCTGCGAAAGGGAGACGTGGACATCGAGCGTCGATCGGTACTCCGTGCGGCCGGCTACTCAATCGCCGCACTCGCCCTGCCCGGGCATTCGTGGTGGGACGCGATGGTCCTACGCGGCGCCGGCCGCTCCAGTCGCGGTGGCCGGCGTATTAGTGCCGGCGACCTGGAGGCGATCCGGGAGACGGTCGACATGTTCACCCGCATCGACCAGCGTCGCGGCGGTGGCCATGCTCGGAGTGCGGTCGTGCAATACCTGACCTCCGATGTCGCCGGAGCTCTGACGGCCACTCACGCCAGTGACGAGATCCGCCGGGGATTGTTCTCGACCGCCGGTGAGCTGGCCTATCTCAGTGGATGGATGGCGTTCGACAACGCCGAACATGTGGCTGCCCAGCGGCATTTCACCGTTGCGGTCCAGCTTGCCGCCGAAGCCGACGACCCGCCGCTGGCCGGCCACATCCTGCGCGCGATGGCCCACCAGGCCGTCGATCTCGGTCACCACCGGCAAGCCGCCGAGCTGGCCAAGGCCTCGCTGGCGGGACCACGCTCGCGGCTCGCGACCCACCGCGAGCGCGCACTCCTCGAAGTGGTTCACGCCAAAGCCTTGGCCGGCAACGGGCAGAAGGCTGCAGCCTCGCGAGCACTGCTCCGGGCCGAAGACCAGCTCGCGGCCGCTGGCCCCGGTGACGAGGAACCCGGCAGGATGTTCTTCTTCGGCGAGGCCAGCCTCGCCCACGAGACCGCCTGCACTCTCCGCGATCTCGGCGATCTACCGGCCGCCACGGCGCAGTTCCACCAGAGCGTGCGCACACGCAAAGCCACGACGTTCACCCGCACCCACGCCGTGACGCTCGGCTATCTCGGCCAGATCCAAGCACGCCAAGGCGCGGCCGAAGAAGCCTGCGCAACCTGGTCAACGGCGCTCGACGCAATGGACGGAGTCACGTCAGCTCGCACCCGGCAAACCGCCGTCGACATGCGCCCGGTTCTCGCGACGTTTCGCTCCCGCGGCGTTCAGGCCGCCCACGAAGTTGACCAGCGCGCAGCCAACTACCTCGCCGCCGCAACACACTGACACCCCCGGCTCCGAACCAAAGGACCCTTCACGAGATGACCAGCAACGCCATCACGCTCGAGCCGCTCGCACAGGTCATCGGCGGCCGCACACAACCCACGGACGACTACTGGGGCGGCACCCAGGCGATTCTCCGCATCGACGGAAAACGCTTCGACGAACAAGCTCTCATCGGACTCGATGCCTTCTCACACCTCGAGGTCGTCTTCTTCTTCCACCTCACGGACCGCACCGATCTGCCTCTGGCCGCTCGCAGCGCCAGAGACAACCCCGACTGGCCAAAAGTTGGACCCTTCGGGCACCGCAACATGCGCCGGCTCAACTGGCTCGGCGTCTCCCGCTGTCGCCTGATCGGCATTGAAGGACTCGACCTGCACGTCGAAGACCTCGACGCCGTCGACGGAACACCGGTCCTTGACATCAAGCCTTGGTTCCACGAGTTCGGTCCCCGCAGCGAAACTCATCAACCCGCCTGGACAACCGAAATGCTCGCCGACTACTACGCCCCCGACAAACCCGAAGATCCCCGGTGATACCGCGGCTCCTAGCCGGTCAGTCGAGTTCAGAGACAGGGGCGGCGACGACCCGGTTGCGGCCGGAGCGCTTCGCGGCGTAAGTGGCAGCGTCGGCGGCGAGAAGGAGGTCGTCGAGCGCGAGTCCGGCGTCCGGATACGTGGCGGTACCGATCGAGCAGGTCAGCTGATCTAGCGGGACGTGGCCGCGGCCGGTGGTGACGGTCACGACGACGGTCTCGATCCGGCGGCGAATCCGTTCTGCGGCCGCGGTGGTCTCGGCCGGCCCGGTGCCGGGCAGAAGCACGGCGAACTCTTCGCCGCCGAGTCGGCCGATGAGGTCGTCTGTGCGGAGTTCGTCGCGCAGTTCGCGCGCGACGGCTTTGAGGACCTGGTCGCCAGCGAGGTGTCCGTGGGTGTCGTTGACGGTCTTGAAGTGGTCGAGGTCGAGGTAGAGCACGCCGAGGGGGCTGGGGGTGCGTTCGGCCCGGACGAGTTCTTTGCTGGCGATCTCGTGCCAGAACACGGCGTTCGCGAGGCCGGTGAGGGGATCGGTGCGGGCTGCGAACTGGAACTGGCCGACAAGCAGGGCACGGTGGAGTCCGAGGATGGTGATGACGAGGGTGACGGTCAGCCAGGGCTGGTAGACCAGCAGGACGGCGGCGGTGATGCCGAGTCCGATGGCACCGGCGACGATGAACTGGTCGGACAGCCGGCCGAGGGCTTTGCGGGCTGTGCTGTCCGGGTTGGACAGCAGAACGGCTCCGACGACCAGGGCGTAGTTGATGAACCAGTACGCCAGCGCGGCGACGGTCACAGCGATCAGCCCGATCAGGCCACCGGCGTACCCGGGGTGCGCCCCGGGGTTGATCGTGGCGACGCAGATCGTGGCGGCGGCTGAGGCCAGGACGACGGTGGAGGCGGAGAACACGACGCGGTGCGGTTTGCTGCGCCGCAGCCGGATCCAGGAATGCAGGTAGCTCAGCGCGATGATCGCGATCGCCAGCGGTAACGGTAGGACCAGGACGGCGGCGAAGACCCACATCGCCTTCAGGTTCACGTAGGTGGAGCCTTCGGCCGCGCTCCACCGCAGCCGCTCGATCTCACGTCCTGCCTCGATGTGAACCGCTGACCCTGCTGCCAGGACGGCGAACCGGATCCAGTCACCGGAGGTGGTATCTGCTCCGGTGAGCGAGGCGGCCAGGACAGCGATCGCGAGCACGTCGACGACGAGCACGTAGCCCACCACGACCGACGGCGCGGACCACAGCGCCCACTGCCGCGGCGACCGGGCAGCCGTGGTCGCATCGTTCTCGCGACGGCGCCTGCGCTTCGGTCTCCAATGGCGGATACTCGACATGAACGTTTCCCCCAACCCCACATTCGTCCTCACGGTCAGCGTAAACGCGATATTACGCAATGTCACTGCGTTGATCAGACCGGCGGGCGATCCGGATCACGGGAGGAGGTGCGTCGCGATGCGCAACAACGACTGGCCCTGATCGGCCTGACCGAACGCTTCGCCATCACGCCCCCGGCCTTCCCGGTTGACCGGCACGCTCCGCGCGCTGGTAGCCGCGGGCGGCACCGGCTGCGAAGGCGACGCCGAGGACACCCGCAGCGGCCACGACCATGGCCGGCTGCCAACGATCGGCCGCAGCTCCGGCGGCCAGGACCCCGATCCCCTGAGAGACGATCAGCGCAGTGCGGGCCAGGCCGATGACTTGGCCCCGCTGCGCGTCAGGGATGTCCTGCACGAACGTGGCCTGAGCGGTGACCAGGTACGACGCGGACAGCCCGGACAATCCCCACAACGCCACCGTCGCCCACAGCCCCGGCGCGGCTACGCACGCGATCAGTGGAACGCACGACCCGACCGCGAGCGGCCCAATCCATGCCAGTCGCCGCGCAGGGGCCAGCCGAGACGACAGCAAGATCCCCACCACCTGCCCGGCCGGATTGGCCGCGAACAAGACCCCGACCGCGAGCGGCCCGCCGCCGACGGCCGCGGCGTACGGGGCGGCGAGGCCTTCGACGGTGATGTAGAACCCTGGCACGCAGATCAGCGCGGTCAGGTACCGCAGCCTGCGGTCGTCCCAGACCAGCCGGGCTCCGGCCGACAGCGACCCCCACCAGCCCGGCCGCCCGCCCGGGTCGTCGCTGCCAGGCACTGGACGTTCCCTGATGCCGAGCTGCAGCAGGACCGCTGAGACCGCGAACGAGGCCGCGTTGAGGCCCAGAGCCTGGCTCGCGCCGAGCGCGGCGACGACGGTTCCGCCGGTGACGAACCCGGCGAGCTGGGCGGCCTGCCCGGTGATCGCCGAGACCCCTGTGGCTGCCTTGTAGCTGTCGCCGGTCATGAACGATGCCATCGAAGCCGTGCGAGCGGACTGGAAAGGGGCCGCGAGCAACTGCACCGCGACCAGCAGCACGCACAGGATCCACAACGGCGTCCCGGGGATCGCCATCAGCGCGACCAAGACTGCTCGGGCGGCGTCGCAGCTGACCATCACCCGGCGGCGAGGGAACCGGTCGGCCAGCCCGGACAGCAGCGGGCCGCTGACTACGTCGGGCAGCAGCGTCAGTGCGTAGGTGAGCGCCGACAAGCCGGCCGACCCGGTCCGGTCGAACACCAGCACCGCCAGCGCGACCCGGGCAAGCTGGTCCCCGATCACCGACCCGATCAGCGCCGCCCACAGCCACCGGAACTCCGCCACCGCGAACACCTCACGATAGGTCGCGGGCCTTTCAGACGGGTCGGGAGGGCTGGAGCCGGGGCGGGGCATGCCGCTCAAGCTACCCAGCCCGTCGGCGCGGTCGCGCCCGGCGACGGTGAGCCGTTACCGGTTCGACACCCAGCAATGTGAAACGCCACCGGTCCCGGGCGCGATACAGCTGGCAAGGGGGAGGGCCGGGGGACTTATGAGGCGACATCATCAGCAAAGGCAGGGCTTGGGAGCGGAGGCCGCAGCGTTTGAGTTGGTGCGGCGTCTGCGCGGCCTGTGCACGATCATCTCCATGCCCCCGGCGGCCGCGTCCGAGGACGGTGACGAGCAACTGCTCAATTATCTGACCAGCTGCCGTCCCGGACCTGAACGTGGACGGTGTTGCTACCGGTAGACCGGTCTGCCCAGTCGTCCCCCGTGCGGCTGGGCAGGCCACCCGGCCGCCGGCAGGGGTTGGTGTTCAAGTGTTCATCGGGAGAACATCGTCTCCATGAGTGTTGAGTTGTTGCGCCCCGGCCATGCGGCCGTGTTCCTGGACGATGAGCCCGAACTCGACCTGGCCGAAGGCATGCCTGTGGTGATCACTGCCGTACGTGACCAGGACAACGTCGACTTCCGCCTGACCGACGGCCGAACGTTCACAACCACTGCGTCGTCGCTGGCCACCGCTCCCAGGGCCGCTATCCACCCCGCGTAGTGGACGCCAGCTAGCCCACTGACTGGGCGACGGTACGGGGGAGTTTCAGGGTTTGCGGGCTCCGGCGGCGTACAGGATGTAGCTGGCGTCGGCGTGGCGGTCGGTGTCCTCGAACACTTCATCGCTGTCTGGTGCGTGCCACTGGTACAGCGGCACCAGCCCTGATCCGACGAGCTCGAGGCCGGGGAGCAGTGAGGTGATCTCGGCCGGGGTGCGGAAGGTCAGGGTCGACCAGGACTCGTGGAAGCGTTTCTCGAGCGCGTCGGTGCACCGGGCGGCTTCGCTGCCGTCGCGGGGGTTGCAGACGTGGCTGCCTCGCCGGAGTTCACCGCGCTTGTGGCCGCGGCCCGCGCCGCGATCAGCCAGGTGCTTGGCAGCGACGCGGTCCGCCCCGAAGGTGCCGGGCAGCGGCCGCACGCCAGCCTCGGCTACGGCCTGACCAACGCCGACTCCGACCCGCTGATTGGTGACCTCAATGCCCTCGACCCGGCCGCGGTCACGTTCAGCGTCGACCAGGTCCATCTGCTGGCCGTCGACCAGGACCTTACCGCCGGCATCTACACCTGGCGACCACTGGCCACCATCGCGCTCGCTACCACCTGATCGCCTACGCGTTAGCCCGTCTGGCGGCTTGTCCAGAAGGTGAGGGGGAGACCGGCGTAGAGGCGCAGGGGCTCGTAACGGGGCCGCGGATCGCCCAGGCCGGGCAGTCCGGCATCGGCCAGTACAGCGGCAAGCCGGGTGAGAGCGGGCCGGTGTTCAGGATGCTCGTAGACGTACGGCGGGTGGCTGGGGTGCCGGTTGCTGCTCGAGCCTTCCCCCGCGTTGTCACCGAGACAGACGATCAGGTGTTGCTGGACGGGGGACAGGTCGGCGAACGCCCGAGGAGCCACTTGGGGCGTGGAGCCGAATGCGAGGATCACCGCCTCAGCGGCCAGGTCGGCAACCAGGCTGACGTCGACCTTGCGCAGACAGTCGCCCAGCGCGGTGACGATGTCATCGGTCAGGTCATCGAGCTCCTCGCGGCCGGCCAAGGCCAGCAGCATCTGGGCTGTGTACCACTCCAATGGGCCGCCCACGCGGTGATGCAGGGGATAGTTGTCGTCGGCAGCGAACTGGGCGAGGACGGCGACCACTCGGCGTGCCTCGTCGTCACCGGGGCCCACAGCAGACCCCGCAGGCCCAGTTTCGGGGTGCCGGGTGGTGTGGGTAGTGATGATCCGGGCCGAGGCGATCGCGGCCGTCCACCGCACGATCTGGCTGGGTGCGTCCAGCTGCCAGTGAACAGCAGCGGCACAGCTCCGATCACCGATCAGTGCCAAGGTGAGCAAGATGGCGGCACAGACCGTGGGATCGGGCTCAGCCTCCAGAGCGGCGACAAGTGCGGGCCCGCTGGTCGCGGCCTGGCCGGGGAACCATTTCAAGAGGCGCGCGGCCCGGGCCCGCACCGCGGCGTCTGGGTCACCCAGCAGGGCTGTCAGGCCGGGCAGTTCTGCGCGGACGGCCTCGTAAGATCGCGGCCAGCTGCTACGAGTTGCATCGGCCGCGGCCTCCGCCCGGGCGGTCGTGGTGTCGGTTCCGACCCGCAGATCTTCGTGGCGCCCGTCGTGACCGACGGCCAGCTGCTGCAGGATCTGAAGCGCACACAAGCGGGACTCAGGCGCGGCCGCTGCGATGGCGATCCGGGCCAGAAACGGCACCGTGTGCGGCCCTGCGTTGTCGTCCCCGCCAGGCCAGCGCAGATACCGGTCCCACAAGAGCGTGAACGCCCACTCGCGCTCGCGCTGGCCGGCGTCGGCCAGGTCCTGTAGCAAGCGGGGAACGTCGTCCGCGTGTCCCTCCAGGTGCCGCAACCTGCCCCAGTCGATGTCATCGATCCCGCGCAGCAAATCGTCGCTGGTCACCATGGTCTGACTCTCCCACATCAGGCGGGCGATCACCGGCGATTGCCGTGAGAAGTGATCCGGTAGGGCGTTGTTAGCCGCGGCGGTTTCGGAGTTCTGCGGGTAGCCACTCGTCGCGGATCGCGAGGCCGGCTGTGGTCGGGAACCAGGCGGTGCCGTATGCGCTCCGGGACAGGTCGAGCCATCCCAGGCTGATGAACAGCTCGGTCCAGTTGTCGGGCAGGCCTCTGCGCGGATCACGGTCGTACCAGCCGACGAGCCGCACAGGTGGATCCAGCTTGGCGCCGGTGTGGGAGTCGTAACTGTTCAGCGTGCCGTGCAGCGTCGCCCACCCGCGCAGGTCGTCCAGGGTGGTTGCGATCGCGCGCCGTTGAGTCTCGGTGAAGTTGTCGATGATCGCGGTGACGTCGTGATCAGGTAGCCGGGCTGGTGCGGGCCGTTGCTCCATCGGGGCATTCCCTTCGTCGCTTTCGACGCTAGGCCCGTCGGGGAGCAGCCGTTGTGTACGCACGGGCAGGCGGGCGGCGGGCTTGTTGGGTACGAGCGGCCAGGGCTCAGGTACTCGGAGTTGGCTCGGTGGTGGTGATGGCGCCGGCGTCGATGGTTGCGTTGTGCTCGTCGTAGCCGAGCCCGCGCAGTGCTCGGGCGACGACGGCTTCCGCGATCACCGGGAGCGGCGATGGAGTGGTTTCGCTGGGATCGTGCTCGATCGACGAGGCGACGAGGGTCCGCATCAGTCCGGGCGGTGTCATGGCGGCGACGCTCGAGGCGGTGATGGTGACTTCGGCAACGAACTCCCGATCGCTGATCCGAGTGATTGCGGCCTCGGCAAGCTCACGCGGGTCGGTCGAAGCAGTGATGGGCGCGAAAACGCCCAGCAGGTCGAACAGTTGATCGGTGAAGTCGGTGACCGAGCCGAACCGGTGGCCGGTGGTGGGCGGTTGCTGCAACTGGATAGGGACACGAAAGGTGGTCACCTGGTCGTCCTTCGGGTAGGAGAGGTCGCTGCGGGTCCGGCTGAG
Source organism: Kribbella albertanoniae (assembly GCF_004348455.1). Taxonomy (GTDB): domain Bacteria; phylum Actinomycetota; class Actinomycetes; order Propionibacteriales; family Kribbellaceae; genus Kribbella; species Kribbella albertanoniae. The sequence goes on from NZ_SMKA01000001.1 coordinate 59,196, forward strand.
CTTGGCGAGGATCTGGCGCGCCCCGGGGCCGGGGTTGTTGATGTCGGTGAGGCCGTGGGCTGCGGCTTCGGCGCCGGAGGTGAAGACCGGTACCGGGGAGGTGTAGCCGATGCTGGCCTGGTAGGTGGTGGCGTCGATTCGGTCTTGGGCAAGGGCATAGCGCAGCGCGAGGAGGTTGTCGCCGTCATGGCAGCCCGCCCACCCGGCGCAGATCCGTACAGACGGGTGGTCGGGGCCAGTCTGGTGGCACAGGAACAGTTTGCTGGGTTGTGCCGGGGTGTCGACGTCGTAGCGCGGCAGCTTCTCGTACTCTTCGCGGTCCCACAGCCCTGAGAAGACGTCTTGGCGGTAGGGGCAACTTTCGCACGGTCGCGGTGCGGGCGGCTGGGTCGTCGGCGGCACCGCCCAAGTATGCAGCCTGCCGTGACCCGGTGCTGCCTTGCCCGTGCGGGCACCGCGTGCCGGGGTGCTGGCCGGGACCTGAGATCCTGTGTGGGTGGCTGGGGACGGTGCGGTGCTGATCGTGGTCGACGTGCAGAAAGGTTTCGTGTCGCCGAGCTCGGAGCGCGTCGTACCGCGGGTTGTCGACCTGCTCACCCGGTGGCGAGCGGCGGGTCGGCCGTACGTACTGACGAGGTTCGTGAACCAGTCGGGGTCGTTGTTCGAGCAGTTGATGGGCTGGACCCGTGTCGCGAACTCTCCAGAGACCGATCTTGTGCCGGAGTTGGGTGAGTTCGTTGATGGTGCGGCGGCGGTGATCGACAAGCGGGGGTACTCGTTCTTCATGGCCGAAGGCCGGCTTCTGCTGCAGTCGCGGGGTTGGAGCGAGTTCGTGATCGCAGGGATCGCGACCGATGCCTGCGTGCTGAAGACCGCCGTCGACGCCTTCGAGGCCGGGTCGATCCCGTGGGTGGTGAGCGACGCGTGTGCGAGCGAGGCCTCGGAGGAGGCTCACGCGGCCGGACTGCAGGTGCTGGGCCGGTTGATTGGGCGTCGCCAGCTGCTCACGACCGACAAGCTATTCGATCGGTTTCCATCGCTGGCGGAGGACCGGTGACCAGGATGCCGCGGCCTTCGCCACATGAACTTGGCGACGAGCCTCCGTGGCTGGAGGACCCGCAGGACTGGTTTTGGTGCTCGTCGTGCGAGCACGGTCTGTACTGGGACGAGCGCTACCACGGTGAGCTGTTGAGGTGCGTCAATCAGCAGTGTTTCGCGGCGGAGTTCGCTGTTCCGATCTGGGCGGCACAGAAAAATCGTGACGACCTGTTCGACGAGGCCGCAAACCCGGAGGGCTGGCCGAGGCCGGTCATGGAGAGCCGGCCGGTGCCGTACCTGGTGCCGGTGACGGCAGGCCGGCCGTGGTGGCGCGCGACAGATGGTGAGCGGTTGCTGCGCTGCCAGAACCAGTGGTGGTGCCAGGTCTGCGGCCTGCCGTTGCCGTCGGCCGCGTGGGTGCTGGTTGATGCCGGCGGCGACGTGAGCAGCGATGCCGCTATGCACGAACGGTGCCTGCGGCTCGCGGCCGGGACGTGCCCTCACCTGCTGGACGTGGGTGTGGGGTATCGAGCAGTGCAGGTCCGGCTCGATGATCTGCTGGGAGACGGCCGGCCGCTGCAGTTGGGCGACGCCTGGACGCCGAAACGCTGGACCCTCAGGGATGCGTCTGGAGGGATCGGGTGATCAGGATGGTGGCTCTGTCTCGCGTTCGTGCTCGTTGGGATCGGCGTGTGCCCTTGTGCGGTCGCGGGCGAGCACACCTGACACCGGACTGATCGGTAGGGGAAGCCAGACTCGCTCTCGCCCGACCTGGCCGCGCTTGAGGCCGTGGGGTGGCGCGAGTAGCGCCTCGCTCTGGCGTCGACGGTTCGTGCCAGCCGGCTGTCAAGGAGGTACGGGCAATTGGAAGGTTCGCGGAACCACCTCGCTGCGGCGGGCGCGAAACGAGGCTGTTGGAACCTGGTCCGGGCCTCAGGAGTTCAGTGCTAGACGTGGTTTCGGCCCAGTGGCCGCGCGGTGGTAGCGGCCGCCGCCGTCGCCGCGGCACTGGGGGCACCACGGCTGCAGCCGTGAGTGGCGAGAGAGCGACAGAAAGATCCACATGGCGGGCGTGGCGAACAGGAGCGTTTTGACCTGCTTGGAGATCAGGCCTGTGTGACGAGCAAGGATAACCAGCGCGATGGCCGAGGCCGTGATCACGAGGCAGCCCAGAGGGCGAGCTCGGATCCGATGGACCGTCGTTAGGTTGCGGCGGTATTGCTCGGCTCGGGCGGATCCGTCGAGTGACATCTCGGCGATACAGCGCTCACACAGCGGGCCGCGGGCATGCAGGATCAGTGCGAGGCCGGCGTACAGGACGGTCGTGGTCCAGCTGAGATCGAGCCTATAGGCGAGGCCGCTGGGGAGTGCGACGAGCTTGTCGGCTGCTGTGTCGGTGAGCTGAGCGGCGTACGCGGTGAGGAGGATCCGGTAGGCGTGGTGGCCTATCCAAGAACGGACGAAGAACGCGTAATGCACGGGTTTGGAATCCGCGATCACGTCATCGAACTGGTCCGCGAAGCGCCTTGCTCGGGCCGAGCAATGAGCCGGTAGCGGCCGATCTCCTCCGGGTCCTCACCGGTGAGCCGCTGCACCATTCTGGGCCCTCCCTTGGACTCTCGCGGCATCGAACTGTGCCTGGGCACTCGGATGCAGGCTGCCAGGTTCAGTGCCACTCGCTGCAATTTCAGCGGTCGGTCCGCTGAGCGCATCTTCGTGTGGAGGACTCCAGGACGACGCCGCTATCGTGCTGCCTTCCGCAATGGAACCGCGCGGTGCTCGATGCCGTCGAACGCGACACGCATCGCTTGTTCGTGAACATGTGGTCTGCGCGGGGTACTGACATCGCCGTGCTTCAGGATCGAAAGAAGTAGAGATGAGCGAACCTTCCAGGATGACCGGCATCCAGAAGCACTACCTGGCTGTACTTTCGTCCGTGGTCGGCGAGGACGGGATGATCGGAGCGTACGGACGCGCAGCAGTTAGCCATGTGCTGAAGGGAGCCCCCGAGCATTGCTGGCTTTTCGCCGCGACCGCTCGCCTGAGTTACAGCGAGGCGGAGATGCTCATCGCTGAGCTGCGATCTCAGATCTATACCTCCAGTGCTGCGGGCGAGACACCGCCGTTCGTCCCACACGACCTGGAGGCCGTTCGCCGGGGACTCGCTCTCGGATGGTGGGATCCGGATCCGGACGTGCCTACGCACCTCCGCGACCAGTCGGATCGACTGAGCTGGTGGAGTGCCGCCGTCAATTCGAAGCAGACGGAATTGCCTGAACTCGTGGCAGTTTGCCAGGGACATGCTCTCGGGTGGTGGCACCCGGATCCGGACGTGGCTACAAATCTCCGCGACCAGTCGGATCGACTGAGCTGGTGGAGTGCCGCCATCAACTCGAAGCAAGCGGATTCGCCTGAACTCGTGCCTCTGGATGACTGGCGGCTCGCCCAACGCCTAGCCATGATCGACGGTGAGGTTGGGCAAGACGAGCTGACGGCGCTGGGATCGCTCGGCTGGGTCTCCTTCGCGGATCCGATGCGGGAACTCGCGGGGTTGTTGCGTGTGCCTTATCGGCCCCGTCCCCACTGGTGGAGCGTCTACCTCGTACTTTCGCTGCTCCCGGCGGGTGTGCTGATCGTGCTCAGCCTCCTCACAACAGGAGTTCTGCAGGGGGTTCTGTTGACCCTGGCAGGTGCGATGGCTGGCATTCAGCTCGCGGCTCCATACGTGAAAGCCGTCAGGTTCGTAGCAACCCAACTCGGTGGTCTCGCCGAATCGGAACGCAAGGTATGGCGCAGCCTCGCGACCTACTCCAGATTTGTGTTCGGCCACGAGCGTTATGTTGGATCAGCTCCCATCGGCCATAGGCACGTCGCGCTCCCTCTTGAGCGTGCTCGATACCGGCGCCGATTCAGGCAGTGGACCAAGTACTTCCGACCGATGAGCAGTCGCGTCCTCGTGCGCGGCCGGCTACCTGGCATGGTTGCCGTTCTGAGCCCGTCACCTCGGCTCATACCGCAGAGCCTCTGGAACGCCCGGCAGAGACGCGTACTCCGACTGGTAGGCCGTGATCTCATCCGAGCAAGTGGCAACCGCAACGAGGACGCGTGCGTCCGAACTCTTGCCGACCAACTCGGACTGCCTTACGCGGCCCCAAGGGTGCGGAGACGCTACCTTACGGACATGACGCCTACCGGTGCCAGCGAGTCGATTCGCCAGGTTGGCGAGGTACTGCGCAAGCGACGTGGGAACGCGGCGCCCAGCCGCTAGAGATCCGGCGCGGCATTGTGTGACACCGAATTGGAGGCCAAGGAACGCACGGCGAGACTGACCTCGGTACTGCCGACTGGAATGGGTCATCTGCGTCGACCACCAGCGGCAACGCCTGCTGTTCTGGGCTTTCCACACCGTCGTCTTGATCCCGGACAAGGCGCGAGAAGGTCAGCGGAGTTCCTGAGCGCCGACGGCGAAGCTACTGCTCGTTGTCCATGATCAAGGGCGTGAATCCCCCGAGCGCCTGGGGCGACAAACACGTCGTGCATACCGGCAGACCCTCCTCGACACACGCCAGCAGGTCGTCGCGGCCGTGCCCGGTGTGCCAATCGCCCGTAGCTTGATCTCGAGCGGGCGTCACACCACAGTAGGGGACCAGGTCGCTTCGGCGCCGGTACAGGTGATGTACAACATCGGTGGGCATGGGGCACATGGTGCCATCCCGAATGGCTGGTCCGCTCACCTGGAGACAGTCCCTGGCGGTCAGCCGCCTGTGACGCGCTGTACCTGACCAAAATCTTGCGTATGGAATGATAGGCGCAGGAGGCCGCGTGTCGCAGAGGCATGCGCGACCGAGGCACGAGGGGGCCGACAACATGATCGTCAGGAGCATCCGACTCCGGAAGCAAGGTGTCGTGATCCCGGCTGCTGCGGTGCTTTCGGCTCTTACCTTTGCACTCACCGGCTGCAGCGGCGGCTCGGACGGCCTGAGTGGTGAGTACTACGACAAGGATGGCCAGCTCGTGATCGACGCGAGCTCGGTTACCTACTACGAGTTCGGTTGCGACGACGCCAAGAAGGGCAACGCGGTCATCGACAGCGAGCCGACCTCGTCCGGTGAGCTAAGCAAAGAAGGCGACCAGGTCATCTGGTCGAACGGCAAGGGCACCGGCAAAGTGACTACGAGCAAGAGCGGTGACACCGTCGACATCGACGGGAAGCAGTACACCAGGGTGGACAAGGACAAGGCGCTGGAGTCGTACCAGCCAATGTGTGGCTGATGGCGATCTGAGGGCAGCGGCCCCGAATAAGAAGAACCCCTTGGAGCTTTGAACTGCTCCAAGGGGTTCTTCAGTTACTCGCTCGACGAGTCCTGCCTCCTGCCCCGGCGCTTCGGTGCCTCCGGGGCGGGCCTCGCTGGCCGCGTCGACTTGTCTTGCTGGAGCGGCTGCGGTGCTGGTGCGGCTTCGCGGATACGGGGAGCTGAGTCGGGTTTCCTGATTTGCCGCGGGGATGTGCTAACAGGTGGGCTGGCTGAGCGCTCGATACGTGGTGCGCGTGTGGGACGGGGGATGCGCGGCGACTCGCCCTCGCTGGGCATCGTCGTTGCTTTGCTGTTGCTCGGACCAGAGCCGCGTGGAGGCATGATCGGGGGCCTGCCAGCGCCGTTCGGCCGGCCGTGGGCGTTGCCCGCCGAGCTGTCGCTACTTCCGCTGTTGGGCCTGCTGATTTTCTGACCTGTCGACGGACCGGTTTGGCCAGGGGACCTGCGATGACTCTGGTTATCTGGGCCGACGCCCAGATCTGTCAGGCCACCTTGGTGAGTGACGGTTTCGGCGAGGTCGCGGTCGTTCTGTGAGCGATTGCTGCGCGTGCATGGCTTGTTTTCGCTGGTCGCGATCGGTGAACCTGTGTCAGCCACGGATGAGTGGCTGTGGCCGGTCCTGCCGTTACCTGCACTGTCGGTGCCGTTGCGCGTATCAGCTCCACCGGCGATTCCGGTCCCTCTGGAACCGTCCGCATCTGACCCAGCTGGCAGCTCGCGGCCGGAAGCAGGTCCGCCGCGGCCGCCTGGGCCTCTGTGGCCAATGGGGCTGCCTGCGGGTCCGCCGTCGCAGGGTGGGAGCATCGGTCCGGGTGAGCGGTTCTCGAGTTCGCCTGGAGCGCCGCCAGTGAGCTCGCCCTGCTGCTTGCCTGTTAGCGACAGGCCAGCATTGGTCCCGCCGGCGTTCGTGGTCGCTGTACCGGGCTGGCCGGTGCTCGTGGGTCTACTAGGGCCCGTCTTGGGTGGCTTGCCGCCCAGTTTGCCCATCATGCCGGAGGCCGCGGCCATGCCTGCCCCCGCGCCCAGGCCGTTGGCGATCGCGGGCATCAGACCGCCGTTGGTCTGCTTGGGCGGGGTGGTCGTGTCCAGGAACTTGTCGACCAGTTTGGTTACGGCCTCGTCGAGTGCCTTGAGGACCGTCTTGCGTACCCGCAAGAGGGTGAATGTCACCCCGATGATGAGGATGATCGACACGATCGTCATCACGACCACGGCGATCGAGCCGAGTACCGGGTTGCTGAAGATGTTCGCGAAACCGCGGCCTGAGCTGGTCGGGTTGCTGCTGACCAGCTTCGCGATCGGGCCCTCGATGATTTGCGGCAGCGACACCAGGAGCTCCGAGACGAACTGGTAGAGGAACAGTGTGACCAGCACTTCGAGGATCATGGCAATCGAGTAGATGACGACCTTGGCGATGCCGGCCATCACACCCAGGGTGGCGAAAGGAACTGCCGCGACGGTGCCGAAGGTCCGGCGCAGAGCACCGGTGAGCATTCCGACGCCGTAGAAGATTCCGATGAGTGTGATCGAACTCAGGAGGGTGAAGGTGTTGGCCCAGTACATGAACGAAGCCGGTCCGCTGCCGACCTGAGCCACCGAAGAGTGGAACGAACGCGTGAAACCCGAGGTCACCTTGTTGGACGAGAAGATCGTCATCGAGTCCGTGTTGAACTCGGTGTTCAGGTAGTTGTAGGCGCTGAGCGGGGACAAGTTGCAGTCGGCCGGTTTACCGTCGGTGTTCGGCTCGACGACAGTGAAGCCGCACTTGGTGTTGCCACTGGTCGAGGTGAACTCTGTGCTTGCGCCGTCGGTTCTGGCTGTCAGGCCGGATCCGCTCGTCGCGAGTAGCGGGTGCTCGTTCGGAGGCACTGGCTTGTTGCCGTCGCCGAAGTCCTGGGAGTCCTTGTAGCTCTTGCCGAGGAACCAGTCCTTCTTCAAGTCCCAGTCCACATCCTTCGGGTCGATCGCGGTCACCGCCCCCTGGATGTTTGATTCGAAGTCCGATGAGTTCACCGTCTGGCCCTGGAGGTAGCGGCCGAGCATGCCCAGTGTGGCGAACACGGTGTTCTTGTCGGTGTCGTTGTCCTTCAGCCGCGGGGTGCTGTTGGCCCAGGCGCTACCGGCGTCGCTGATCTTCTCGCCTGCGCTGATTCCGGGGAACTGCCCGGTCTGTGCGTTGATCGCGAGTGCGGAGTTCCGGGCCGAGAACACCGAGACGGGTTGGGCGTGCCCGGTGCTTGCGTCCCAGGTGATCGAGGCGTTCGCCGGCACCTGGAGGCGGTTCGTGTTCATCCACGCGTCGAAGTCGACGTAGGTGGAGAGCACGACTTTGGTCGGGCCTGAGCTCTGTGAGAGCAGGGAGTCGTCGAACTGGTTGAGGATCGAGGTGTACATCCCGCCGATGAGAGGGAGCCCGACGCCGATGAAGACGATGCGTACGGCAACCTTCTTGATGGCGCTGCCGCGCTCCATCTTCTTGAAGAAGACCAACCCGAGTAGCAGGAAGCCGATGAAGAGCGGCACCAGCACTCCCCACGACAGCGACACGAGTGTGCCGTACCACTGGGACACGAAGCTCGACAGGCCCGAGAGAGCTTCCGGTGTCGTGTTGACGCCTGACGATGTGGTCACCATGCCGTCGGCCCACGTCTTGTACGCCGGGGACACTGCCGCGATGCCGTCATGGAACCAGAGGAAAGGGTTCAGGAGCTTCAGGATCTGGATGAAGATCCAGAACAGCAACGAGACCCCCATGGCCAGTGCGTAGACCAGCCAGATCAGCGAGCCGCCGACCGCGTGGATCATCGGGTCGAAACCCGCGGACGACATCATGCCGTCGAAGCCGAGGTCGTGTGCGGCTGCTCCGAAGTGGGCGTAGTCCTTCATGCCGGAGGCTTGTGCGCTGTCGAGCGCGTCGTACTTGATCGTCTGTGACGAGCCCGAGATGGTCGAGAACAGCCATTTCACGAAGCCGTCGTCATCGGCGTAACCGAGCATCGAGCCGGCCTGGGCGGGACTGGCGACAACGGTCTTCCAGGAGTCGCCAACCCCTTTCCCGCCGTTCTCAGGGGCGCTCTTCTCACTGAAGTACACGCTTGCGTTCGACGCGAGGTGGTAGAGGCTGTAGTCCTTCTGATCCTTGTTGCTCGGGTCGTCGGCGTACGCCAGCGGCGCTACCGCGAGCACGATGAGCGACGCGAGCAGAGCCGCGAGCAGTCCGCCTGCGACGGTCCGCATCCAGGACGGCAGCCGCATGACGGATGCCGTCGGCGTGCTGTGTCGAGTCATGGCGCTCTCCGGTCTGGTTGTCTCGTCATCGAGGTCTGCGTGTTCTGCAACCCTGGATCGCAGGGATGGGCCGTCGGCTGCGATCCGGCACCGAGGAACTTCTTCCGCAGCTGCGCTGGCGGCGCACCGTCCTTCGGGGCCGTCGTGTCCTTCCCCGAGTCGTTGCCGCCGCCCGCTTGGGTGATGTTGGCGCCCGGGACCGGTTTGTCGGTCATGACGGCGTCGAATCTGGCGGCGTCCGCGGCTTGTCGCGCGGCGCGCTGCATCGTGCGGCGCTGCTTCTCGCGGTTCGGATTGATGCCCAGCGCCAGGTCCAGGTGGAACACGACGTTGGAGACCCCACGCCGCAGGTAGCTCAGGTTCTCGCCCTTGCGGGTGATGAGCTGGGCCAGGTCGGGTGGGATCCGCTGGTGCAGCAGTTCCTGGTAGTCGGCCACGGTTTTGTCCCGCATCGAGCCGAAGATCGTGTAGTCGGCGGCGTCGAACTTGTTGAACTTCACGCCGGCGAGCATCTTTTCGATGTCGTTGTAGCTGAACACGACCCGGCCGCCGCGCTGGTAGAGCTGCTTGAGCTGCATCTCGATGTACCCCGTGACGCGGTCGTCGATGTTCTCGGCGCCGTGGATCACGACTGTGTCACCGCGCTCGAGTTTGCCGACCGCGAATCCGACGATGTTGACGAGCTGCGCCATCGCGACACCGCGGCCGCGACGCAGGAGCTTCGAGAAGTCGTAGATCACGCGCTTGGCGTTGCGGATGCCGTCGACCGCGGCGGCTGTGTGGTTGTTGAACAGGTCACCGTTGTTGTCGAGCAGGTTCTTCGCGACGCTCTTGAGTACGTTGTACGCGCGCAGCTGGTCGGGGTCGTTCTTGTCGGAGTTCAGCAGGGCCTTGTGCTCGGTGTCCAGGTAGGAGACGAACATCTGCAGGCGCGGCACCTGCTCGTGTGGAATGCCCACGACGCGCAGGCGATGCCGCTGGGCCTTGGCATTTCGCACCCACATGCGCTGGTCGACGTAGAACTGTGTCGCTGTCTTCTCCAGTTCGTTGCGGATGATCGACCCGACACCGCCATCGGCAGACTCGTAGAGCTGCTCGAACATCAGCGCGAGCTTCTGCATCTGCGCCGCGAAGACCGGCAGTTCGTCAGCCTCTTCACCGAACATCTCGAACATGTTCACGTCACCTGTGTTCAGGTCGACGCGAGACGTCAGGGCGTCGAAGCGTGGCCCCAGCCTGTCCAGTTCCGCGCCGTCGAGGACCAGGTGCACCACGCGGCCGTTGTTCAGCAGGCACGACTGGGACAGCTTCGAGCACCACAGGTCGGAGATCTGTGCGCGGTTCAGATAGTCCGAGGTCGCACCGTCGGCGATGACTACGTGGTGGTCGTAGTCGTTGGAATCGAAGAGCACCGCCGAGTTGTTCACGTCGCCGACCATGTAGCCGACGTACTCGCCGCTGCGGTCGTTGAGGCCGTTCGTGACGAGCGAGTATGAGCCGGCGAACTCCGTGGAGGTGAAGTGGAATCCGCGGCCGCGCTTCTTGTCGTTCTTCTTCAGCAGCCCTGACAGCTCCTGGCGCTGCTCGCCGGCGTACGCCGCGGCCTTGAGCGTCCCGAAACGGTCGATGTAGAGCCGCGAGATCCGATCGATGCTGTCTTCCAGGATTGCCAGGTCTGGGGCTTTGAGCAGCAGCCTGTTCTGCACCGACAGGTACGCCGCCCCGTTCTGGATCTCGCTGATCGTGGCCTCGAGGTCGCCGGCGACCTTCCTCGCCTTGAGCTTCGAGGACGTCGTACCGCCGTCGACCAGCTCGCCCGCCTCGAGGTTGTCGAGCTTCTCGGACTGCTTCGTGTACTGGTCGATCCACTTGTCGGTCATCCGTGCGACCTGTTCGTGTACGACCGCGGTCACCCGTTCGTCGAGGCCATCGGGAATGCGCCCGATGCCCCAGAACGGGCCGAAGCTGTCGTGGGCGGCCATGTCGTGGAAGAACGCCAGGACGCAGCCGACCGAGGCGTCGACCTGGAAGTAGTCCGACCGGAAGAGGTACTTCTCCTTGGGCTTCAGCGCGAGCAGGTGTGGGTACGACTCGAACTTTCCCTCGAGACGCTTCGCCTCCTGGCGGCGTCGCCACCAGCCGAGCCTGGCCTCCGAGGGTGTTTGGTCGGCGATTCCGCCGGCCGGATCCTGCCCGCTTGCCACGGATACGGCAGTTGCCGGCGCGTCGGACGAGAATTTGTCGGTGAGCTCGGGACGCGCTTCATCCTTGTTCGGGGTCCCGAGTGAGGTTCGAAGCTTGGTGAGCAGTGCCATCGTCTCGTCTTCTCCTGCGTACGTGCAGGGGTTGCAGTGCTGTCGGGTCAGCCCAGAAGGCTTTCGGTGGTGCCCTGGTAGAGGATCCGGAGCATCTGGTGGGACTCGTCGCGGCCGAGCATCGTGACCTCCTTGATCATGAGAGAGGAACCCTCGACCTCGGCTTGCAGGACCAGGTGTCCCTGGCGCAGCGCGTCGGCGCTCTTGCCCTTGAGCAGGACGTATTGATGGATGGAGGTGAACTTGCCACCCACATGGCCGGTGAGGATGTCGTACTGCTCGTTCTGCAGCTCCAGGAGATCCGGGTCCCGTACCTGGAGAGCCTGATTGCGGCGTTCCAGGTTGGCCACCTGGTGGTAGATCCGCTGTGGCTCCTTCGTGGTGATAAAGACGTGCTCGCAACTGGTCGGCACTTTCCGCCAGAACGAATCGACGCGATCCAGGATCGAGGTCTGGTCCTCGTCGAAGAGCAGGTAGCTCGCCGAACCGACCACGAGGTACACCTGGCCGAGGCTGCCATCGGAGAAGGTGATCGTGCCGTTCTCGGTCACGTCGTCAACACCGACGATCGAGTAGAAGCCGCTTGGATCAGCACTGCGCCGCGTGAGCACCAGCCGGGCCTTCCTCGGCAGGTACGCCAGCAGTGCCGGCACGGTCATGAAGCGCAGTTCTCTGGTCCTGGTCAGGCCGCCGAGGTAGAACACGGTGATGAGCGACCAGACGACGAACAGCACGATGAGCGCCGGTCCGGCCGACTTGATGAACGTCGTTGTTGCCGCCCACAGAGTGACGAGGACGCCGCCGCCCAGGAACAGGATCTGCTTCATGGGAGACGGCGGGACTTGCCAGCCGCCGACGCTGAACGAGATCTCGTGGTCGAGGAAGGACCTGTTCAGCGGTGCTGGGATCTTGTAGGAGTGGCGGGCCATAGTTGCTGTCCTTACTGCCGGGTCATCGGGCCAGGGGAGTGCTCGGCTGTCACGGTGCCTCGAGGAGGGGGACAGGACCGCGCAGGTCGAGGACCGCGAAGCATCCAGGTGTCCGCTCGCGGTCGAGGATTTCCTGGCGGACGGGGACTGGCTGAGTCGCACCGTCTGCCGTTCCGCGCCGAAGGATCGTGCGCTCGGAGTGGCGCAGGTGATAGCGGCCGCTGACGGTGAGCGTTTCCTTGCCCGGGTCAAGCACCGAGAGCACGCGTTCGGTGTGTTCGCGCTGCGCTGTTCGCGCGTACGTCAGGTCGCTCGGGTCCCAGCCCGCGCCGTCGCCCAGGTAGGCGAGCAGCCCCGGAGTGGCCAGAGCCTCATGCGCGAGCACGACGTCAGGACCGGTCGGCGACGACAACAGTCCCTGCGCCTGCGCATCAGTCGTGAGCTCCGCGGGCCACCAGTTCCTGCCCGGCACACGCAGGCTGCGGTCGAGGCTGGCTGCTCCCGACAGCCAGCCGATCGCGTGGACGGGATCGGCGAGGCCGCCGTTGCCTGCGAGGACCACGCCGGAGCGGGGCAACAGATCGATATGGGAGAAGATCTGAACGGCGCCGTTGGCGTCACGGGGGAGAGCGTCGATCAGGTCGTAGTTCTCGAGGCTGCCGAGCACCACGTAGAGCCGGAGCCCCAACTTGGCCAGCGTGCTGTTGAGCTCGTCGAGGGCGCGTGACTCGGCGCGGGTGCCGCTCCAGATCAGCCCGAAGTTGCCGAGCTGTACCAGCGAAGTGCACCCGCGCTGAGCCAGAATCGCCGCGGCTCCCCGCAGAAAACCGGCGTCGCCGTGCGCGTCGCCGATCAGCCCGACGAGTCCGCCCAGGACAGGGGCCGATGCCAGCTGCGCAGGGGCTACAGCCCTCGAAGGATGAACGGTGGTCATCAAGGAAGTCCTTTCGGTTGCTGCCGCGGAGTTCATGCGAAGGCCGGCACGATCTTTTTTCTGCCGTCCTCGTTCTTCCAGGTGAGGTCCGCGTCGAACTTCCTGCCTCTGGCCGAGGTCAGGCCCTTCACGTGGATGCTCGTTCCGCTGGCCAGCGCGGTGCGCTCGTCGTCGGTGAAGACGTGCTGGCACCAACTCGTCGGCGGGAGCGAGGTGTCGAAGTCGGGGACGATCTTCTTGCCTTCGCCGGGCTTGTCTTCCTTGAACCAGACCTTGCACTGGAAGGCGTTGCCCTGCTTGCTGAGGAAGTCGCCGGCCTCGACCGATCCACCGGCCGCGAGCTGTTTGAGCTCGGTGGGTGTGAACACGTGGGAGCACCACTCCTTGGGTGGCTGGGCAGCGCCGCTGGCGTCGCGGCGGCCGAGGCCGAGCTTGCTGAAGCCGACAAACTTGTTGCCTTTGAACGTCTGTTCGGCCAGCTCGCCGAACACGTCGTAGGTCTTGCCCTGCTGGCTCCTGGCCTCGAACTCGATTGTCTCGGCGGCCAGCAACTGCTGTACTTCCTGGTCGCTGAACCGGTGGCCACCCCACGCACGGGCAAATGTCACTGACTGGCCGGTCTTCGCCCAGGTACCAGCCGCACGCTCCTTGTGCGTGACTGCGGTGCCTTGCGGTCCGAGTTTTGCCTCGATTGCCGCGGCATTCTTCTCCATCTGCGCGATGTCCTCGCGCACCCAGTCCGCGACGACGGCGAGGCGTTCCTCGGCGGTCGCGGATCCGGCGGCGATGTCGCGCATGTCGGCATAGATCTTCTCTGTGAGATCCAGGCTGCCGATCCGTGTGCCGGGCAGCAGTAGCCAGCTCAGCTGGCCCGCGTCGGCGAGGGTGAGCTTGCGGCCGCGCTCCACGAGCAGTGGGTACTTCACGCTCGTAGAAGTCACCTCGCTGTAGGTCGAGGTCCGCGTTGCGCCTGTGCCGACGTCGCGCTTCTCGAGCTGCTTCATGAGCCACTTCATGCTCGGGTGCTCGGGGCGCTTGTTCGCGCCTTCGAAGACGAACGGATCGGCGTTGCGGCCGAGTCCCTTGCTGGTCTCAGTCGCCACCGGGTCTGCCGTAGCGGAGTTGTCTGCAGGATTGTCACCGGAGTCCGGGTCGAACACAGCCTTCCAGCCTGCGCTCTTGGGTACGTTCGCGATCCCGACGAACTCCGGGTAGCGCTGTACGTGGCCCTTCTGCTGCTCGTAGACGTAGTCCTCGGCCAGCATGGCCAGGTAATTCTTGGCCAGGGTCTCGTAGATGAGGCGGCCGGTCTGGCCGAACCGTTGCGCGACCTCGTCCAGCGATGCGGGCACCTTCGGTCCCGGCCGGTTCGCACCGTGCGCGCCTTGCGGTTTGACGTGTGTTCGGCGTGGCTTGCGGTGCGTCAATAGAGCAATGTCGACACCGGCGACCGCGGCGATGCTGTCGGCGAGTGGCGCGAGCTCGTTGAACTGCTCCGGCGTGATGGTTTTGTCCTCGGTGCGCGGGTAGCTGACCACCTGTGCCTCGTACATCTTCTGGTACGTCTCGAGGACGAGTTTGGCCCTCACACCCTTGCCCACCAGCATCGACGACAGCGCCGCGAGGTCGAGCAGCCGCGGCGGCGCGGTCTGCTTCGGCACCGTGGCGTCGAGCACGACCGGCGATGCCGAGTACCGCTGCGGTACCTGAGCCAACTGCGCGAATCGCGGCTCGTTCGGGTTCGTGTACATGACGTCGTTCTCGTCGCGGAAACGGTTCTGGAAGAACGGCTGCTTGACGTAGTCGCTGTACGCCTTCAGCTGGTCTCCGACCAGCTTGACCATCGCGGACTTCAGCCGGCCCTGCCGCAGCACCGTGTCCCGGCCGCGGGAGCGCGCGATGCTGGTTGCGCAACGGGTCCACTGCATCGACAGGAAGTCGAACTTGGAGCGGTAGATCGCCTTGGCGTACTCGTCGAAGTGCTGCAGCGAAGCGATCGCCTTACGCGACGAGAACGCCTTCTGCAGCGACACCGGTGCCTCGTCGGTGAAATACATGCGCGACCACGACTTCGGCCGCAGCCCCAGCTCAAGGAACGCATTCACGGCAATCATGCCGCCCTCACCCGTCGGGTCCACATCGGTCGCGATCACGATCTCGTCGCAGCCGGCCAGCGTCTGCTTCACCTCCTGCGCCACCTTGGCGGCGCCCTTGATGAGCTCCAGATCCCAGGTGAGGTCGCGCGGGTCCCAGGGAAGATTCGCCAGGTCCCACTGGTGATACCTGCCTGCCAGAGCGGGATCGGACACCATCTGGTGCGGGTCAACGAACTCATACAGGTGCCCACGCGCGTGGGCGATGACGAACCGCTCGCCGTTGTAGCTGCCGCTCTTGCCTCCCAGTGCTGCCGCGAAGTGGCGCGCGGCCGACGGCTTCTCGGTCAGGATCCCCACAGTCATATCGACTCCACCTCAGATGTCTCCATCGCGGACACCGTGCAGCCTATCCTGATAGTCATTAGATAGTCTATTGAATGACTATCTGAATGGGGGGAGTGATGAGGTGAGGACGTGGATAGGTCGCGACTACTGCGATCGCACCTTCCTGGCACCGGATGCTGATGGCGTGCTGGAGGCGGGCTGTGGCTACGTGCTTACCGGATCGGCCTTCCGTCCCGGTCGTCCTCGAACTTGCTGCGTTTCCGCGTCTCATCCCGGGCTCGGTCGCGAATATAGATCGCGTCCTGGTGCGTGATCGGCGCGTCATGGATGTTGTGCGAACCGCGCAGGAAGTTCACGGTGCGATCGGCGATCGAGTATGCCACCGATTGCTCGATGACAGCGCTGGTCCGCTGAATGGCTGTCGCCATCGCGTGCAGACGCTCCAGCTGGGTGGTGTGCTGGTGCTCCAGTTGCTCGAGGGTATCGATGCGCCCGGCAATCGAACCGAGCAACGGGTCCTGTGAGCGGAACAGCTCGACGGCCGCTTGCGTCGCCGGGTCTGTCTCCATGCGCACGTCCAGCTGGGCCAGCAAGAAAGCCGTCACCAGCGCGCCCTGGCTCAGCCGCCGGCTGAACGCCTCGGCCACCTTGTCGCTGACACCTCGCTCGCGTATGGCCGCGGAGCGAAGCTGCAGGCGCAGCGCATCCACGAGCGGGCGAGGCAGGTTTCGCACCATGGGCTGGCTCGCCAGGCCGATGATCCGGAAACCTGACTCCGGCAGGGATTCGGCAGTACCGCTGCCGCCGCCCCTTGTTCCGGTTGCCGCCTGGATCGCGTCCTGCTGGTCGGTCTTGCGGTGCGCTGACATCGCGGACTCGGCCAGTTGATCGAGGTTCCGCTCGTCCTCGGCGTCCAGTACCGCATCGAGCTCCTGAGGTGCTCCGATCTCCGGCCGTGGACCACTCGTATCTGTGCCATCCGATCGGGGAGACGTCGCTGCTGGTTGCTGTGGGTCCGGTAGGGGTGCCGATGTACCGCCGCTGCCCGACGAGCTGCTGCGGCGCGGGCTACCGCCGTGGTTCGTCGGACTGCCCGCGCCCACTGCCTCAAGCCCATCGTGCGCCGCTCTCTCGGGGGCGGGCTTGTCGGCCACCGGCTCGGACGCCGGGGGGCCGGCTGCCTGCCCAGCAAGAGTGGCATCTTCAATCGGTGGTTCGGCAACGTCGAAGGTCGGCTCGTCGTATGCGGCTCCCTCGGCCGGCGGAGGGGTTCCCGCGCCGGTCCGCCGGAACTCGTCGAGGAAGGATGTGTCGACCTCCATGGAGTCGTTGGCCTTCGCGTCATCGAGCAGGTCCTGAAAACTGCTGCCACCCATGATCACAACTCCCCGTCCTCGGCATCGAGCAGATAGTTGTCGCCTCGAGTGAGGCCGATGAGGGAGTCGAAGCCCTGTGTGACAACCCGCTCGAGGTTCGCGCTGTTCGTCGACAAGGCCTTGACCTCGTCGACCAGCTGATTGAGTCGGGCGATCTCAAGGGTCGGCAGGTCGTAGTCCAGGTTCTCGCGCCGGATCTTCTCGTCGACAGCCTCGGCCATGTACTCGTTGACCGACGTGTATCCGCGACGCTGGGCCCAGTACTCCGCCCGCTGCTTGACGTCCGGATGGAGGCGCACGACCGCGCGCTCCCGGCGATCCTGGTTGACGACTGCCGACATGCCGAACCTCCCCGGTGAGCATCCACGTCCTTTATGAATACATCATACTAAGCCATTTAGATACTCATGTAATGTCTATCTAATGGTTCATTGGATCTGTGGGTGGGCTCGGGCTAGTGAGATCGACAGAGTCGATCCGGGATCTCAGCGAAGAAGAAGCCTGGTTGGTTGCAGGGCGCCCGGTTGAGTCCGGGTGCCGGAACCCGCAGCACGAAGCGTGCGCAGGGCCTCCAATGACCACTGCAGGTCTCATCCATCGACACGACATTGAGGACCACCTGCCATGCCCACAAAGACCATGAACCGAATCGACGCCGGCCTGATCACCCTGAACCTTCCGGTGAGCTCCGATGGAACCTGGTACCAGATCCCGTTCAAAGGTGAGAGCGCCACGTACGTCGACCGCCAGGCAGCCGCATACGTCATCGCGTACCGAGACCGGGTGGACATCGCCATCGACGAGAACACCGACTGGTCACGATTCCCGACAACCTTCGACGCCCTGTGCGCCAACGTGCCTGTCTACGCAGTGGAGTACGCGCAGGCCTGATCCACGTACTCGCCCACCCATGTCCCGAAGCGGGAGCACCGATCACCATGTCATTCCTCGAACGCATCGGCTACCTCGAGACCGAGGGACAGGAGCGGGCGCGACTCGCCCAGTCTCCCGATGGCTCAACCAACCACTACCTGTCCACGCTGCCGATCACCCTTGCTGACTGGCCCCAGGACTTGCTCGTCGAGCTGCCCTGGAAGCCGCCGCGCACCACCGAAGCGCACCGTGTAGTCGTTGTACCCCTCGACTACCGGCCGGACTCGCATCCTGATCGCGTGGACAAGGAGCCGTTGCCGCGCAAGCGCAACAGCGGTGCGTGGAGCTGTGCTGTGGTCTCGTCCGACCATCCGAGCTATCCGGTCGGCGGCTATCGCATCGTCGTGTCAGCCGCCGAGATCGCGCGCGGCCGCAGGGTCGACCTCGCCGGCATCCTGGCCAGTCCGAAACCGACCCCAGCGATGACCACGTGCAAAAGCACGGCTGTGCGATCTAACGGAGGTGGGACGCCGTCATGAGTACCGCTACTTTCACCGACAAGCTCGGCGCCACCGGCCGCACCGGAGACCAGGTGATCGTGCCGATCTGCAACGACGACGGGCTGCCTCAGCTCGCGATCGCCGAGGTGGTCGAAGTCGCCGTGCGGGAGCCCAATCCATTCGCTTCCGAACTGAGCGTGCGCACGCGCGCCGGCGACGACGAAAGCTGCGTCTACGAACCCGACGAGATCGTCATTCTCGCTGCGGCCGGCCCCGCGCAATGAGTGACGGCTATCGGTCCGGCGGCGAGACACGCCAGCTCGCTGACAACGACTTCTCGATGACGTGCATGAGGAGCACCTGCAACACCATCCCTGTGCTGCCCTGCGTGGTGGCCGCGAAGACAGGAGAGCCGTGATCTTCCGTAACATCGCACGAATCCTCGCCGTCGTACTGATCGGCGCCGGCGCACTGGTGGCCTGTAGCGACGATCAGCGGGCCTGTGCCGCCACCGCAGGTAGCCCGTCGAAGCCGAGCCCGCCGAGGCCGGGATCCCAGCGCACCTCGTCGAAGGTGCAAGACCGGCCGATGAGGACCTCTGGCTCGAAACCGGGCAGCAGCAAAGAGACGACAACGAACCTGTACTGGCGCACGTCGACCAAGCCCAGCACCTGGGGCGGCTACAACACCGGCGGGCGAAACTGGTCGCAGCCGTACCGGAAGAACATGCCGCTCGCACCTCAGCCGGTAATCGTGAACTACTACGGCCGCGACTACCGCAGCTATCCAAGCTATCCCGGCTATTACACAGTCGGGGTATGGCCCGAAGGATACGGCGCCCGGTACGGCTGCGTGGCTGACCGCGAGAGTACTCCGGAGCCGACCGGCACACCGACGCCGTCCCCGACAGCAACCGCAACCACCACCGTCGAGCCGACCACGACTCCCACCGCCTCCGCGACTCGCAGCGGAACGGCGACTCCGAGCGGCACTGCTCGCTAGGCGGTGCCCGCCACCTGGGCCTGCATCCCGCTGCAGGACTCCCAGGCCAGGGCATGCAAACCGCCGCCCCGTCTCGACGAGCGCGATGCAAGCACAGCCGCAGCAGACGCCCCTCGTCCACCCCTCCACGCAGACAGGAACCGTTCAATGCGGATCTATCACGGCACAGCGGTAGATGGCGACGCGCCGATCACCAGCATGGTGGCAATCGCCAAGGATGAGGTGACAGCGCGTCGGGTGATGCACGAGTACGAGGCAGACGTTCACACGGACGACCCGCGCCTGGACGACGAGTTCTGGCTCAGTCCGGAGCGGACCCACATTCAGTTCCTCGGCGAGGCTGCACCGTACCTCGCAGCAGGAACCGTGTTGTGTCCCGTGCCGGGCGCCATCTAGTCGTGGACGAGATATTCAGCCCGCCTCCAGCGGACAGGCAGGGAAAGGCCGCTGGTAGTCGATCCGACCGCCGTCTCGTTCTGGGACGATCATGCGGCCCACGTATCGCTGCAGAAGACTGACGAAGTACGAAGGCACACCAGCTACGCGTGCTCCCCCGAACGACCCACCCAAGCGCACAAGGAGACCCCAATGACCGATTCCGATCCGAACCTGACCGTCATCGGCAACGAGATACCGATCCGCTTCTCCGGAGGCCTGGTCGAATTCGTCGGCACGGTGCTCCACGACCCGGCAACCGGGCTACTCATACTGGACACCGGCGACGGTGAGCCCGAGGAGTACCTGAGCATCTCGCTCGATGCCTACGGCATCTCCCGAGCAGCCGACGACGAGGTCTTCGTCAAGGACTGGTCCGAAGGCGAGGGAGTCGCACAGAGCCTCATCGACGCAGGCCTGGCCGAGGTCGTCGGCGAGCACAGTGTCGGATCGTTCTCGTCGCGGGCCGTGCGTCTGCGCATTCTCCCGAAGCACGCGAGCTGATCAGCATGCTCGAGGAAAACGGCGGACCCGTTCCTTACTAGGAGAACCCGCAAGGCATCCGGGCTGCAGAGACACAGCGGCTTCAGTAGGGGAGAAGCTGCAGGACAAAGAGCAGGGATCAACGGAGTTGATCCGGGCTTCATTTGGACAGCACACCTGGTCTGGCTGATCTCGGCCTCGGCGGTCTGCTTGTCGCCACTCAACCGCCTATCCCGTCGACTGGTGCATGACACCTCGGCCGGAGGATGCCTACGGCGTTCACAGGAGGACTGCCCCATGCCCGCACACGATCCGAGCGAGACCGAGATCGACATCGCCGTAGCACAGAAACAACTCGTAAAGCTCGCCGAAGAGCAGCGGCGCATTCAGGACAAGATCCAGGTGGAGCTGAGGACCCAGAACCTGATCGCGTTCTTTGCCGTCCTCAAGCAGCCTGCCAGTCCGGGCGCCGACGACTCAGAGCTCGAAGAACTCGAGCAGGACATTCGCAGCCGCTTGAAGAGCTGATCTGCATGACGCTGTGATGGCCGATCTAATGGCTGCTTCAGGAGGCTCTGGCGCGCCCATCAGCCCCTCTTCCTGCGCCAGGTGTTCGACAGACCCTCATCGGGGCCAGGGACCCAAGCAGAGCAGGGCATCAGGCCAGGCGACGTGGTTGATCCGCGACCCAGAAAGCGTTACTGCACTCGATCGGCGAGGCCGATTCGGGCGGCGAGATGACTACTGAATTGTGACGAGTCGCCTGAACGGCGCAGCCCATTCGAGGCATGCCACGAGCCCAGTCAGCCACCTGTGGCAAGCCGTCTCGGCAATGGGATCAGCAAGTCCATAGCCGTGCCCGCTCCTCCATCCAGCCAACTCACCCAAGGAGACAACATGTCGAACCCGGTCAACCACGGAACCCTCGTCGGCCGTCTGGCCCGTGACCCGATCCGATTCAACAACAGCGACGGCTCGCAGAAGGTCGTCTTCACGGTTTTCGCGGACCGCGACTACAAGAATGCCCACGGCGAAGCTCTGTCGGACGCGATCTCCGTCGAGGCGTTCGTGCGCAAGGAGACGACCTTCGAGGAGACTCCCTTCGCCAAGATTCATCAGGGAGACAAGGTCGCGTTGAGTACGACCTTGCGTATGGATTCCTACGTGCGCAACGGCGAGAACATCTTCGACCTGAAGGTCGTCGTCGAGAAGGTCACTTTCCTCGATTCGCTGCAGGTGACCCAGGCCCGCCTGGCTGAACGCGTTGCCGCTGCCGAGCAGACCAACCAGGCGGCCCGCGCAGCTGTGCCGGCACAAGCCAAGGCCCTCGTCGGGGCCCAGAGCTCGCCGATTGGCTCCGAACTCCCCTTCGGCTGATCACATCCGGCCAGCAACGCAAATACCTGCGGACGGGAACCACACCGGGCATCGGCTGCTGCCGGGAGATGGTTCCCGTCTTCTGGACAATGCCGCGCCGATGCACATCAGCGTGGCCTGGTCCTGGCCTGGACGAGACTCCGCACCCGGCCCGGCCCACCAGTCACTTTTCTGAGCGAACACCCGAATCCATCGCAGCCCCAAGAAGAGGCCCCACCATCGGAAATGAATTGAGAGTGCTGCCCCATGCCCGAACCACTGCTGTCGAAGACGTGGCGCTTCCTGCACCGCGGCCAGGTATTGCGTACTGCGCAGGGTTTCCGCGCTGCCTGGGCCACACATGCGATGGTCGACGGACTCGCGCCACGCATGCTCTGTTCTGAGGCAACAGCGCTAGCGGACCTGCTGTGCGCGTTGGGCGAACCAGAGTTTGCCGGCCTGTTGCTGACCGCGCATACCGTCGAGCACGCGGGCGTGCCGGAGCGCGTGGCCCGCCACCACGGCGATTCCAGGATCGACCAGGCCCAAGTAGAGGCCAGGCTCGCGCATTGGCCGGACTGGAACGAGGTCAGACAGCCACTTCCGGCCGATGACGGCCTCGATGTCGCAGCGCATACAGCGGCCTGGGACCAGATCGCGACTACGGACCGGACCGCCGCTGCATCCGGCCGGCCATCTGGGCTGCCAGGTGCTGAGCAGTAGCCCGAGACGCTTCAGGCCCGCGACGAGGCCTGCCGGTGGCCACCAACGTGAGGTCCGATGGCAAGTTGCCGCCCTTCACGTACTTGCCAAGGGCACCGACACCGATGAGTCGCCCAATTCACCCCAGCCCATCACGCGTCACAGATCGACAGCGTCTGTCTGTGGCATTCCCCAGAGGAGATAGCACGCGATGCAGCTCATCAACGACCGCTCCGAGTACGCACAGTTCACCGACGAGCACCTGACCAGCACCGACTGGCAGCACGCTGCCGAGAGCTACCTCGACGCCAGAGTCGAGGGACGCGCGTTCACTGCCCACGGCCACTGGCCCCGCGCGGTCCAGCGCACCCTGAAGCAACCACTCGAGCAGCACGTGATCTTCTCTCGCATAATTCGCGATGAGTTCACCGGCGCGGTGATGGTCGCGACCGACATCGCCGCGGTCAACCTCGCCACCTTGTGCGCCTGGGCCGCGGAACCACCGCAGAACCAGACAGCCCAGTCCGATGGCATCGACTGTCATCGACGAACCCCGGAATGAGGTGATGGCTGGATGAGCCAGCCCGTCGCGGTGTCGGACCTGAATCCAGGCGACTACGTATGGGACATCGGGTGGACAACGCCACTGTTCGTGACAGGAGTGTCGACCCCCATGCACCCGGCACTGGAAACTGCCGGCTACCTGGTCGTCGCCGGTCACCGGTACCTACTCACCGAGAACCACTGGAGCCCGCGCGAACAGAAGCTCACCCACCGGGCCAACAAGCAACTGACACTCGATGATCCGGCCGCGGCCGCCTCGATCTACGGCGCACCGGCAGGCAAGGAAACGATCGATGGCTAGAACGATCACCACCATCAAGCCCACCACGGTCTAACGCGGCACCGTCTCCAGATCCAAGCCACGAACACCGGACGATCTACAGAGCCACCGGAGCCACGGAGGAAGCCGTGAGTCAAGAATCTCAAGGCGAGATCGATGCTGCATGGCAAGCCATGAAGCTCAAGCACGGTTGTGTCTGTCTGAAGAACCAGACCTCTCCTGAGTGCAACCTGCACAAGGACCAGAAGGAAATTTCGGTCATGTTCCAGGGGCTCTTCGACAAGGCCGCTGACATCACCGACATCGAGTTCAGCCATCGCATGGACGCCCTCCACATCGATATCTACGGGGAGGCGTAGCGAGCAAATCCGAACCATCGCCTGGTGCCGGCGGCCCCGTTGAGCACACCAAGCTGAGGAGCGCTGCTTGACCAACCTCGTCCACAAGTACGCCGAACTGCAATACACAATTCCCAGGGCCACCGCCGCGACGATCCTGCATCGGGCAGCCGCCGACCCGAACGACCAAGTGACGCTGATCGCCGACGAAGGCGGCATCACTGCCACTGTCACCCTGCAGACCGGATACGACAGCGCCGCCCAAGCGACCAGCGACGCGGTGACTCTGGTCAGCGCCGAGATGTACCGCCATACCCGTCAGCAAAGTGGCATCCCGGCGCCCTGGCGGGTGCTGATCGTCGACCGCGACGGCATGGCCGACCACCTCGCACATCCGCATGCCACCACCGGCCCCGAAACATTGTCTCCGCACGATGACGGCTTGGCCGGAACCACATCCTGATCCACACCGTGGTCATCGAATGCCCTGGTTAGAGCCCAGGCCGGACGGGGACCCCTCAGCGGCGACGACCGTGAGGATCAGCAGCCAGGCAGATTCCCGCTGACCTGGACCGACAAATCGAGTACTCCGGGCGACCCCCGCCGATCGAGCCTGGCGCTCAGTCGGCGGGGGTCTTCTTTTCCGCGCAGGGCAAGAGCCCGTCGTTGTGACATCTCGCCGTTTGAGGACTGCGGGTGAGGCGCCGGCCCCTGTGCCGGCTTCTGGCCCACTGTCACTCAGGCAGTAGCCGTCTGGCCATGACCCGGACGGCGGTTGAAGGGAGTACGCAATGGCTGAAATCTCCTGCGCCCACTGCAGGAAGACATGGGACACGCACTATCTGCGGCATGAAATGGGCTGGTTCAAATGTGTCGACTGTGGCGCGCCCATCACGAAATTCAGAGACGGGAGCTGGCAGGACAACCGCTTCCCTTGGCAGGGATCACCGGGGAACTGTACGCATCCGCTCGGCGGCGAGCTGCACTGGAACATCACCCACCGCGCTGGTGTCCCCGATGAGATCGCCGACAGCCTTGACCCGGAGGCCTGGTTCGAGGCTGTAGTTGCTGACCTGGGTTGTCCCGAGTGCGGGGTGCATGGCGGGGGCCCAGCACCCCGAATGTGGACACTGATGCGGTGGGTGCGTTCCTCGATGAGGAAGATCAAGAGAGCGGCAAGCTGACCGCCCACTGAGAGAGTTACGAGAAGCCCTGCCCAGCTTCGGCCGGCAGGGCTTTCTTGTGTTACCAATCTGAACTGGGCTCGGCCTGATCGAGCACGCACCCCGACAGTCCGATCAGGACCCCACAGACTGTTGCCCTCGGCATTGACAGGTCGATGGTGCGAATTGCGTAGCACCGTTCAGGTGCCGACCGCGGGACCTCGCGCTGTTAGTGGCTTCGAGCCGGGCAGGGACGGGGCCATACGCGAGCGAGGCCCGGAAAGCGAATGCCCCGCTGGAAAGCGCGAAGTGAAGGGAGTACCTCTGCTTCGCACCTGCATCAGACGGGGCATTCATGATCCAGTCGCACTGAATCCACCAACCCATGACGGAGGTGGGTGCTCCCAGACCGAAACCATGCTCCCTCACCGTCGAGGCCAGACACAACCACACCCCGACGATGCCTGATGCGAGCGTCGACTTGACGCGACCCAGGCCCCACGCCGCATAACAGGACTCCCCGTTCGCTAGGCCTGCTTCGCTGTTGCGCTGCGAGTTATCCACAGGTAGTTCTGCAGGGATCCGGCTCATCGACCTACGATCGAGACTCAGACCGAGGTCACATGGGCAGGAGGCGGGATGAGCTACGGCAGTCCCTTCACACCTAAGCCCGGTGACGTACCCCTGTGGCCGCATGGGCGCGCCGCCGAATTCGATGCGATCCGGGATCTTGCTCAGCGGGTCGCCGCAGGGGAGGTTGGTGATACGAACGGCTTGCTGATTCATGGCACCCAAGGCATCGGCAAGACAGCGCTCCTCAACGCCGCCAACAGGCAGCTGGCCGATGGTGGCTGGCAGCTGGCGGTCATCAGCAAGTACGACTCGGACGACCTCAGCGACATCTTCCGCAACAGCGTCGACTCCCAACGGATGCGCGGCTTCGCGGCACGAGCTCGAGAGCGGTCGGCGCGTCTGAAGGGCAGCGTCCACGGCGGCAGCCTTTCGATTGGACTGCTGCGCGGTGTCGGCGCCTCAGTCGAGATCGGGCCCTCCAAGATCACGTGCGACGTCGCACAGCAGCTAGTAGACGCCGGCCAGCGTGCTGCCCGATCCGCCCGCCCCGCCATGATCCTGGTCGACGACCTCGAGAACTGGTCGCCTTCCGAGCTCCGGCAGCTCTGTACCGGTCTCGAGCAATGCTCACGGGCGGGGTCTCCGGTCGGCGTGATTGCCACCAGCGCTCCCGCCGGCGACCTACGGCTCGCCCGGGCCGATCGCGCTGGTGTCATCAACGCCCGTCGGCTCGGTCCCCTGACACCAAGCGAGGCCCAGGCGGTCTTGCTGCACACGGCCGGAGCGCGCGGAATCGCTATCGAGCCGGGCGCCTACGAGCGACTCCTGACCTTCTCGCAGGGACATCCACAACGCCTACAGCTAGCCGCCCACGAGGCCTGCAAGGCAATGTCGCCCAACTCAGCCTTGCTGACCGTGGCCGCCGCAGACCACGGCATCGAACGGGCCATCCCCAAGCTGGACCGCCAAGTCCACACACCGAAATGGCACATTCTGACACCAGCAGAACAGTCAGTCGCACAAGCCCTCGCTAGCGTCGGTGGGAACCTCCCGCGCGACCGCGCAGTACTGCGTGCGCACCTGCCAAGAGCAGATCGGGCCCAGTTCGAGCCAGCCTGCGACGCCCTGGTGCGCAAAGACGTGGTCATCGAAGATGCGGCTGGCCGGCTTGCTTTCAGCAACCCCGGCACAGAAGCCTGGATACTGCGCCATCGCCCTCCCATCGGCTCTCCGATCCACGTCTTGCGGGGATCGCCACAGCAGCGTCCACTAAGCTCCCTGACTGCTGGCTCTGGACGACGAGCCAAGCAACTAGGCCAAGGTGCAAGCGCAGACCAGCGCAGCCGACGAGGGATTGGCGGGCCATGACTCAACCTGCATCAGCCGAACGCCAGCGCACAGTACCCGGCCTGGATCTGGATATCGACGACGTCATCGACACCCCAGCCCAGGTCGCCGCGATCGCAGACGCTGCGTCCGACAGAGAGATGGCTGCGATCATCCACTGCACCGAAGCACTCGCTGCCTACGTCGCCGAACTCCACGCCCCGCACGGCTTCGACCAGTTTCTGACGCCAGCCGAATGTGCAGAAGTCACACAGTTCATCGCAGGACTGGGCAAGAACGCCGCTCGTGCTGATGAGTTCTTCGAGCCGCGGACCGGGCTGGAGCTTCGCCGTCGCAACCCGGCAGCCGGCTGGAACGCCACGACCGCGCGTGAGGCGGGCGTGCGAGGGACCGAGCTCCAGACACACGAAGGCCTACCGGCCTACGCGCTCGAATGCATCGCGTTGCTGCAGGCACTGATTGCCTATCTGGACGATTTCCACGGCACCGACGGCTTTCAGGAAGTACTCACGCCGCAGGAACGATCGAAGGTAGGGGAGCTGATCAGCCAGATTCTCAGCGACTGAACAGCCAGCCGAAGGGGAGCACAGCACAAACACCGCTTGTGCATTTGTGAACCGACTTCGCCGGTTTGTGGTGCGCTGGGCACGTTCAGTAACTACAGTTGCCCTGGCGCGGCCCACTGGGGAGACCGCACGTTTTCGGGAGGATGCTGTGGCTGGCACGCGGGCCGGGCTCGAAGGTCGGCAGCACACCCACTTGCTTTTGCCGCATGCCGCCTTGGATGCCCCGCAGCGAGGCTTGTTCGAGAGCGCGTTACGCCCAGCCGGCTGGACAATCGATCCCGACGACAGCTCCAGCATGTCCCTACGCTGGAATCGGGGCCGCGCTGCCCTGCGGCTGCAGACACTCGGCTGGTTCCCACTACTGGTGACGGTCGGCCCGATCGGGAAGGCGACCGCGGTCCACCGGGATGCCGCAGCCAGGCTGACGGCGGCTGTCCTGGCCGGGCGCGGTATGAATTTCACCGATCAGCAACTGGTCGAGTACCTGCCGCAGGCACAAGCCCGCTGGCAGCGCGCGCTGATGGAGCGTCGGCGACTATCCACAGCGGAGCGACTGCTGCGGGCGCGCCGCTGCTCATACTGTGCCTCCTGGTCCGACACGTCCGCGACGCACTGCGCTGGATGCCGTCGACGGTTCACCGTCGCAGACGACACGGAATGGAACACCACAGTCAGCCGAGCGACGGCAACCGTGGCTGAGGCCGAGGCGATCCTCGCCGACCTGGCGCGTGGTGTGGTGCTGGAGCGGCTGACCGGGGCGTCGCATGGCTGAACCGATCGTTGCGACCCGTGAGGCCGAGCAGTGGGGCTGGGAGTACCGCGGGCAAGAGGTTGTAGTCGTCGAGCAGCAAGACCCACCAGTTCCCGCCGTGCCGCCCCCGTCGACGCTCGCTACGCTGGAGACCAAGCGTGCTTCTGCAGCCCGGGTAAGTCCCGTCCTGACCTGGGCGACGGCGGGAGTCATTGCCGCAACGGCTGTGGTCTACGTCGCCGTCGATCCTTTGCTGGCCCTGATGCCTGCCGTGATGGCAGTGGGTCTCGGCTGGTTGCGCTGGGGTCGTCCGGAGATGCTGCGCCAGGCTGCGGTCAAGGAGCACCAGCGGTGGCTGGCCGACTGTGTCACCACGATGGCCGGGTTCGAGCGGGACGTACAGGTTTGGCAGCAGGAGCTGAGCCAGCGGGAGCAGACGAAGGCGCTACAGGTCCGTGCCGTGCGTCCATGGGTGCCGGTAGGCCCGGTGACCAAGGAGCGCGTCGACCTGTACGGCGGGACCGCCGCCGGCTGGCGTGCTGCGCTGCTCGCGATGGGCAGCTCGCTGATGAGTGCGGGCGGGCGGCTCGTGGTACTAGACCTCACCCAGGATGCCGTCGTTGAGCCGCTGCGCCGCATGGCCGGCGAATACGGCGCACCGATGCGGTCGGCCGTCGTACCGAACGAAGCGAAGGCTCTGAATCCGCTGACTGGCCTGAGCCCGGACGAGATCGGTGTGGTGATCGCGGAAGGGCTGCGCGGGGCAGAGCCCGAGCAGAACGAGTCGCGCGGTGTCGACGCGAGCTTGGTCCAGCAGATTGTTGAGTGCTTGACCGATGGTCCGGTTACGTTCACGAGGCTTCATTTGGCGTTCCAGGTGCTGCTGCGGCAGCTAACGCCGGACCAGCGGGGTGAGCTGACGCGTCCGGAGTACATGAAGCTGGCCGATCTGCTCAGCGAGTCTGCGCGGCGTACGGCGGAGGCGCGGTTGTTCCGGCTGGCTGCTGGCGTGCAGCGGTTGTCTGCCGTCACCGGAGATGAGCCGATGGACGGGTGGGACGGCGACGAGGTTTCGTTGCGGGTATTCGAGCTCTCGCCCCGTGAGTCGGAGCTGTCTGCTTCGTTGCTGCGGCACCTGATGTTCCAGATCACGATGGTCCGAATCCAGCGCGGACAGTTGTCGGGGCTGGGCGAGCGCATCGTCGTGATCGCTGGAGCGGATGCCGTCGCGCGGCCGGAACTCGAGCGGTTCGACAGCATCTGCCGACGCAACGGGCTCCGGCTCGTGCTGCTGTTCGCGCATCTGCGCGACAGCGCCGTGGAACTCCTCGGCGGCGGCGACGCGGTGCTGTTCATGCGCCTCGGGAACGCGAAGGAAGCCGAGCAGGCCGCCACGTTCATCGGTCGGCAGCACCGACTGGTGGCGAGCCAGTTCACGTACTCGCACGGGACGAACACGTCCACGTCGACGTCTGACAGCACCACGCGCGGAAACAGCGCCTCGACGAGCGACTCGGTCGGCGTACAGACATCGGACAGCCGGCAGGCGACGTTCGGGCTGCTGTTCAGCCGGCGGCACCGGTCTGGTTCCAAGACGTCTGGTGAGCAGTATTCGTCGTCGACCACGGGTGGAACGTCGTGGTCGGAGGCGATCTCCAGCTCGGAGTCGAGCGGCTCTACGGAGAGTACGTCGGTCGGGTATCAGCGCACGTACGAGTACTCGATGGAGCCGACGGTGCTGCAGGGCTTGTCACCAACCGCCTTCGTGATGGTGGACCCGCTCGATCCGGCGAGTCCGCGGCTCGGCGACTGCGATCCGCGGTTGGGGGATTCATGATCTCGAACAGCGCGATTCCGCAGTGGCGCATCACCGAGGTGCCGCTGGCCGGCGGGCCGGATACGGATGCGGCGCAACGCCTTACCGCGCTTCGGCGCGGGCTGTTGCCGACGCTGATGATGCTGGCATCGGCTGGGCGGCCGTTCAGTTGCTGCTGGACTCGCGCGGTGGCCGGCGGACCGCTCGAGGTCAGGGTGGGGATCGAGCCTGTGGACGGTTCAGTTTCCCATCCGGTCGGCGCACGAGCTGCCGATGCGGACTCAGTGAACTTTCCCTACTGGGTAGAGGTGAACGGCGCACACGACGTACTCACCGCGCTGCCCGAGGCCGAGGTCGAACCAGCCGGAACGTTGGAGGACATGGCCGAGGTCTTGCCGGCCTTCGCCTGGCTGATCACGGCTGCTCCCGTCGGAGCAGGGGAGCGCTCCGAACTGCTCGACGACCTTCATCTGCAGATGACGATGGGGCTGGACCGCGAGAAGGTCTCAGGAAGGGACGCGCTCGAGCTGGAGCGCAACCGCGCCCGCTACCGCGACTTCTCCGCCGCACAAGGCGGCCTGTGGTCCGTGCAGATCCTCGCAGGAGGGGCCGATGAAGACAGTGCGAGACTTGTCGCGCAGACCTTCGCAGGGGTGGCCGACCTGCACGCCACCCCCTACGCCTTGACTCCGCAGCCTGCGATTCGCACTGAAGCGGCCGTGGCCGAGGCGAGTGCACCCGAGCCGACGGGCTTCACGGCGACGGGTGAGCTGCTTGCTGCGATCGGGCGACCGCCGGTGCGTGAGATTGCCGGTGTTCGTGTGGTCGAACAGGTGCGGTTCGACCTGACGCCTGAGACGCCGGCGAACGGGATCCCGCTGGGCGATGTCATTGATGCGGCCGGGCGGGCGGTCGGGAGCATGACGGTTTCGCAGGACACGTTGAACCGGCACGCATTCGTTGCCGGCGCTACGGGGTCCGGCAAGTCGCAAACGATCCGGCATCTGCTCGAAGGGCTCACTGACGCATCCATACCGTGGCTGGTGATTGAGCCCGCGAAGGCCGAGTACGCGGCGATGGCCGGCCGGTTGGGCTCGGACTCGAGTGTTGCGGTCATTCGGCTCGGCGACCCTGACGCCGTACCGCTGAGTTTGAACCCGCTGGAACCCGAAGCCGGGTTCCCGCTGCAGACGCACCTCGACCTTGTCCGTGCGCTCTTCCTCGCGGCATTCGAGACGCACGAGCCGTTTCCACAGGTGCTCAGCCAGGCGCTGAACCGGTGCTACACGTCGTACGGATGGGACCTCGCGCTGAGCCGAGGCGGGACCGAATACCCGTCCCTCGCCGACCTGCAAACGACAGCGCGCGCGGTCGTTGACGACATCGGGTACGGCGCTGAGCTCGCGGCGGACGTCCGCGGCTTCGTCGATGTCCGCCTGACCTCGCTGCTCCTCGGGACGCCTGGCCGGTTCCTCGGCGGGGGATACCCGCTCGACGTTGCTGATCTGCTCAGCCGCAACGTGGTGCTCGAGCTCGAGAACGTTGGAGACGACCAGGACAAAGCGTTCTGTATGGGCGTCGTACTGATCCGGTTGATCGAACACCTTCGCATGCGGCGTGGACCGTCTTCCAGCCTGCGCCACGTGACCGTTGTCGAAGAGGCGCATCGCTTGCTCAAGGCAAGTACTGACGGCACCGCTAGTCACGCAGTGGAGATGTTTGCCGGCTTGCTCGCCGAGATCCGGGCGTACGGCGAAGGCATCGTTGTTGCGGAGCAGATCCCCAGCAAGGTCATCCCGGACGTCGTCAAGAACTCTGCGCTCAAGATCCTGCACCGGCTACCCGCCGCTGACGACCGAGAAACCGTCGGCGCCACCATGAACCTTGAAGAACCTCAGTCCCGAGCCGTCGTGTCGCTTCCGCCCGGTCAGGCCGCTGTATTCACCGACGGCATGGACCGTCCTGTCCGGGTTCGCATCCCGTTCGGCGAACCGCGCGAGCGACGGGCCGTCACAGCGCCGACGGTCAAGGCTGCCGGACGTCGGGCGCGGCTTTCTACAGTTCGCGAGAGCGCTGATGTTGCTCAGCTCCTTGAGCAGAACCCGAGATTCGTCTTGTGGGTCGAGTTGCTGACGGTGGCTCATTTGGCTGCTGCCCCCAAGCCTCTGCCGCAATCGCCCTGGGCGTTTGATGATGTTTCGCCGGCGGTGGTGGAGCGTGCGATTGCCGAGGCCGTGGGAGCGGCTGTTGCCGGACGGGCGTCGGCGATCGAGCATCACGTCGTACCTGCTCAGCTCATCGACCATCTGGCCGAGGCTGTCCTTGGCATCGTGAGGCGGCGAGAGCTCAGCTGCGCGACCACTGAGATCGAGTGGCAGGCGGGGGCCTATCGGTTCGCGGACGTGGCCGACGCCTTGCAGACCTACACCGGACCGTTTGATGCTCCGCACCCGTTGACGGAGGAGTGGGCGGCTCGTGGGGTGAAGCTGTGGGGATCGACCCTTGAGGAGCAGATCGTGACTTACTCAAAAATCCAACCTGAGAAGGCTTCGCCGTCGTTGTTTCTCGGTGATGGGACGCTCCTTCGGGCCGCCGCCAGTCTGTCCACGGGCACTGATCCGTACTCGCAGCTGATCACCGCAGCCCACGAACTGACGGTGCCTGGGCAATGGCACCGTCACGTCTTCCGGATGCTGGAAGGGGCGGGCGAATAGTTTCATGGACCGGCCACGAAGACCCGAACCCATCGAACCGGATGACTCTTCCGGCCAGACGCCCAGCTCTGACGCTCCAGTCGAGCGGCCTATCTCGGACGCTGTTGACCGCCAGCAGGACCTTGCAGACCGCCGGCCACAGAGTGTCAACGGCGCCGGCGATCGAACTGTCGAGGAGCCATCCACGACCCCTGCTGAGTCAAGCAATGACTCGCCTGCTTCACGGCCGGACGAGGCCCAGGAAGATCGGCCGGATCAATCCTCGGTCCAGCCGGATCGGGATGCCGTAGATCCCGCCGGACAACCAAGTCAGCGAGACGCAGCGACGGTAGACACTCCACGCTCTTCTGGCGACGCCACATCAGGCGTTCAGGTGGCCGGCGACCGAGTGTCTGCGGCCACGCGCGAATTGATGCTGCAACACCCTGCGTTTACACGCTTCGGCTGGGGATCCGGCGACGCCAGCATCACTGAAGATCAGCAGCCGGCCGTGACTGGAAACGCGGACCGAGCACTGCAGATCGAAGGAGGGCGCGACGAACAAGCCGCAGGCGACGAGCCGACCGCCGATATGGTGCATCGCGAACCGACTGGCTCAACAGTTGCCGTCGAAGCGACTGCTACGGAGTCTGAGAACAGTTCGGACCCCTCTACGGACCGCTCCGAAGCCTCCCGGCCGGAACCATTCGGTGACCCAGACCGCAGTTCTGAGGACCGAGCTGAGCCTGATGCGGTACCTCAACAGATCGCGCCACAATCCGATACGCCGGTGCTGCCACATCTCTCCCCTCTGCCTGAACAGACCGAGCGCTCCTCGAGTACCGATGCACGTTGGCAGGGCCATGCCGATGGTGGCGTGCAGGAGGTACCCGCGGGTCACGAGACTGTAGAGCACGGTGACGATGCCGAGGACCCCACGGCGCGCGCCAAGATCGCCGAACAGAGCATTGAGATCGGCCGCGAGGTCGTCCAGCCCGCCGGACGTGCTGCCGATGAATCTGAAGGCTTGTCCTTGGCAGCGATTGACCCTGCACCATCCGCGAGCCCAGACGTCAGGCTCGAGCGGTCGCTGACCAGCGAGGACGGCGATCAGTTGACTACGGATGTCTCGGTGACGACTGAAGATGAGGCTCAACGTAGGTACGAACTCGGATACGATCCTGCGGTTAAGCAGTTCCGTCCCGGTGAAACCGAGACGGCATTGCGTATCGAATCCGAGCGAGGTGTTCAACTCGAACGCGCAAAGAGCGCCGACGAGAAATACGACTGGGTTGACTCAGATGGACGCACATATGACGCCATCGGCAATTTTCCTGCAAAGTTTCTGGATCGCCAGTGGGATAATTTAAAGGAAAAAGTGGAGCATCACCTGGAGAAAGCAGATTTCGTGCCAATTGATGTCGCGAAGTTCACTCCGGAGCAGTGTCAGAGAATCCGCGAAACGTTTGCAGTCTACTATCCGCGTGTATTTATTGTTGGAGATGATGGATTCGATGGCCGGAACGATTGAATTTGGCGGCGGTGAGCGCTGGGATGGCCCGCAATGGGTTTTCAACTTTGTAATGAGCTACCT
Source organism: Kribbella albertanoniae (assembly GCF_004348455.1). GTDB lineage: Bacteria > Actinomycetota > Actinomycetes > Propionibacteriales > Kribbellaceae > Kribbella > Kribbella albertanoniae. The sequence goes on from NZ_SMKA01000001.1 coordinate 92,869, forward strand.
TGTGACCGCGTTGGATGGTGAACCGATCGCTGAAGAGATCCGTGAGATCGATGAAGAAAATGTTGGTTTCCTGAATATCGGTGAGCTCGATACCGCCATGCGGATCAGGATCTTAACGATGATCCACGAGAGTCTGGTCGCTGATGGCGATGCTCGGCTTCCGGAGGATCTGCCAGGGCGAGCGGGAGGTATAGGTCAACTCCAAGAAGTAGCCGATTCGGCGGGGTCTGCCTTGCGATCAGATCGATAGCCTCAGAGCGACTGGGACCAATCGAGGCCAACGCCGTCGCCGGCAGCTACTGATTCGTCCTCTGTGCAATTACCCTTGCAGCATGGCGGATCCCTCGGACTACGAGCTCGCGGCATGGCGTGACTTCCAACGGTTCAAAGGCCGGCCACTGTCAAGAGGGACGAGAAACGTCGGCGAGCAAATGGCCAGCCGTGCCGCAGGCCTCGGCAAGCGCGCCACGAAGTACCTTGAGGATCACCCACGGGCCGAGTCGGCCGTCTCGCGAGGGCAGGAAGTCGCCGCCAGAAGCGCTCACGTAGTCGGCACCGGAGCTCGCATAGCCGCCGATGCCCTCCCCGACTGGAGCGGCACTGCTTTAGGGTCTGCACGGCGGACGGTGGGACGCATCTCGCGAGTTGGACTCTCGTCCAAACGGGTGGTGTCGATCCACAAGAAGCGCGGACATGACGTTGCATCGCTCTCTGACCTGCGTCGCCTCGACCTTGAGCAGATTGACGCTGTCGGTGGACGAGGAGCGAACTGGTATTACCCGGTTGCCGCGGCACTTTCGGGAGCAGGTGCAGGGCTGGTGATCTCCGGAGGCGAGCTTGTCGCCGCAGCCTCTGGCGGCGCCGCGGCAGCGCCCTCGGGCGCAGCAATCGCCGGCGCCTTCACCGGCGACGCCGCAGTCGTTCTCGGCCTCGCGTCTCGCTCCGTCGGCCACATCTCGCTGCTCTACGGCTACGATCCCGAAGAGCCTGCCGAGAAGCTATTCGCGATGTCAGTCGTCAACGCCGGGACGGCGATGTCAGCTACCGCCAAAACCAGCGCGATGGCCGACATCTCGCGGCTCACCCAGGCGCTCGTCCGCGGCAAGACGTGGGCCGTCCTGAACGAGACAGTTGTCGCGAGAGTCTCCGTACAGTTCGCGAAGGCATTCGGCGTCCGCCTTACCAAGCAGGGGCTCGGGAAGGTCGTGCCCGCAGTTGGGATTCTCGTTGGCGGCACCCTCAACTGGGCCACCTTAGAGGCGATCGTTGACGCCGCCGACGTTGCGTATCGACGGCGGTTCCTTCTTGAAAAGTACCCACACCTCGCCGACGAGGAAGCCCCCGGATCATTTCCTGATGTCGGCTCTGCCGTTCCAGACAACACCGATGAGGTGATCAGCGTGCTCGGTGAACTCGCAGAGGCTGGCGGACCCGACATCCCCTGAACCCCGGGCCAGTTCACATTGACCCTGAAGATTGGGCGCCGCCAACGTGCTCGCGTTTCGGCCGCCGCGGCGCCCGCAACGGGCCCATCCAGGCGATCAACGTTCGCCTATACACCTCCGCGGCCCCAAAACTCGGCTTCCGGAATATGACGACATAGCCTCATTGCTCCACGGGACAGGCGGTTCGGTCCCTACCTACACCCCTGGATCGCGAGGAGCCAGCAAAGACTCGTGGTCGGGACGTGGTTTGCTCGACGATCCTGTGCCATGACGTTCCAGGGTTCAGGGGCGACAGTCGGTCCGGGCGACGGGGCTGGTGTGAGGCGGGGCCATGTGGCCATCGGCTTTCGCGACGGAACGAGGTGACGGGACATCTTGCGCTGCGTTGCAGCGCCGGGGGAGCAGCGACCATCGAGTAGCTCGTTCCCACAAAGAAATGCGAGCACAACCATGAGCGCACTGCCCACTGACTTTCCGCAGGTCCCACTCAAACAGATGGATCCGTCGATGCTCGTTTTCGAGCTCGGCCGTGAGGTTCACCGACTCATGCCCGAGTCGAGCGAGCTCATCACCTCCGCCGCTGCGATGGCATCCTTCCTGCACCGCAGGCAAACCAGGTTCGTTCGTGGTCATCTGCCGTGGGTGCCGTACATCGAGCACCCACTTCGCGTCGCGCTACGGCTGATGCGATGGGGAGTGCGTGATCCAGAGGTCGTGGCCGCGGCTCTGCTGCATGATGTCGTAGAAGACTGCTTCGGAGAACTGCGCAGCGTATTTGGTCGTCAAGACGAGATGGCGCTGGGTTGCCTGGCACGGCTCTTCGGCGATGGGACGGCGCAGCACGTGCATCAGGTCACGAACCCTGCTGCTGTGGTCGACCTGGAGAGCTACCAGAACCACGTGACGGCTTTGGCCTGGTTGCGGACTCCGGCAGTTCTGATCAAGGCCAGCGATCTCAAAGACAATGCTGGATCGATCCCCTACCAGTTGGGATACGGGCAGGACGAGCGGATGCTGCGGCTACTTCGTAAGTACCTGCCGTGCGTGCGCGAGGTTGCACGGGGCTTGAGTGCTATGGGGCTGGAGGCAACATCTGAGTTCGCTTGGTCGGCGGCCGCAGCAGACCTGTGCCGGCTCGCGGCAGAGTTGGAAGAGCTGGCCGGCGAGCTTGGCATTGTGCTGTGAGCTGCCCGCTCCGATCGCGCCAGCGTCTCTGTAAGCCTCGCTCCAGCGACCCATCTGCCCTTCTGCGCTCAGCGGTGCTCCTCAGGCATCAGCACAGCTGATTCGGGGGCGCCCTGCCAGATGAGTGGATACAAGTTGGAGTGATAGCCGTGGGCCAGTTCGATCAGTCACCCATGTTCGCCGGAGAGCTCGCTTTCCTGTCGAACTTTGACCAGACGCCGTTCCTCATGCCGCTCCTGGACGCCGAGGTTGCCTCGGCGGAGCATGCGTTCAATGCGTTGAAGACCGTCGACGAAGACCAGCAGCATCACGTGCTCGAGGCGCCGACGCCGGGGGAGAGCAAGCGCCGCGGGCGCAGGGTGACCCTTCGGCCCGGTTGGGATGCCGGCGTGCGGGTCTGGGCCATGCGGCAAGTGCTGACCGCCAAATTCGCGGTCCCTGCCCTTCGCTACCAACTCGTGCGTACCGAGGGCCGCGTGCTGGTGGAGACAAATCACTGGCACGACCAGTATTGTGCACGTTCGGTCAGTGACCACGTGGGGACAGGAGGGCACCTGTGAAGTTCGAATTGGACGAGCCGCGGGTGTTGTTTTGCGGAAGTCGCCGCTGGCCGTGGCCGAGGACGGTGGAGGCTGTGTTGGATCGGCTTGCGACTCGGCATGGTGACCGGCTGGTCGTGATCGAGGGCGCCGCGACGGGCGCGGATCAAGCGGCTCACCAGTGGTGCGAGCGGCGCGGCCTGTCAGATGACCGGCACAGGTGCCATCCGGTCGACTGGCGCGCCGAGCGCCGAGCCCGGCCCAAGGACTGGCGGATGGCCGGGCCAGACCGCAATACGCGGATGTTGCTGCAGGACCGGCCCCAGCTCATTGTCGCCTTCCATGATCACTTCGTTCTAGCCTCGGGCGGCACCTCGGACATGGCGCTGCGCGGTTTGCTCCGCGAGGTTCCGGTCTGGCTGACGCCGGGCGAGAACCCGCTCGTGGGGCGGTGGCTCACGCTCGATCTCTTTCCGCAGCAACGAAGTGACCGGGTTCGTCGGGAACTCGACGCCGCAGATGCAGCGTGAGTTGTACTCGCATGGTCACTGACCGTTAGAGGTCGTGTAATTTGCCTGAGTGAGTTGTGGATCAAGGTGGCAGGTGTTCTACACGGCTCGGGATCTCCCGGCCATCGGCGAACCGATGAAGTTTCTGGCCGGGTTGCCGTCCGACCTGTCGATCTGCCTGGACGCCGAGGATGTTCCGGACGGAACTCCCTACCTGCTGTCACCGTCGTTCGAGTACGACGTCGCGCTGAACTCGTACTTTCTGTCTCACGAGGTTGTCGGGGCACCGGAGAACACCCGCGTGAACCAAGCCGGAGCCTTGAAGCGGTTCCTCGATTTCTTGTGGAGCGCGAGGTCTGGCCGCTCGTGGCGCGATGCCACCGAGGCCGATCACCTGGCCTTTCACCAGTGGCGTCGCCGGGACGAGGACGGGCCGCGGGTGGCCGGCACGACCTGGAGCCAAGAGGTCTCCCACGTCAACCAGTTCTATGTCTGGGCCGTGAAGGCAGGCCACGCCCGCGCGAACCCGATCCCGCAACGACGGCGCCGATCGGCACCACCCGGCGCGGTTCAGTGGAGGGGTTCCTCGTCGGAGACGGTCCCGGCGACCTACTCCCACGACGAGAACGGCCAACGCATCGAATGGCTCCCGCCAGCGTCCTACCGCAGATGGCGCGACGTCGGACTCCGCGGCTACGGCAGCGACGGGCTCCCGAACACCCGATTCCGGGGCCGGTGGGCGTCACGGAACGCGACATACGCGGATCTGATGGTCCGCACCGGGATGCGACTGACCGAGCAGTCGAGCCTGACGGTGCTGGAGATCCCGACCCCGCGCGGGATGGGCGGCTATCAGCGGTTCTGGCTGCCGGGACCGATCGCGAAGTACTTCTCGGCTCGCTGGATCTACACACCGGAGGGTGTGGTCCAGGACTTGGCGTCGTATGCGGAGTTCGACCGGGCCGAGGTCGTCGACAACGCGCGGGCGGCGGGACGCTACCGCGACGTTCGCCGGCCGCTGGTCATCTCGGACTTGTCCCGGCCGACGGTCGTGCGCCAGGTCGGGAGCGCGGCCCGGCAGCGGATCAAGCTGCGTGAGCTGACCCCGAAGGAACGGCGACGGCTGTTCATCGAGACCGAGGACGGGCTCGAACCTGCTCTGTTCTGGCTCGGCGAGGACGGGATGCCGCTGACGGTCTCAGCTTGGAAGAGCGTGTTCGCCACGGCCAACGCCCGCTGCTCGGATCACGGCGTGGCGCTGGTTTGCCACCCGCATCTACTCCGGCACTCCTTCGCGGTGATCACTCTGGAGCAATTGCAGCGCGGCCACCTCGCGGACCTGGCCGAGCTCACCCCACAACAGCGCGGGCACTACACGCGGATCTTCGGCGATCCGCTGGGCTGGGTCCGGCGGAGATTGGGGCACTCCTCGGTCATGACGACCGGGATCTACCTGCATGCCTTGCAGGAACTGGAGATGGAAACCCGCATGGCTCTGGTTCCGGACGGCTGGGAGGACCCGCGGGACACTCCGCTGTCCCAGCTCGGCGACGCCCACGCACCACCGGTCGAAGACGAGGTCCCGACTGTGACCGGCGGGGCGGCATGACCCGTACAGGCCGCGGGAGCACCCGTTACGGGCGTCCTACCGCGCAGCCGACCGGTGACTACGAGCCGCCGCCCGCGGTCCAGCGACAGGCCGGTGGTGGTGTCACGGTCGCGTTCCACGGGGACGACGACCGTCGACACGAGTTCGCCTTCGGCCGGCTCCCGCTGCCCGGTTGGCACGAACTGCTGGCGTCGGCGTTCGCCGAACGGGTCGGACCGGAGGGCACCCTGCGGACGCTGACCTCGGCGCGGAACGCCTGGATGGCCCTGGGCAGGCTGATGCGGTTCCTCCACGGACAACGCCCGTCCCCACCGTTCACGCCGGACGGGCTGACGCTCGCTGACATCAAGGCGTTCTACTGGCACCGCGCTGCCGGGAACGTCTACCTGGGCCACGCCGATCTCCGCGATGTCCGCGGCATCCTGCTCGCCGGGCAGATCGGGCACCTGCTGGACACCGGGGTGGTCGACTTCCTGCAGCAGCGGTTACCCGGCCGCAACCACCTGGGCGGCGAACCCGGCTACTCCAACGGCGAGCTGACCCGCCTGGTCTCCGCCGCACGCGCTGACGTCGCCGCGATCCGGGACCGCATCAAGGCCGGCGAGGACTTGGTCGCCCGCTACAAACAGGACCCCGACGCGGTCGCCGCGGCGGATCGGGAACTCGCCGCCGCGCTGGCGATCATGTCGGACACCGGCGCGGTCCCCGACATGCTCGGCTGGGGCGCGGTGATGCTGCCGAAGCGGATCAACCTGGCCAGCCACCTGTTCCTGACGTTTCGGGACCTGGCGCCGCTGATGGTGCTCCTGGCCGCGGTCACCGGCCGCAACGGCGAAACGCTCAAGGAGCTGCCCGCTGCCCACAGCGTTCTCGACGGCCGCGCCGTCGAGCTGGAGGTGATCAAACGTCGCCGCGGACCGCGCAAATGGTTCGAGAAGGTCACCTGGGAAATCGGGCCGCCAAGCCGGGAACTACACACCCCTGGCGGGATCTATCTGCTCCTGCTGACCCTGACCGCCCGCAGCCGGGCGGTCTGCGGTTCGCCCCACTTGTTCTGCGTCTGGGGCAACCGACACCGCGACGGCGAACGCGGAACCCCCGAGCACTCCGCGGTCTTCTCCGCGACGCTGCACGGGCGGGACCTCGCGTTGTCGAAATGGGCCGCCGAACGACACGACCCGGTGCTCGCCGATCCTGCGCCTACACCGGCTCGACGGGAGGGAGACGAACCGGCCGCCGAGCCCGACCCGGTCGCGCTGAAGGTCTCCTTCAACCGGATCAAGACCAGCGTCGACGTCCGGCGCACCAAGCAGCTCGGAGGCCATCTGCCCTCCGCTGCACGCAGCAACACCATGCCGGTCTTGTTCAACAGCTATCTGCGGTCGGACCCGACCATGCTCGACTGGGCGCACGAGGTCATGGCCGATGCCGTCTCCGAGGCTGAACGCGCAGCCCTGGACGCGCACGAACGAGCCCTGACCGCCGCAGGCGGCGCCCTTCTCGTCGTCGCAGGGCCGACCGAGGCCGACCGGCTCGAACAGGCCGGACTCGACCCAGAGACCGCCCGGCAGGCCGTCGACGGGCAGTTGGACACGGCCTGGACCGGTTGCGTCGACCACGATCACCATCCCGCGACCGGCAGCACCTGCTCCAGCTCGTTCCTCGACTGCTTCCACTGCGGGAACTGCCTGGTCACCGCCGATCACCTCCCGAGGCTGCTCGGCCTGCTCGATGCGTTGAACACCTGCAGGTTGCGCATATCCGAGACCGACTGGTGGAACCGCTACGGCCCGACCTGGGCCGCCATCACCCGCGACATCCTCGCCAAGTTCAGCCCCCAGGAACTCGAACAAGCCGGCCACCGCAAGTCCGCGGATGCCCTCCTCGACCTGGTCGAAGCACCCTGGGAACAGCCGTGAAGGCCGCCGCCGCCACACCGGCCGCCCTTGCCGAGGACGCGTTCGTCCTTGCCGGGCGAGAACTGATGCCTGGCACGGTCTTGGAGTCGACCGCACGACTCGGTGAGGACGTCTGGCGGCTGCGCCCTGCGCAGTTGCAGGCACACGAGCGTTCCCACATCCTCGACTTCCGTCGCATTCCCGCTCGCTATCGCTTGGCATGCAAGGACTTGTGTCATGGATTGCTGTCCGGTGAGCCGCCTGCGCACGAGAAGCGGCCCGCGATGAGCGTGGTCCGGACGTTGTTCACCGAACACATCCGGTTCCTCAACTGGCTCGCCGAACGCGCCGGGCCGGACGAGTCCGCACCTACCTTGGCGGCGCTGACCGCCGATGATCTCCTTGGCTACCAACGCTTTCTCGTCAAGACCTTGCCGAAGTCGCACAACGCTCGGTCCTTTGCGCGAGTGGCGGTGCGCTACTTCTGGCGGTGGCGCAGCCACCTCACGATCGACTGGCTGAGCATCGATCCACTCCACGTCGAGGGCTGGGCAGAGCCACAAGCACCGCGTCATGCTCGGGAAAACACCACCGACCGGGTTCCAGAGCAGGTTCTGGGACCTCTGGTCGCGTGGTCGCTGCGGTTCGTTGACCTGTTCTCTCCGGACATCCTGGCCGCGGATCAGGAATGGAGGGCGTTCCGCGACCCCAACCGTCTCCAAGGCACCGGCGACCCTGGTGCTGCCCGCTCCGTCCTTGCCGCGTTCCTGGACGACCACGTTGCCCGGAACAAGCCGCTACCGGGCAGGAATGGCGTGGTCAACGTCTACTTCGTCGCGACCAAGCTCGGCATCGCGCGCCACAGCATCGAACGCAACCAAGAACTCGTGGACGCTGCTGTCGACGTCGTCGGCGTCTCGTCTCACACCACGTTCGACACCCCGATCTCGGTCGAACTCGACGGCCGGGCTTGGATCGATGGGTTCGCCACCAACCACAACGACCCCGACAGTGTCGCCCGCCTGGCCCGTCACCTTCAGGTCGCCTGCTACGTCGTCATCGCCTACCTGTCGGGCATGCGCGACAGCGAGGTCAAGCACCTCCGTCGAGGCTCGGTGCGCATCGAACGCGACACCGACGGCATCGCCTACCGATGGAAGGTCAATAGCCTCGCGTTCAAAGGCGAGAACGATCCGAGAGGCGTCCCCGCGACCTGGGTGGTCGGCGAACCGGTCACCCGCGCCATCGGCGTCCTCGAAGCGCTGCATCCACCCGAGGTCGACCACCTGTTCGCGAGGCTTGGGCACGGACCGGGCAGCAAACCGTCCTCAGCCACTACCGCGCTGACCAACACCAGCACCAACATCCAGCTCAACATCCTCGTCACCTGGATCAACACCTTCTGCGCCCGCCACGATCGCGTCGACGTCATTCCCGACGTCAAGGGCCAGGTCTGGCACCTGCACACCCGGCAGTTCCGACGCACCTTGGCCTGGTTCATCGCCCGTCAGCCGGGCGGAGCCATCGCCGGAGCCGTTCAATACCGCCACCACGGCATCCAGATGTTCGAGGGCTACGCGGGCACCAGCGAGGCCGGTTTCCGAGCCGAGGTCGAAAGCGAACAAGCACTCGCCCGCGGTGAGCACCTCATGACCATGATCGACGCACACGAGCATCACCACCTCGGCGGCCCTGCAGCGACCGAAGCCGCCCAGCGGCTGGACGAACTCGGTGATCAAGCCCTCTACCAGGGCAAAGTCGTGCTCGACAGGCACAGGCTCCTGCGCATCATGAAGAAGAACGATCCGGGCGTCTATCCCGGTGAATACATCACCTGCGTCCACGACCACACCAAGGCTCTCTGCGAGCGCGCCAAGCGCGGCCGCAGCGAAGGGCTGCCCGATCACGGCGGCTGCCAGCCATTTGCCTGCCGCAACGTTGCCCTCACCTCGGAGAACACGGCGGCCCTTCACAAGGAGATCCGTCGACTCGATGCCCGTCTCGCCACGTCGCCGCCGCTACCGCCCTTGCTTCACCACCGTGTTCTCAGCCGCCGAAACGAGATCGACGTGTTCCTGATCCGCAACGCCCTACCCGACGAGCCGCACGCAAGCTCATGAGCCGACACGCTGACGTTCCTTCGGAAGTCCATGTCCGCAAAGTGCTGCGCGAGCAGCTAGACCGCGCGGAGCAGACCGGCGGGCGTCCGAGCGTGCTTGCTCTCGCCCGTCATTTCGGGCTCAGCAACACGACCTTCCGCCGCCACTTCCCATCCATCGCCAGCGAGATCGGCACCGCTCGAACCACACCCCCTCCAGAGGATCAGCCACGCGGCGCCAGCCGCTATGACCGCCTTGTCGAACGCAACGCGAAACTGCGTCGAGCCAACCGAGATCTCTCCGACCACATCAAGCTCGCCGCCGCCCACATCCAGCGGCTGGCCCTGGAGAACGCTCGACTCACCCAACGGCTCGAAGCCGCCAGCAAGGTCACGAGGATCGATACACGGTCCAGACACCGCACATAGCACCCGATCACAACCATCGCCGGTCTCCGCTGATCCACAGTTTCAAACGGTCAACGGTCAGCTTCAAAGCCTGACTACAACCAGTACTGGGGCTCGTGCTTCTGCCCGAGGCATGAGCAGACTCCCGGTACGAATATGCTCGGCGAGCTGCTGATGGTCATCCGCGCACGTCACAGCTCAACGACCTAGTTTCCCCCGAAGAAGCCCTCCTGGATCTCTCTGATCCGGGAGGGCTTCTTTTTCGCTGAGGCCGTCTGTCTATCGAGCCGTCCCCAGAGGTATCAGGGGCTTGCCAATCGGGTCACCTGGCGGTGACAGGAGAAGCCGTCGGCTACGACCCGAATCCAGGTCGGCGCAGCCTGGAGCCGTCCTGCACGGCGTTGTGGTGAACGGAGGACTGTCGGACTGCGGCGCCGAGTCGAGCAGCTTCTGCGCTCTCTCCACCGCGTCGGCATGGCGGAACTTCCAGCCCCATCCGCCGAGGATGTGCGCCGGTGTTCGCCAGCTGTCGAACGTCTCCATGGTGAGGGTGTTTCTGCGGTGCACGACCGCGGGAACATGGAGCAGCGACAGGTGGATGTAGGCCATGTGGACGGCCTGGGGTGCGATGTCCTCTGCCGTCACGTGCAGCTGGGTCTGGGGGTTCAATCCGGCGGTCCGCATCTCCTGAGTGATGGCGACGATGAACGCGGCTGCTCCACACGCCGGTTCGTACAGCCTCGCGAAACCCTGGGATCGGACCCGCTCGGCAATCGCGTCGATCTGCATCCCTGCCATGAGCCTGGCGACGTCGTAGGGGGTGTAGAACTGTCCGAGGCGGCCATTGCCGAGCTCCAGTTCCATGTAGAGACGGCCGAGTACGTCGCACGGTGCTTCCGCCATCGCATTCACGACGAGCGCGAGGGCGTGCGCGAAGCGGTTCAGTTCCTCGCGGTCGTAGCGACCCGCAACGCGCAGGTACTGCTCCTCGCGCTCGTCGTACCCCCAGGAATCCACCGCGTTCCGGACAGCAAGAGCGGACATCTCGACGAAGTCGTCGAACACTTCCGACATACGCTTCGCGCCGGCGTTCGCCTCGAGCAGCTTCACAATCTCCCGGTAGCCACTCACGATGCAGGCCCGCCAACGCCATCGTCGAAATGCGGCATGAGGACAGGCGGGACCATCAGACAGCCACCTCAGCAGTGGTCTCGTTCTGCGCCATGCTGCCGATCTCCACGTGGCGCGCGGCAATGTACATGCCCTCGCGATTGAGGTGCCGCGAGTAGCTCGAGTCGAGATAAAGCACCGGAATGTCGCCGGCCACCTGCAGGAGTGCCGGGTGCAGCAGCTCGCGGACCGGTCCAGCGCCGCCGCCGTAGACGTAGACGACCTCGGTCGTCGCGCCGGCCTGGGAGAGAACGTCACCGAATGCCGAGACGATCTCATCGACCAGGTACCTCGCTTCATCGGTCACGAACCCGGCCGCCCGCTCGTGCCTACCCTTCTGCAGCATTGAGGGCTCGCCCTGGAGGAAGTCCGCGAGCTGCTTGCGTGACGTGAACTGCAATGTGGAGTCCGACTCGCTCATGCGTTCCATGGCGTTCATGAGCGCGGTGCCGTAGCCCTGCTCGAGCGTAAAGGCCGCCTCGGGGTTGAACCTGCCGTCGGTGAAGACCGGGAAGTTGACCGTGCCTTCACCGACATCGACGCCGATGGTGTTGCGGACCGCCACCAGGTGGGCAGCGGTGACGTCCTCGGCGAGGTGACCTTGGCGGCCGCGGAGATCGTCGAGAAGGGCCTGCGCGAGCGGCTCGCCCTTGTCGGTGATGGCGAACTGGGCCGACGCGCCTTCGGCCATCACCTGGACGTCGACGAACTCGAGACGAACCGAGACCGGCGTCGAGAAGTTCTTGATCGTGACCAGGTGCACCACTGGCGCGGCAGTGCCGGCAGCGCCCATGAACTCGGCGGCGTAGGTATGGCGGCGCGCGACGAACTCAGAAATCGGCAGAGCCAGACCGGCGCGAATCCTCACACGCAGCTCGCGGTCGGGAAGAGTGCCCGCTGCACGAACGTGGTCGCGCAGCGCCTTGGCTGCGAAGACGCCGAGCACGAGCACCTTGGCGAGTTCCTGGTCGACCTTGCTGTGCTTGCCCAAAACCTCGAACTCGGTGAACTTCGACCCGCGCGCGTGGAGCGACGAGCGACCGAAGATGCGGCGGTCGCTGGCGGCGATCAGAGGAGTGGTCATCGTGCAGTCGAGCCGGTTGTAGAAATCATCGCCAGCCTTTGCGGCATCATCGCCGAGCACCTCGGCGGCGGTCGCGTCCGGGAGCGGCACCTTCGGGTTCTGACGGGTCGTTGACACGACCGCTGACGGGAGGTCGATCTCGTCGAAGACGCCGGTCTCTGTGTTGCGAATGACGCCCTTCACGTAGCCGTTGCCAACGTCGATACCGCCGGTAAGGGTAATGGTCTCTGCGCTCATGTCTGGATCCTTCTTTTGCATGGTCTGGTGATCTGCGGCACTGCGGCGGGCACTGGACTACCGGCGGGTGGACGACATGATTTCGTCGATGGAGACCTGCTCCCGGACCACAGGCGCTTCGTGCTGCGCGGCTGTGGCTGCCGGTGCAGCCGCGGGTTCATCGGCGGACTCGACCGGCCCGGAAAGTCGATCCGCGGTCGAAGACGCATGGTCGTGTGCCTTTGCCGGCGGTGCATCGCTCAGCTGGTTGTGTGGCTCGCCTCGCTGAACGACGGACTCCGCCTGCGAAAGGTGGGCCGGCTTCGTTGCCGCGGTAGCGCCCGGCTGGGCTTGTCCGGGGCGGAGCAGTTGCTCTACCGGCTTGTTGACGACGTCGATGTAACCATCGCGCTCGATCGATTCGCGGATCAGCAGCCGGAGCGAGCCCGAGATGTTCTCTTGGAGGTCGAGCCACTGGTTCACCGAGACGTCTGCTGCGGGAACGCTCCAGCGAAGCCGCCGCGGATCTGCCGCCTCTGGCTGACTGGTCTTGGTCATCCGTGCACTCTCCTCGGCCTCGTCTACGGGACTCGGCCAGGTCGCCCCTGAGTCCTCTATCCGATGCTCATCCTATGAGTATTTAATGGTCTTTTGCAAACCTTTTAAAGACCATCTAAAGACCTATGCTCGTTCGGGGTCACCTCGGGGCCCGGCAAGGACGTCGATCAGACCCAGCCGAGCCCACCCGCCAGCTCCTGCCGTGGCCCGTTGATGGTCTTGTCAGCGCTCCAATAGGGGACAGGCCTGGTATCCGGGCCGCCCCGGTTCAGGCCCTGGTCCAGCAGATGCCCAGCATCGACCCCGAGCGCAACGCCTGACGTTTGTCGACGGGACCGGCGGCAGACCGCGATGCGCCCCGGTCCTCCCACAGCCCAGGGACGCACGCCATTAAGGCGAGATCTGGACGGGACTGGGCCCATACGGAGACCGGATGAGTCCCGGGCGGCACTCCCAAGCCCTGCGCTCGGGGCCTTCTTCTTGATGCGCCCACGACTGCTGCGCAGTAGCTGTGAAGGGCCTGCGGCCCACCTCGGGCGCGATGCAACGAGTGCCGGAACGACAGCCGTCGTACGAGCGATGCCGACGACCGTCACGGATGCCGGCCCAAAAGAGCCCAATCGAACTCCGGCACACGATGAGGGGGCAAACCGCTGCGCGGCGCAACAGCCTGTGGATCCACAGCGCCAACCACCGCAGCGATAGAGCGTCGGACCACCCTGTGGCGCCGCTGTGGTAGCCGCTAGCGGCAAGGTATTGCGGAGCCGTAGGCGGTTAGAAGACCCACCAAGGCGAGCATCCGTACAGACGGAGGAAGAGTGCGCCGCTCGTACCTCGCGAGACTGCGAAGACGCATCCGTACGGCGGTGCCACGCGCGCCGATCAGAGCGAACAGCATCAGAGGGCCAAGACCAGGCGAAACAGCACCGGACCGTACACGCGCTCCACGCAAGATGACCCAGAGTCCGGACCGGTACGTACCAACGATTTCGCCTGATACACCAGCGTTCCAGTCCTCCGCTAACGCTCCGGACGTGGAACAGAAGGCGGAGAAGAAAAAGGGCATAAGGGAACCTGGCAACACGTGTCCAGCAGACCTCGCTCCGCTCGGCCCTCTGCGCTGCGCTCCGAGGACGTGTTGGTCGGCATAGCCGACAGGTTCCAACGGTCGCTGGCGCTCCCTGACCTCGCTGCGCTCGGCATGCCCAGATGGCATGGATGAGCCGCCGCGCTCGTCGCCAGCAATCGATGAATGGATGCCCTGCGGGCGCATCGAGTGAGCGGCCGAGGCGACGACCTCGAGCTAGCTGAAACGGCTCAGAGCCAGCAGAGCTGGCACGGGACGGAACAGGAGTAGTCGGGCCAAGCCCAGTTCCTGTACCCCTGAGGAGAGTTCCGTGAATCATGCCTCACACCAGCGCACGCACGTGACGCATCAGCTGAGAGCCGTCCCCTGTCGACCGGCTCGCCTTCGGGAGCGTGCCTGGTGACCACCGACGTCTCTCTGATCACGATTGCAGTCGAATGCCCTGTACCTGACTGCGACTCGATCTTGCGCAGCCGCAACCTGGAGCACGTCGTGTATGAGCACTTGGTCGACAGACATGGATGCATCGACACGGTTGCGCACGTGATGGCCTATGAGGTCTCAGCGTCAGCAGCCGACTAGGGCATGCGCCGCCGGCCAGGCACGCCATCAGCCCGCTACCGATTGAATGCTGGAGTCATCATGCCGATCATCTTGCAGCCCCCCGGGACGAACCTGTTCGGCAGTGGCGCAGACATCCTCGTCAATGCCGTCAACACACGAGGAGTCATGGGCGCCGGTCTCGCCCTGCAGTTCAAACAGCGCTACCCGAGCATGTTCGCCGCCTACCGCGATCGCTGCCAGTCCGCTCTCGTGTCCATAGGATCCATCGACGTGCACATCGTGGAAACACACTCGCCGCGCACAGTGATGGTCGCGAACTTCCCCACGAAAGAACACTGGCGCGACCCATCGAAGCTCCAGTGGATCGAAGCGGGGCTCGTCGCCCTTCGACAGGTAATCATCGAATCCCAAGCCCGATCAATCGCCATCCCGCCTCTTGGCTGCGGCCTCGGAGGACTCGACTGGAGCGACGTATCCAACCGCATCGTCGAATCTCTGACGCCGGTCGCCGAGGCCGGCGTCGACGTCCTCCTGTACCCGCCTGCCAGTCGCAACTGAGCAGGACACGTCTCGCAGATGATTCATCGCACGAGAGGATTTACCATGCCCCACGTCACTCCAGACGATGCCGCAGCGGCGCGAATCGTGAACAACCCGCGCAGCCCCGTGTACTCACACGTCGACCTGGTCACCGGCGCGCGCAGCTGGGACGACGAGATCGGCATGCGTGCCGCCTACCGCGAGGGCTGGCAAGGCTGGGGACCGTCGGGCGTGACCAGCCCGCTGCTGGTGTCCGGGCACTGTCCGGCAGATCGTGACGGTCGCGGCGCGGACGCCATGGCTGAGATGTTGTGGCGGGCCGAGGGGTTCGAGGTTCTGCCCGTTCCCGCCGACTGGAAGACCTATGGCAAGAGGGCCGGCTTCATCCGCAACCAGCAGATGGTCGACCTCGTCGTGGCCCTGCTAAAGCAGGGCAGCGCCGTGCGTTGCACGGCCTTCCTCGACCTGTGCCGCAGGCCGCGATGCCCGCAATCGCACGACCAACAGCTCATGCCGCTGGTGGCAGGGCACTTCTCCCATGGCACCGTTGACTGCCGGACCCGAGCCATCCAGGCAGGCATCGAGACCTTCGACGTGATGCATCCCTCGCTGCGTCCGGTGTGATGTTGGAGCCGGACCGATAGGCCTACGCCCGCTGCGGACTCGAATTCAGAGCCCAAGGCGACGATCGGTTCGGGTCGTACCGGGGGCTATCTCTCCCGGGCGATCCCGTGTGCTTCGTCGTAGGCGGCCTGCAACTCTTTGCTAATCCGCCCCCTGCCTTGGGCATTGAAGCCGTTGTCCCGGCCCCAGGCCCGGATCGTCTCCCGTTCCTCGGGAGTCATCGCGGGGACCTCAGGCCCGGCGCTCCGACGCGGCTTCGGCGCTGCTTTGCGGCTGGCCGTGTCGATCCCGTGCGCTTCGTCGTAGGCAGCCTGCAACTCTTTGCTGATCCGGCCCATGCCTTGGGCATTGAAGCCGTTGTCCCGACCCCAGGCCCGGATCGTCTCGCGCTCCTCGGGAGTCATCTCCGGAACTTGCCGCTGCTTCCTCGGCTCGGCTCTGCGGCCCGCCTGGACGTACTTCTTCAGATCTGCCTCGAACTCGCGCCGCTCCTTGGCGGTGAGGTCGATCTCATACCACTCGTCACCGACCGCGAACGTGACTGTCGCGGCATTCGGACGCTTACTGAGGTCCGACTCGACGACGCTTCGCTTAGCCATGGTGTCGACCATAAACCACTGACTGATCTATGAAAAGTCATTGGATGACGATTCCTATAGATTAAGCAAAGATGATGTGATAACAGCATCAAGAAGAGGTTCGCGCTGCTAAAATCGCATTAGACGATCATTCGATCAGCAAGGACATGATGATGACCACAACCCCCACCTTCGTCGACTCCGATCGCCAGTGGCAGGGTGCCGGAACCAGGTCCGACCTGTTCGCGCTCCTGCGCCAGCGCAGGGGCTGGACCGACGAGTACCTCAAGGCCATCGACTGCGAGAAGCACGACGCGCTGAAGGACCTCGAAACTATGGTGGCCGCGCTTGAAGGCGTCCGTCGTTCGGGAGGCACAATCACCGTAGCTCCCGATTTCGACATGGACGGCATTGCCTCTGGCGTTCTCGGATTCGCGGGGCTCAAGGAGCTCGGGTTCGAGGTGAACCTCTACATCCCCGACTACGGCCGCGGGCACGACCTGACCATCGAGGACATCGCCGACATCCACCGGCACTACCCGGAGACGACCACGCTGCTCACCTGTGACGGGGGAGTGAACTCCCATGCCGGTGTGCGCGCCGCACAGGCGTTGGGGTGGAAGGTCCTGGTGACCGACCATCACCAGGAACTCGCTCCCGGCAGCGCAGCCGACGTGACCGTCGACCCGTGCCGCCTCGATGAGACCTACGCTCTGCGTGGGATCTGCGGCGCCCACGTTCTCTACCAGGTGCTGGAGGCCTATACCGCGGCACACCAGCCATCAAAGCGCTGGGCCATTCGCCTGCTACGCCTGTTCGCCGGCCTCGGTACCGTGTCCGACGTCATGCCCGTGCTGTACGAGAACAGGCAACTGGTGCGGGACTCGCTCTCAATCGCCCGGCTGCTGAGCGCGGCCGCGCCGAGGACGGTTCCGAACCCTTATGGCGGCTTGGACCCGAATCCCGACGGCATCGATGTCCAGAAAGCCACGCTCCTGCAGCTGCTTGCCGCACAGCCTGGTGAGCACGATGCGGCGTACCTGGCGGCGTTCGAGGGTTTCGCGGTCCTCTTGAAGGCCTTCGCGCAGGCAGGCAAGGTCCGAAGCGTCGACGACATCGACGAAGGCTTCTACGGCTTCTATGTCGCCCCGGCGATGAACAGCCCCCGGCGGATCGGCACACCCTTGTCCGACTGCTTCGCCGTGTTCACGAGCCCGACCACGAACCAGAAGCTCGCAGCGGCTCAACGGGTGATCGCGAACAACGAACGCCGCAAGGAACTGGTCGTCGAGCACCTGGCCGAGCTGGCCGACGGCGACCAGCCATTGGCGCCATGGGTCTACTTCTCTGCCGCCCCTGCAGGCATGTACGGCCTGCTGGCCAACCAGATGATGGAGAAGCACGGTCACCCGGTCGTCGTGCTGAACCGGCCGGCGACGCCGTCGGAGCCGGTGAGCGGGTCTGGCAGGGCCCCGGCCTGGTTCGAGATCATCGCCGCGCTCGAGGGTCATGAGGACCTCTGGGCCATCGGTCACCAGCAGGCGTGTGGCGTGAAACTGCGCACCGCCGCAGCGCTCGACAAGCTTTCGGCAATCCTCGAAAGCGCAACCCGCGCCGCAATGCTCGCCGCCGCAGACTCGATCGGGCCGGTGAGTGACCTCATGCTCGGTCCAGGCCCCGAGTGCGACGCACCACTGACCGACGTCGAACCACTGATCGAGCTGGTGCGCCGTATCGAGACACTGCGCCCGTTCGGCCACGGCTTCGTCGAGCCGGTCTTCGAAGTCGCGCTCGACGGATTCAGGGTGGACCGGATCGGCACCGAGAAGCAGCACCTGCGACTCGTCACCGGCACCGGTCTTGCCTGCCTGTGGTGGAACGCGGCGGAGGAGCACCATGACAGGCTTGCTCAGACCGCTACCAGCCACGATCTGGAGGCGTTGCGCTTCCTCGGGAGACTCCAGCTCAACACGTTCATGGGCGAGACCCGTCTCCAGGTGGTCATCACGGAGCCGCTGTGACGACCACCGAGACTGACCGAAGACCGCGGACCGAGCCGCCTCTCGCGGCATCGCGCCGCATCGGCTGGTGCGTGCTCGTGATGCTCGGCGTTCCCGGCGGGTACATCCTGCTCGCCGCGCTCGTCCTGGTGTGGATCCGGAACCCGGTCGTTGCCACGATCGCCGTCGGAACGATCATCACGGTGACTGTTGGCTGCGCGCGCTACCTGCGGCCCAGATCCTTCGCCTTCGATCCCGGACCTGGGCCAATGGACGGAACGCAGCGATCCCCGGGGTTCTGGCGCTGGGTGCTGCTCGCAATGCCAGTGACATTTCTGGCTGGTCAGACGATCGCGCTCATGCTCTATGGGCTGGTGGGGTCTCCTGGCTTCGACCGGCACCGCGAAGCCGAGCAGGCGTCGGCTCAGGTGCTGGTGATCACGCTGACTCTCGTGGTGGCCCCGCTCAGCGAGGAGGCACTCTTGCGGGGGCTCACCTATCCCCTGCTGCGCAAGCAGGTAGGTGTCATGACGTCGGCAGTGCTCACGTCGCTGATCTTCGCCTGTATGCACGGCAACCTCGTCCAGGCGGTGGCGACGGCGCCACTAGGGCTCGTGCTCGCACTAATTGCCGAGCGCACCCGTGGGCTCTGGCAGGTCGTCGCTCTCCACTCGGCGTACAACCTTGCCGCAGCTCTGGTTCCACCGGACGCCGTCCAGGCGCTGGCGACACCGGTCGGCGTCACGGTGATCAGCGCGGCCTGGGTTGGGTGCCTCGCCTGCCTGTTCGTGCGAGTCCGGTCGCGAGGTAGCGCGGCGAGGCCCGGGTGACCGGGGTGAAACCGGTCACCGGGGGACAGTGGAAAGCCGAGTTCGGCCGGCCTGCTGGCCGGTCAGTGCAGCGAAAGGAGCTGATCATCATGGCTGTCATCGAGACCTGCGTCTACGCGGACGGCGAGCTGATGGCTCCGGCGCTGCTGCCGACGCTCAGGGCGAAATCCCGTCTGGCCTTTGCTAGCGCGAAGTACTTCCCAACCTTCGACATCGGCTACACCCACATCTACCGCATCACTGCCTGGGGTCTGTCCTGCGACAAGGCCGAGCGCCGTGCCAGGCGCAAGGTTGGCCGGTTCTACCGGAAGCTGAACCAGGTCGAAGGCTTCAGCACCATCACGCTCGACAAGCGTGAAGACTATGTGCGCAGCAACCAGAACTACTCGGTCACCTACGACATCGTCTATGTGATCGAGCGGACCGGCTCGCGCACCCAACGACCCGACGCCCCGTACCCGGAGTACCAGCACGATCTTCAGAAGCTGACGTTCACGCCGGAGACGGCCGCGGTACTGATCCGGCGGTGACCGGACGCAGATCGTGCATCGGGCAGGACATACGAGAAGGACCGAAGGGATCCCTTCCCACGGGGAATACCCTCCGGTCCTTCTCTTCACGTTTCCATCCGCCAAGAGCGACGGCGACGGCGACAGTCTCCTGCCGTCTGCTTGTCATCGTAGCGGAATCAAAGATCATTCGACAACCATCAATAGATCATGCAGATGTGATCCAAATAGAGCCCGAATAGTCATCCATGACCCTCCCCTTGCGAGTGGCCGACCGCAGTGGCAGTCGTCCACCCACAGCTGCCCGGCAAGATGAGAACTGCTGCCGGCCATCTCCTACCACCCCGAAGCCGGCTACTGCCGGCTCTTCTGCCCCGGATGAGACCTCCTGTCTCGTCCGGGGCACCTTTGTTCAGAGCAGATCGCTGCCAGATGTACCACTTGCTCTGGTACACCTCACGAA
The DNA here is from genome assembly GCF_004348455.1 of Kribbella albertanoniae. Lineage (GTDB taxonomy): Bacteria > Actinomycetota > Actinomycetes > Propionibacteriales > Kribbellaceae > Kribbella > Kribbella albertanoniae. The sequence goes on from NZ_SMKA01000001.1 coordinate 112,783, forward strand.
CCGCGGTCTGACCTGGGGAAACGCATGGCCTGGGATTCGACAGCACGAGTCACCCGTACCACTGCGAACATTCCCGTGGTACACCCGTTTGTCCTGGTCAGACGCGGATTTCGGCCCGATGTACCAGAGGTACCACCGATCTGGCACCGTCCTCTAGCAGTGGGACGGCCGAGACACCGAGTCCCGCCGTCGCGGTGGCGTCGCAGGGGAGTGGGGCCCGGCTGAGAACCCCGGACTGGTCGCAGGCGCACCCGCAGGCATGCGCATGTCAGGTCTGAAATCTCTGGTACCTCTGGTACAGGGGCACTAAAACCCCACCTGACCTGGCGTTCTGTCTGTACCACTTCAAATTTGGGAAGTGGTACAGCCCGGGTAGAAGCCCCGCAGAAACACGATCTGACCTGCGGAAACGCCTGTACCACTTGACGTGGTACAGCCTTCGCTGCCCCAGGGCGCCCAGGATCTGCCCGGGCCTGCCGCCTCCCACGTCCCGCCGCATCCGACGAGCGGACCCACTGGGACGAACTCGGGCGGCTGACGCCGCCCCCGGGTGCTGCTAGGGGCCCGCTCGACGTCGAGCAGCCCTGGCTGCACGGACTGCGCACTCCGGCCCACGCAGCCCGCCCATGGGTGCAGATAGTCATTCAGATAATCATTCAATGGATTGCAGATAATCATTCGAATGACATAGGGTCGGTGGACACGTTCCATTCAGAGACGAACCGTGTCGGCTTCCCACCCCCTGCCGACGGGTCTCCATCACGATGCGAAGAGGCGACGCATGACCACTTCCGGCACGGGCAACGGCTCGTCCGTCTCGCCCGGCGATACCGGATCCTCGCCGCCGGTGACGAGAACCGCGACCCTGCTGACCGAGTTGCTCGACTTCTTCGACCGCCGCTCGCAAGCCGCGGCACCGCAGAACCTCATCGTCACTCATGTCACGACCACCTACTTGTCGGGCCTCGACCTGGACGCTGCACCCACCCCTCGGCTACTGGAGCAGGAGTTGCTTGCCGCCAGCAACGCGATCATCAAGGCCGAGAACGTCAAGATCCCCAAGGGTGACGGCCGGTTGCCACTGGCCAGACGCCTCTCCTGCTGGCAGATCGCGCAGATACTCCTGCGCCTGCACCATGTCATCCGGATCGCGCCCAACGCGAAGGACACCGACCGCGAGTACGACCTACTCGCGATGTACAACGCCACCGGAGTCAATCGCGGCACCTACACCGTGAGCGAAGACGACCTCCGCACGACTGCGAGACGCTACGACACCCAGCTCACCCTGAACGACTTCAAAGAGGTCCTCGCGATCCTGCGCGAGGACAGCCCTCGGACCCAGCGGTGTGCGCACCGGGATCTGCTTGCCGTCAACAACGGCATCGTCTTGTACAGCACAGCCGACCGCGACATCGAGATCGGTGGCCGGACGTTCCACTTCGAGGGCAAGAAGGTCCACCGCTTCGACCCAGCCATCGTCTTTCTCTCCAAGAGCCGCGTCGACTACGTCGAGGATGCGCCTCCGCAGGTCATCACCCACCCCGAGGACGGGGACTGGGAGATCGTCGCCTGGCTAGAGGAAATGTTCGACCAGCCCGGCCAGGAAGGACTGGCCGATCTGATCTGGGAGATCATCGGCGCGATCGTCCGGCCCCATGTTCGCTGGGGCAAGACCGCGTGGTTCTACAGCGAGCGCGGCAACAACGGCAAGGGCACGCTCTGTGCGCTCATGCGCAACCTGGTCGGCGACGGTACCCACACCTCGATCCCACTGTCCGACTTCGGCAAGGACTTCGCGCTGGAGCCACTCGTAAGGGCCAACGCGATCATCGTCGACGAGAACGACGTAGGAACACTCATCGACAAGGCCGCCAACCTCAAGGCGATCGTGACCGGCGACGTCATCCAGATCAACCGCAAGTACCGGATGCCGATCGCGTTCCAGTTCCTCGGCTTCATGGTGCAGTGCCTCAACGAATTCCCGAAAGCCAAGGACAAGTCCGAGAGCTTCTACCGCCGGCAGCTCTTCGTGCCCTTCACAAAGAGCTTCAGCGGCTCAGAACGCAAGTACATCAAGGACGACTACCTACAGCGCACAGAGGTCCTCGAGTACGCGCTGTGGTACGCGATCAATCGTGCCGGAGCCGCAGATCCGGGGAACTACTACCAGCTCTCGGAGCCTGTGGCGACGAAGGCCGTACTCGCCGAGTACAAAGAGGTGAACGACCCGGTCAGGTCCTTCTGGGAGGAGCTCCGCGAGCTGTTCGTCTGGGACCTGTTGCCATTCCCGTTCCTCTACGACCTGTTCAAGAGCTGGTTCCTCCGGGCGTCCCCGTCCGGGTCTCTGATCAGCCGGCAACGATTCGTCTCCAGCCTCGTCGCCATCATCGACGGCGATTCCGACTGGCACTGCCCGGACAAGAACCGCAAGATCCGTCCCGGCCAGATGCTGAGCAAGCCCGAGCCGATGATCGCCGAGTACGAACTGAAGAGCTGGTACGCCCCTGCCTACAAGGGCACCGACCCGCTGAAGATCGGCAAACCCCTGCTCCAGGCGAGCTACCGCGGACTACTGCGCCATGCCCTGACCGCGACCGGTGCGGCGTCCCTTCCGGCTCCGGGAGCGAGCCCCGATGAGCCCTGACACGACCAGCCCCGCTCAACGGCATGAAGTCGTGCCCGGACGAGATCCCGGTTCTGCAGACCCCTAGAACGAAATGAGAGACACGATGCCTGCTACCCAAGAGAGGACCCAGACCCGGCGGCGACTTTCACCCGTCACAGCGGAGTCATCGCTGTTCACGTTCTATGACATCGAGTCCTTGTCGAATGTGTTCAGCCTCGTCGCCTACACGCCGCGCCCGGACCCGGCCCGCGATGCACTCGAGGTCTTCTACCTCGTCGACGACGCCACGCTGGCCGCAGCGGTCCAGACCCGCTCGCTGGTCGAGGTGATCCGCACCGGCAACCCCGGGCTGCCACAGGTCGAGGTTTCGCTATACGACCTCCACACCATCCGAGGCAACCTGCGGCTGGCGCAACTGATCGGGCTTTCCGACGCAGAGCAGGTGTGCGATCCGGAGCAGGACTCCTCATACCCCGGTGACTTGCGTCCCGTCTGTGACACCGACCCCAGCTTTGACCCGGCGGTCCACCCGTTCCTCGCCGGCTACAACTCCATGAACTACGACACGACCATGTTGGCGCTGTACCTGTCCGAGGTGTACTCCGACGTCGTCGACCACCGCGCCCGCCTGGCGTACGCACAGCAGCAACGCCGCAGTGCGAGTACGCCGCAGCGCGTCGCAGAGACCGAACAACTTCTCGTCGATGTCCTCGCACAGCGCCCGCAGTTCAAGCCGATCACCGCGGCCGCGTTGCGCGCACACAACGACGAGCTGTTCGATGCCAAGAACATCGAGTACATGCCCGGTTACCTCGGCTGGGACACACCTCAGGGCAAGATCCGCCGCGCGATGCTCCAGTCCGGGCGTCACCTCGACGTCGCGCGGCTCAACGAGCTGCAGCGCAAGGTCGGGCTGAAGCGCCTGCTCGGCATGCTCGGGCACCAGATCAAAGAATCCGACAAGCTGGGCCACGACTCGATCATCACGACGCTCGAGGAGCTCTACGAACTGCTGGCCTACAACGTCGCCGACTGTTTGGGCCTGGCCCAGCTGTTCGAGCACCCGCTGTACTCCAGCGCCTTCGACCTCAAGGCCGGCCTACTGACCCAATACCGCGAGACCGTCTTCAACCGCAACGAGACGGTACGCCGCGACCGGCTGACCATCGATTCGTCCTCGGCGAAGTTCGTCGGCCGCATCCTCGCCCCGCACACGCCCCTGAACGACATCGAGAAGGTCTCGTATGTCTACCCCGCCGCAGAAATTGCTCACGAGCGCGGAATCGCCCAGGTCAACGTGCTCGACGAATGCGTGCGGTTCTTCGAGGAGCACGTCGCCCCCGATCGCGCCGCCAACCCAGCACAGGCGAAGGCGCACACGGACTTCCTGCAGGTCGTCGCGTACTACCGGTCGATCGAGGGGCAGAACTTCAACGACTCCGAGGAGTACAGCGAGCTGTACGGACTCCCGGTCCGGTCGCTGAAGGAGATCCCGAAGTCGCCCAACAACCTGCCCTACTTCCTGGCCGACGGGACCCCGTCGTCGTGCTTCGCGACCTTCTCCACCGGGGGGATCCACGGGGCCGAGGCCGATATCGCCGGGTTCAACAGAGACCTCGCGGAGCACCGCGCCAGCACGATGATGCTCGGCCTGGCCCGCCACCTCTACCCCGACGCGAAAGACTTCGTCGCCGAGGCGAAGCGCCAGCACAGCATGCTCGCCCTGCCAGACGGCACGTCAGTCGACAAGCGTCTCGTACTGCTCGGATCGGACCCGGCGAAGGTCAAGTACCGCAAACCCAAGAAGGACGACCCAGTCCAGGCAGAGCAACTGACGCGATCCCAGACGCAGATCCCTGACCCCGCAGGCCTCCTGGCGGTACAACGCCCGGACCACGAAGCCCTGGACGTTGCGATCACCGACAGCATGAGTCCCGGCGGAGTGTTCGTCATCCGGGGCAAAACGGTGCTGGCAAAGTCCGCGGCCACGTCGGCCGAGTACCGGACGGAGGCGGCGAAGAAGGCACCGGAGCTGTTCGTTGCCAAGGAGGACGCGTCCACCAAGCTCCACCCGAAATACGCCCGGACCTCGACCGGCCACGTCACCCACGAGGACTTCACGAGCTACTACCCGAACCTGCTGCGCAACATGAGGGCCTTCTACAACCCCGAGCTGGGAGAAGACCGCTACGCAACGATCTTCTTCGACAAGGAACGACTCGGACGCGAACTCAAGCAGCCCGGCCTCCGCGCGGCTGAGAAGGAACGCCTGACCACCTTGCGCAACGGGACGAAGCTCATCCTCAACGCCGCGTCCGGCGCAGGCGATGCATCCCACAAGAACCCGATCCGGATGAACAACCGGATCATCTCGATGCGCATCATCGGTCAGCTCTTCAGCTGGCGGATCGGCCAGGCACAGACGCTCGCCGGTGCCCGGATCATCTCCACGAACACCGACGGTCTCTACTCCGTACTGGACCGGGAGATCAACGACCAGGTGCTCGCCGAGCAGGCAGCACTGATCGGGGTCGACATCGAACCCGAGCCGATGTTCCTCATCAGCAAAGACTCGAACAACCGGCTCGAGCTCACCGCACCCCGAGCAGAAAGCACGCTCGCCGAAAGCCAGATCATCGCTGCTTCCGGCGGCACGCTGGCCTGCCATGTGGGACCCCGTCCGGACAAGTCACTGGCCCACCCGGCCGTCATCGACTTCGCCCTGGCCCAGTACCTGCAGGTGGTCGCCACCAGGGGAGAGGCCGCACTGTCGGAGGCCTTCGACACAGACCTCGGGCGCAAGCTCATGGGCGAGGCGATCGACCCCGAGGACCCGCTGCGAACGGCGCTGCTGTTCCAGAACGTCATCGCCGCGTCGCGCGGCTCCATCACCTACCCGTTCGCGGCGGCCCCACTGGACCCCACTGCAGGCGACGAGGGCCAGCGGATCGTGGACCCGAGGCCGCTGCAGATGGTCAACCGGGCATTCGTCGTGCGTCACGGCACCGACGGTGCGGTCAGCCTGCTCAACGCCGGCGCCTGGAAAATCCCACCGGCCACCCAGGCGAAACGCCGACAGGGTGCTCAGCGCCCGGTACCGGACGAGATCGCCACATCGATCCTCGCCCATCACGGCTGGGCCGCGACCCGCTGGATGAACTCCCAGAACCCCCGTCTGACCCTCATCCCCGAAGACCGAGACGTCTCCACCCGCAAAATCAACGGCATCGACCCCACCTGGTCCATGGTCATCTGCAACGACGACCTAACTGCCCTGGGACCACCCGCCCTCATGGCAATCATCGAGGCACTCGACCTCGACGTGTACACCCAGATGCTCGCCGAGACGTTCACCAAAAACTGGATGAACACCTAGATGGACACCGTCAAGCGTGACGTCGACCGGTACCTGCCGAAGGAACGTCTCCCACGAGGCTTCCTCTACCTGAAGCTCCGGTCACCCCTACGCAGCGGCCTCCACGCCCCGTTCGTCGCCGACCTGTGCGGCGATCAGTCGGGTCCCGAACCCGAGCGGCGGACCACTGAATGAAGACCGCGACCGCCCGAAGACACCAACACAAGGCAGATCGATGAGCCGCGGCCTCACACGATCGAACCGCCAAAACACGACCGCCTTCGGCCGCATCACGAACCACGACCTCCTGGGCTTCGACCAAGCCGCCAGGGATCTGATACTCAACGCGATCGCGCAGGGCTGCACCGGCAGAGTCTCAGCCAAAGGCCACTGCATCCTGCGAAACAACACCGCGGAGACCGCCTCGGTACCGCGCAACATGACCGCTCCGAACAGGGCGTCCCGCAACGCCAAGGCTCAGATACGCCGGCTGCTGGCCACGCACCGCCTGGACGAGGACCCCGAACAAGACACCCTCGCCGAACCATCGGAAACACCGAGACCGATATCGATTGCCCAGGCATTCAACGACTACGCGGGCCCGTTCTCTTCGTGGCTCGACGAGCAGGCCGACGGCCTGCCGGGGGACGCCGCGATAGAAGTCCGGTTCGACCAGAGCGGCGCACCCACGTTCCGGCTGAGACCGCACCCGGCACCGGTCGCATCCGACGATCGCCTTGCGTGTGAAGAGAAACCGAAAATTCCTATGACGACCATCCCTAAGACGTCACGCCGCCCGCACGAGAAAGTAGGCGATCACCCGAGCCTCGTTCCGCAACGCGTCCGCGAGGAACGCAGCACGACGACCACCATTGCTGAGCTGCAAGCCGAGAACCAGAGCCTGCGTGCCGAACTCGAGCGCCAGCGGAGCAGAGCCGACGAAGCCGAGGCACGGATCGCACTGGTCAAGGATGCCCTCGGCGTCTGAACCAGGAAGCAAATCCAGCACAGCAGGTCATCACGCCGAACAGGAGTACCAGGTATGCGCCGGATCCCAATGAAACGACAGCACAACGCTGGGCCTGAGGCCGGCGCGAAGGAGGACAGGCAGAAGCAACTGGCGATTCCGACAATCGTCGGCATCTTGCTCCTGTCCCTGGCCTGCCTCGTCGGCGCCTGGGCACTCCTGCGCTGAGCAGCACCAAGGCCGGCCCTCCATAGACCAACGACGAAAGGAGGCAGCCGGCCAGTCCAAGGCGGCTCGCCCACGATGACAACTCTCGCCACAACCCCGCCCTCGGCCCCTCGCCTCATGCCGCATCAGCAACACACCATCGACTTCATCGTCGACCACCCGTTCGCCGGTATCTGGGTAGACGTCGGCGGCGGTAAGACGCTCTCCGTCCTCAGCGCCCTGCAACGCATTCGGCCCATCGGCCACATCCTCGTGATCGCCCCCATCGCGGTTGCCCGCTCCACCTGGATCGACGAGATCGAAGACCGAGGCTTCAACATCCGCACCCGGTCATTGATCGTCGACGAACGCGACCGGAAACTCTCGCGCGAGCGACGCGTCCAACGGTTCCGGCAGGTGTTGTCCGACCCGCCGACCATGTACTTCATCAATGCGGATCTGCTCACCCAGCCGTCCCAGCAAACCAAGGTGATCACACCGGTAGTGAGCAAGAAGGCAGACCCGGTCATGTCTGCGGAGGCGGCCCAGATCCTGCAGTTGGTGCGAACCCGAAGGATGCTCAACTACGACGAACTCGTCACCGAATACCGCGACCTGGCGGCCACAGATCCCGGCCGCTCGACCCCTGCCAAGTCCAAGATTCACACCTGGGTGCAGGAGCTACGCAACGCTTCCCTGGTCACATCGGCGTCGTGCGCCTGCCGCACCTGCTCCGGAGCCGGCTGCCCCGAATGCAGGTTCGGCCTGGTCGACCAGATGCCGATCCAAGACCTGAACGGTCAAAAGACCCTCATCTGGCCGTTCCAGACCATCATCATCGACGAGAGCCACGCATTCAGATCCCACTCCTCAAACCGATTCAACGCACTCAAGGCCGTGCGCCCAGCAGTCACCCGGCTGATCGAGCTCACCGCCACGCCAGCGCCGAACGGCCTCGAGGGCCTGTGGAGCCAGGCCTACCTCCTCGACCAAGGCAGGGCTCTGGGGACCGACATCGACGCGTACCGCCAACGCTGGTTCACCCCGACGGTCATCCCGGACTCCAAAGCGCCCCCGAAATGGAAGCCCAAGCCGGGCGCCGAGCAGGAAATCCAGCAGGCCATCGCACACCTCGTGATGAGCGCACAGAACACGTCAATCAAGCTGCCGCCACTCATCGTGGAGGACGTCCACGTCCGCCTACCTCCCGACCTGATGACTGCCTACCGGGAGTTCAAGCGCGACCTCATCGTCCAGATCGTCAGCCAAGCGGCGCTGCAGAAAGCCGAGCTCGCCTACGCCGACTGGCTGCGAAACTCCGCCGAGCCCGAAGCCCAAACCATCCGCACACACCTGGCGACACTGACCGGCGACCTACGCGACGCCTACACGACGTTGCGCCAAGCAACGATCGGCAAGTTCCTCCACCAACCCGACGAGCACCTCGTCCGCACAGTCGTCGCCGACAACCGCGCCGTGCTGATCAGCAAGCTCATGCAGTTCGCCTCAGGCACCCTCTACACCTCCGATCCTGACGACCCGAGCACCAAAGGCCAGTACGAGATCATCCACGACGAGAAGATCCAGAAAACCTCGCACCTGATCCGCCAGAACGCCGGAGAACCCGCGCTGGTCGCCTATCACTTCAAGTCGGACAAGGAACAGCTGCACACCCGTCTGAACAAGACAGGCATCCCTACCGAGGTATTCGACGGCTCGCGCACGATGATCCGCCGCTGGAACGCCAAGGACATCCCGGCGATGCTGATCCACCCGGCTTCGGCCGGCGCCGGCCTGAACCTCCAGCGCGGCGGCTCCACGCTGATCTGGTACACGCTGCCGTTCCTGCTCGACTACTACCAGCAGACCATCGGCAGGCTGTACCGCCCCGGGCAGACCAAGCCCGTGAAGGTCTACCGGATCATCACCGCCGGCACGCAAGACGAGCGCATGCCTGGGGTCTTGTCCACCAAACGGCAGATCCAGGACAGGCTCCTCCGATACGTCGACGTCGACAAGGCTCTACTCGCCGCACTCGACGACGAGATCCGAAGTGACCTCAACGACCTCTGGTCCACCCTGCGGCTCTGAGGCTCAGCCCGTGTGCCGCAACCGCCAGGGTCGGCTCTGCCCAGCCGGCGGAGCCGACCCGGGCGAACAGCGCAACCGACAGGAGATCACGACGATGCCCAAGACCAGAAAATCAGGCAACCCGGCTAAAGCAGCCGGAGGCCGGCAGCGATGGACCCGATTCGTCCAGCACGAGAACACCACCACCGGCGAGCAGGTCTGGCAGAACAGCCGCTACATGGTGCTGGTCGCCACCCGCAACGACCGAACCGTTCGATGGGGAGGACTCGAAGGTACCCATGATGCCCACCTGTCATTCCGCCGCCGCGACAGACAGCCCGAACCGATCACCTGGCGAGACATACAACGGATCAAGTCCGAGTTGTGTGGATCAGAAGCCGAAGCCATCGAGTGTTTCCCTGCCGAGTCACGACTGATCGACGGCAGCAACCAACGTCACCTATGGGTCTGGCGGGCAGGCAATCTGAACAGTCCACAGTTGGGCTGGTACAACGGCCGAGCTGTGGTGGGCGAGGTGCTGTCCGAGGCTGACGCTGCCACGGTTGCGCCGCTGGTCACCGTGCACGGAGGCAAGCTGTCCAACGCCCGGCAGAACCCGTTCGAAGACGGCGCCGACGCCAACTTGAACCAGCAAGGTGTGATCTGGCCATGACGCTCCAGAGGACTCGATACGCATCGGCACACGAAGTGAGGCACAGCAATGCGTGACTTTACGGCCAGCAAAGCCGAGGAGAACTCCGAGCCTGATCAATCGGGTTCGCAGTTGGGCCCTGCCGATCGAGGCTTCCGATTCAACGGGCTGAGCACCGATGATGACACTGCGATGACTGTTGCTCTCAAAAACTCGATCGCCGGCACGCTCGCCCTGTCGGGCATCAGCGGCATCAGCTTCGCTGAGCCCCAGGAAATTACCGATGCCCGCGCCCGGATCCAAGGCCGCGAGAGCACCTTCAGGCACGTCACTGACGGCACGCCCACCGGCTGTCTGTGTGGTTACACGCCCCAGAAGCCCCCTGCACGCGGGGCACCCGATTGCCCAGCCTGCGAGCTGCTCGATTGCTAGTACACGCTCCTCGCGACGGAGCTTGCGGCTAGCCGCCGAGCCTCGGTCGATAGTGGAGCTGAGCATCCTCCGCGCTGCGCCGGGTTTCCTGGATCAGGATCGGCTGACCGTTGTGGGTGGCGATCCGGCGCGTGACCAGCATGGGGAATCCCTCGGGGATACCCAGTGAACGAGCGTCGCCTGGCGCCGGAGGACGGGCATGGATGTAGTCGTTGAGATCCAGCTTCATCCCCGCGGCCTTGGCCGCTTTGTAGGTCTGCCGGGCAGAAATATATTGCCGCCGGGCCAGTCCAGGTAGTGATTTGGCAACGACTGTGGGCAAGTAGCTGCGGACGAAGATTCGTGTCCCAGCGTCATTTTCGAGGATCCGGTCTGAGGCGTAGAACGCCGTGCCTTGAGGGACGCCGAGGGCAAGCGCCAACGGCGCATCGGCACTGGTCTGGTACTTGGACGGGGGCTCGATGTCGTGCCACTCGCCACCGGCGGACTCGGAGTCGACATAGTTACCGTCTCCGTCAACGGTGATCGTGCGCGGGTGTGTATGACTTGGCCAATCGCCCGACCTTCGCACGAACGCCCGTTGGCCCTTGATGGTCTGCACGAGCCCTTCACTGCGGAGTTGGGCAATCGCCCGCCGCACCGTTACCAGCGACACCTCATGGACCCTGGCCAACTCGCCTTCGGATGGCAGTACGGACGCCGGAGCAAGGCGGCCGGACGAGATCTGGGCTCGCAAGTCGTTGGCGACCTTCTCGGTCAGACTTACCCGCCCATCTGTGCTCTCCGTTGCGCCTTTGGTACTCACTGCTACTCCCTCTTCTCATGTTCAGGAGTCCTTGATCTCGGGATCCAGGTTCTCTCGGTCTCTAATGGCTCTAATAGTTCTATTACACAGATCCTCTTCTTGCAATAGGGTGTTGCAAGAACCTATTGCAATACGTCAAGGCCGCCGGTTAGGCTTCGCGTGTCGATTCAGCAGCCGGTCGAGGGAGGGATCAGAGATGAAGTCACGACTCCGTGGAAGGTGGATACCCCGTGGCTTGGCGGTAGCCGGTCGGTGTCGCGGACCCTGTTCCACTGACGCGACGCGTACCGCCGCGAGATCGTGCAAGCGGTGATGTCTGCATGGTCAGCGCCTTCGACTGGAGGCACGTCGAGCTCATGCGCCTGATCGTCGGCCGCCCGCGATGCGAATGCACGTGCAGGTGCGAGTGCTAACGCCTGTGCAGGTGCGCTTAGGGGTTTTGACAGGTCGGTGTAGGGATGTTGCAGGTTCGTGCAATCGAGACCGATGGTTCTTGATTTGGGACGATGCCGAGGGCAATGATGGTCGGTCTGTTGAGCGGGCCTGGAGGTTGGTTGCCGAGGGCATCTAAAGCTCCGGAGCGCGCTCTCCACGTAGCGCCAGTCATCCGAGGCTGTGGCCACCTTCGGTGGCCGAGGATCGTCAGCACATCGAACAAGCTCGACGGGGGTCGGGAAGCGATGTTCAAGCAGTGTCAACGTAGTTATCCACAGATCCACATTCTTCCTCCGCGACAGGTAGCCGGAGTGGATAGTCTTCTGTTGCTGGTTCAGCGGCCAGTCGGGGGAGCAAGGAGTGGGGTCGAAACTGCTACTAGACGGGAGGTGATTGCCGTGCGAAACGGCAGTTGTCAGCGTGTGGCCCGGACCAGACAGTCTGATGACGGGTTCAACCAACGGAGCCAGGCCATCGGTCATCAAGGAGCTGACATCGGGTTTCACCGCACTTCGCGACCGTGCGCGTGAAGGGGGCACGCCGATGAGCAATCTGCAGCCTGAGGCACCCAGCCCGGGTGAATTTCAGGGTTACAACAGGGCCCGCTGCCTTATGTGGTGCCATGAGGCCCGGGTCCGGGTGTTCGAGCGTCTCGACAAGGAGACGGCTTTCATCAGAGACACCTCGGTCGAGGCCGTCCACGTCGACAACACCAAGCTGGCCGATCGGGTCTTCCTGACGGCATTCGACGATGAAGGCCGCGTTGTCAGCGGCGACACCCTTTACAACGACGAGCCCGATCAGCGCCTGGAGGTCGCGTCGGAGTTCGACCACGACTTCACTCACATGGAAGTCCCACCCGGGTCGGACCTTGAGAAGGTTGTTGCCCGCGAGGACGGCTGGGTCGTCAACATGGAAGTGGTGCGGGAATACGACGTCGTCGACGATCGCCGGAAGACGCAGCGTGCCGTGGTACTCGCGCATCTGCCTGACCTGATGAAACGGGGCGAGGCTCGCGGCTTCCTGCTCGGCCAGGACGAGCCCGACGAGGAGGCTGATGCGGAGTGAGAGAGCCGTTGCTGCCGTTCACCTGCCGACCCAGAAGTCCCGCCCGGATGCATTGAGCCCGGCGGGTCTCCTACATTTGGGCGGCTCGGGCGCCGTGCGGCGTCTACGGCGACGATCAGCGCAGCTGATCCGGAAGGGGCAGAGCAAAGGGTGACCGCAGCAGCACGAGGATGCTGTCGACAACGTCCGGATGAATGTGGACGGTTGCAGCGGACCGACTGACGTCGGTCTCGGGTGCGATGTGGTGCGGCGTCGGAGCCGGCCGAGTGGTCCACGCCCGCAAGCTTGCGGCGGCATGCCGGATTGCTCCTCCATCAACCGCTGCCATCACGCCGGACAGTCGTCCGATGCGCGGGTGTCGATGCCACTCACCTCGTGAATGCCGGACGAAGGAACAGCGATGGACGAGCGGTGTATCGGGCCTGGCTTCTGGGAGATCGACGGGTTCCGTGTCGAGCGCCGAGCCAGGCTCTGGGGCGTGTACCTATCACCCAACACTGAGCCGGTGTTCGAGCATCGCACGCTCAAGTGGTGCCGGCAGTTCGTCGCGGACGGTATGGCGCATGACGCACTGACCGACAGACGTCGGCGATAGCCCTCCCCGGAACCCGCGTGTCGACACCTTGTTGACATGACTCTTGCCATGGGCACCGAGCTCGTCGGCCGCAGCGGGAAGCCAGCAGTGAAGACTGCCGCCTAGATCAAGCCCAGGCTCCGAGTGCTGCCAGCCGGGGCCGGCGCACTGACTGCGGCTCCTGATTACCGAGCTGCATGTACCTGCCCGAGACCTGAAGGACGTCGACCATCGGCGTCGGACCTACCTCTCCCCAGGTCCCCACTTGCCGTTGGCATTCTCCAACGCTGCTGGACGCCAAGCCGGTTGGGTTCGCCTGAGCCGGGAGGCGGTCCAGTTCCCCGATAGCGCCAGGTCACCCGATCTGAGCCGAGATCGACGCGGCAGTAGCTGAGCTCCGACGTGCTCCCTGTTTTAAGACCCAGACCAGCGAATCCACCTAGAAGGAGCGCCATCATGGCCAACTATTCAATCTCTGCCGCCCAGCTCAGCGAGGGGGAAATCGTCCTCATCCGCGGCAAGCTCGGCTTCTCCCGCCTGACCCGACTCATCGACGGCGCCCAGCTCGAGGCATCTGACGCGCGCAAGGTCCAGAGCGGCGGGATCGCTGTTGGGAAGCCTCACACCTCGGCGACCATCACCCATGCCGAGGTGATCTGCAAGGATGCGGACAATCCCACGGTGGAGGAGCGTTACGTCGCCGAGCGACGCTTCGCGTCTGCCAAGCACCCGGATACCGGTGCGAACTACTCGATCGACAGCAAGGGCAGCCTGCCGGGCATTGCAGTCCCCGGTGATGGCGGCAAGGTGGTTCCGGACGACTCCGGCAGGGAACTGGCCCAGGGCCTCGACGTGACTCTGGTGCTGCGCGTCTTCAAGCCGAAGGGGTACGCCAACCGCGGGCTGTCGCTCGATACGGTGATTGTCAACGAGCCTGTTCGTTACTACGTGGGCAACACCAACGCTGCCGAGCTCGCCGCTCGTGGCATCGTCTTCGCCGCGCCGCCGCAGAGTGTGCAGGCGGCCGCGGCTCCCGGGTCTGAGCAGCACGGGGCTGTGGCCACGGTCGTCGACGACGGAACCGGCACCGTGATCGACGAGAACGGCTTCGCGCTGCCTGGCCCATCGGCCCATCAGCCGCAGCAGGCCGCACCGGCCACCGCGGCGGCGCCCAACTCGGTGCCCGCTTCGCAGGCAACCGCGCCGGCGGCGCAGCAGGAAGAGACTCTCGAGGCCAAGCTCGCGCGGCTGGAGGCGGAGAACTCGGCGCTCAAGGACGCCGGATCCGCCATCGGCACTCCGTTCGCACTGACCGCTCCGGCAAGCCCGTGGAGTGACGACTCCCCGGCAGGCGAGACCGCGGGGATCACCTATCAGGGCTGAATCCCCGACGACCGACATGGCCCCTGCACCGAACATTCCTGCAGGGGCCATGTCATGCCCGCTCGCTTCGTCGACACCACTGCCGTCCTTCAGGAAAGACCTCGATGACGCTTGACGATCCCCGCATCAGGTTCGCCGACTTCTATGCCAACCCGGCGGTCCGCGCGCTTGCGGGCGCTGCCCGGTGGACGATCTCCGGCAGCCTCGGCGATGACCCTGACGATCCGACGACCACACGTAAAGCACCCATCGACCTGCGCGCGCTGCTCGACCGCAACTGGCTGCGAGGTGCCTGGACGCTCGACGAGCAGTGTCTCGTGGTGCTCGACGAGCTCACCGACAGGCTCCCGGCGGCTACCAACACCGCCTTCTACCTGCGTGCGCTCACCGACGGCCTCATGGTGATCGACATCGAGCCAGATTGCCCGCCGGAGGTCGCCGCCCAGCTGCTCGCACTACCTGCCGTCCTGTACCGCGAGCAGTCGATGTCCGGGCTGGGTTTCCACGTCGTGACTGCGCTGCCGGACAACTTCCATGCGTTTCCTGTCGCCGCCGGCAAACGGGTGCTCCGCGAGGAGCACGGCTGGTACGAGATCTTGCTCGACCATTGGGTGACGTTCACCCGCAGTCCGCCTGCACCCGATGTCCTGGCCCGTGCCACGGCGGGGCCGGCAGGGCAGTTCTCCACGGTCGAAGACCTGTACGCCTTCCTGGCCCAGAATGCGCGAATCCCTTCGGCGTCCGCAGCCGACGTCGACACCGGCGTCGAGGCCCCGGACATTCCGGGTGGAGCACAGATCGTCAGACAGACGGTTGCCGGCGCACGCCGCAGGTTCAAGACTCTCGACGACTTCGACGGCGACCACTCGCGTCACGAATTTTCAGTTCTCGGCACGCTCCACCACCAGCTGCTCAATCACCTGGTCGAGCACATGTCCGTCGGCCGGAGCTTCTCCAGCAGCGACCGGGCCTGGCTGCTGTTCCAGGCAGCTCAGCAAGTGATTCCACCGCGCGCGAAGCACAGCGAGCGCCGCAACGGGCGCCCGTTCCTGCTCGACCGCGCCGCGGCGATGATCGCGCAGCCGACGTCCGACTCCTGACCTCCCTGTCAGCCCACCACAGAAAGCATCCTCACCATGCGCTTCAACGACACGCTGTCCGAGGTCATCCAACTGGACCTCGAGATGAATATTGTTCCCGCCCTGATGGGCGAGCCCGGCATCGGCAAGTCCTCCTGGGTCGAGGCGCTGGCCTACTCGATGAACACAAGGGCCTTCGTGCTGCCGTGCAACCAGCTCGCTGACAAGGCAGACCTCACGGGTGCGCGTCTCGTGCCGACCAACGGTGGGTCCTACAAGCAGGTCTTCTACCCCCACCACGTCATCCAGGACTGCATCGACTATGCCGAGGCGAACCCGCGCGAGTGGCCGATCCTGTTCCTCGACGAGATCAACCGAACCACCGCCGACGTTACGTCCGGCGCGCTGACCTTGGTCACGCTGCGCTGCATGGGACACGTCGAACTGCCCAAGAACGTCCGCATCATCGTGGCCGGCAACGACAAGGGCAACGTCACCACGCTCGACGAGGCCAGCCTGTCCCGCTTCTCGATCTACCGGGTCGAACCCGAGGCCGCGACGCTCATGAACATCCTCGGTGACGACCTCAACCCGTGGGTGAGGAAGGTCCTGACGCAGTATCCGGCACTCGTCTTCCAGAAGGCCGTGTCGGGCATCGCCGCAACTGACGGACCCGACGATGACGACGATGCCACCACTTCGTCATTCGCCGAGCTGTTCGACTCCGGCGAGGAGATGAACCAGCTAACCACGCCGCGAACGATCGACAGCCTGTCGCGCTGGCTGAACAAGGCCAGCCGTGACCAGTTGTCGCGCTACCTGGCCACGCCGACAACGATCGGAGACCGTGAGACCTACGTCCTGAACGAGGTGATCGAATCGCACGTGGGCAACACGGCGTTCGCTCTGCAGGTCGTCGCGGTCATCGCCGAAGACCTCGCCAGCGGGGCCGGCCAGGCGGTGTCCAACCAGGTCGTCGTCCCGAAGCCGAACTGCTACGCAGAGCTCAAAGCCGCACAGTCCGTGACGGACCTGTCGGCGCTGATCGCGGACCTGACCGACTCTGACAAGTCCGGTTCGCTGCTCTACGCGCTCAGGGATCACGAGGACAACACCCGGCTGATCGAACAGCTCGCCCAGGCGACGAACCAGATCGAGACGGCTCATATGCGGACCCTGTTCGAGATGCTCTCTGCTGCCCAGGCAGATACCCAGAACGTCGAGGCCTTCCTCAACAGTGGGACACCGGTGGCCGAAAGGGTCAAGCCGATGATCTCGGCGTTCCTGTGATCGAGGCCTGCTCACCGGATACCCCGAAAGGAGGGGCCAGTCATCATGACAATCACCGTTTCCAACCAGAAGCCGGCCGTGCTCGACCCAGTCCACACGATCTCGTGCAAGGGTGACTACGATCCACTGCCCGTCCTCGGATCTGTCGTCGTGGACCCGCTGCGAACGCCACTCAACCCCGGCGCCCCGGCGAGCATCACGGATGCGCACGGCAACGACATCGGGCCGGATATCGAGCAACTGCTCATGTCCTGCCTTGCCGAGACCGTGCAGCCGGCGGCTGAGCAGACCATGAAGGAGATCCTTGGTCAGACCCTGGTCAGCTACGACCAGGGGACGACCCTGCCGGTGGGCGAACTGTTCGCTGCCCAGGCAGGGCGGGCACACAAGCTACCTGCTCCCAGCCGGACGGTCATCTACACCGCGCACCAAGACGTGATTCCCGCCGCCAAGGCGCTCTTGTCAGGATCCGGCGACAGCAACGAGTTCTTTGCGGCCCTCGCCTACGCCTATCACCCGGACACGCTCGGATTCTGGTTCCAGTCTGCAGCCGCATTCGACGACTTCAAGGCCTGGCTCACCGTTCAGACCCAGGCCATGAGCGCCGCGCTGCCAGTTCAGACGGTCCGGCTGCTCGGCGACTTCGCCGCGCTGCCGCTCAAAGGCCTGACCGAGTCGCTTCAGCTGCGCGTCGACGATGCCGACGGCAACGACGAATTCTCGTTCGCGCGGGTCATCGTGCACATGCTGATGCTCTACGTCGAGCAGCAGCGTGCGGGTGCAACGCTCCAGCAGGGAGCGGCAACAGGCTGCACAGCCGGTGTCTTGCCCTTCACCATCGGAGAGCTGTTTTGCCCGCGGTCGCTCGTGCTGGTGAACGTTGAAGTGCACGCCCGGGCACGTGCCAACAAGATCACCGCCGAGTGGATGATCATCAACCAGGCCCTCGCTGCGCCGGTGAAGGTCGTCTCAAATCAAGCGTTGTCGAAGCTCACGACCCTGCAGCGCGCGACAGCCCGGGCCAAGGTTCTGGCCGGCGCACAGCAGACTGGCTGGCCGACAGGCCGGGCCGCCCGGGTGATGTTCCGTAAACAGCCGCCCTCGAAGGTCGACCTGTTCGCAGCGCTCACCCGGGTGCTGAAACGGATGGGCAAGGTCAATCGGTCACAGAACATCTTCCGCAGGTCGAAGACCACATTTCTGAAGGCGAACCGCCGTGATCCCGACGACTTCAACAAGGCCGGCCGGATCACCAGCGTGAGCTATATGCCCGACCTCCACCTCTATGTCGACACCTCCGGGTCGATCAGTGAGGCGAACTATCAGGAGGCGGTGCTGATGCTCATCAGGATCGCGAAGAAGCTCAACGTCAATCTGTACTTCAACTCGTTCAGCAGCGTGCTCTCGCAGGAGACGTTGCTGAAGGTGGAGAACAAGTCCGTCACCCACATCTGGCGGGAGTTCCGCAGGGTCCCGAAAGTCAACGGTGGAACCGACTACCTCCAGATCTGGCGCTACATCAACGCCAGCGCGGTCCGCAAGCGCCGGCTGAGTCTGGTCATCACCGACTTCGAGTGGACTCCACCCTCGACCCGTGAGGACCACCCAGCCAACCTCTACTACGCGCCGTGCGGAGCCATGGACTGGGACTCCATGGTCAGCAACGCGAAGCAGTTCACGAGGGCCATGCAGCACATCGACGCGGCCACCGCGCAACGACTGCTGGGAATGATCGCCTGAGCCTTCGCTCCCCAACGACGGTGCTGCCCACTCGGGCGGCACCGTCGTCCCGTCTCGCCACATTTCACCCGCGAAGGAGCACGATCAATGGGCCTCCAGAACTTCACAGGCCGTCCCGACGATGACACGGGTTCGCCGAGTGGACCCGGTGGCCCGTCCGGCTTCGCTGTCGGTCTGCCTATCGGAGACGACGAGGACACCAACGGCAATGTCGTTGAAGAGATGCTCATCGACTACAACGAGAAGTACCGAAACGCTGAGCCCACGCTGTTCCGCGACAGGCTGACCGAGCAGATGCTCTCGATACTCATCGGAAGGACCAAGCCCAACGCGCTGCTGGTCGGTCCCGCCGGTGTCGGCAAGACCAAAATCGTCGAAGATATTGCCCGGCGCATTGCCCTTGGCGACACCCTCATCCCGGATCGGCTCAGGAACCACACGGTCTACGAGCTGCCACTCTCGAATCTCGTCGCCGGATCCTCGCTGGTAGGTGCGCTCGAGGAGAAGGTGAAGGCGGTCGTCACCTATGCCTCGGATCCCGCGAACAAGGTCATCTTGTTCATGGACGAGATCCATCAGCTCACCACCAGATCTGACGGTGGCACCTACGGGAAAGTCGCGCAGATCCTCAAGCCCGCTCTGGCACGCGGCGACATGATCGTCATCGGTGCCACGACCATGCAGGAAGCGCGCTCTCTCGACGACGACCCCGCGTTCAAACGCCGCTTCTCCCGGCTCATCGTCGATGAAATCACGCCCGAGCAGACAGGAACCGTGCTGGAGAAGATCCGGCCCGGCCTGCTGGCTCACTACGGGTACCAGATCAGCGTCACCGACGACGTTCTGGCCACCGTGGTCCGGATAGCCGACGCGAACTCGCACCTGGGGTCCCACCGACCCGACAATGCGATCACGCTGCTGGACCGGGCGATGGCCAACCGAGTCCTCGAGCAGAAACGGCTCATTGCTGTGGCGAGTGCGGCCGGTGATACCGCAGCCGTGCAGGCACTCCAAGCGATCCCGTGCGTGCCGCTCACCGAGACCCGGGTTGTCGACGTTGCTCGTCAGCTTGTCACCGGCAACGCGATGAAGAACGTCTTCGACGTCGCGTTGCTGAGCGCCGCTCTGACCGAGCGGCTGCAAGGCCAGGACTCTGTGCTCACCACCCTGGTCGACCAGATCGCGCGTGAGCAGCTGGAGGTGTTCCCGCGCACAGCACCAGTGGCCTGGCTGTTCGCCGGCGCTTCCGGGGTCGGCAAGACCGAGACCGCCAAGGTGATCTCCGAGCACCTGGCCGGCCAGGAGCCGATCGTGCTGAACATGACCGAGTATCACCACGACTCGTCCATCTCCCGGATCATCGGCGCGCCTCCCGGCTACATCGGTTCGGACTCGAACGCCGAACTGCCGTTCGATTCGCTCGAATCCAATCCGCACAGGGTCATCCTGCTCGACGAGTTCGAGAAGGCCGACCGAGCTGTGCAGCGCCTGTTCCTTCAGGCCCTCGACGAGGGCTTCATCACCACGGCACGAGGCAAGCGGATCGACTTCTCCAAGGCGTTCGTCATCGCGACAACCAACGCAGCCCGCGACGTCCTTGACGGCCAGCAGGTCGGCTTCGGCGGTAGCCCGAAGGCCGTTTCGAACCGCAGTCTCAAGGCAGCACTCGCGCAGTTCTTCGACGCCGAGCTGCTCGGTCGCTTTTCGACGATCGTCGGCTTCAACCCCATCGACGAGCAGACCTACCGCGACGTCCTGACCGCGCACTACGCGCATCAGCGGGGACAAGCCGTCGACGCTAAGCCTCGGCTCAACCACGTCCTCCCCGCAGCGCTCCCGGACGCTGAGCTGTCTGCCATGTCCGAGCGAACCTTCGTACCCAGCCATGGGGCTCGTCCCGCTGCGCGTGCGATCAGGGGCTGGATCGAAGACGCCCTGATTGCCGCACAGACGGCACCTCCGATCACCGCGGCACAGCAAGTTGCTCCCGCCCCGGACGACCCCGAGCTCAGCGACTGAACATCAGCTGAAAGCAACAGTCCGGACGCTCGGGGTGCGTGCGCGGTCCTGGCGCAATCCACCGCGCGCTGCCTTCGGCGCGCGGTGGCCGGGGCCTCACGGCCCCGACGGGTGGGAACACGAGGCATCTGCCCACCTCTTCGCGAACCCTTCCCGGCTCGGTTCGCCGAGTCGCGCCCAGTGGTCACCGCCTGCTCCTTCGCAAGCAGGAAGGAACATCGCCGGCCCCTCTTCGCGCAGCACGCCGATGCCCTGCGGCATGCCTTCCAGCCCCTTCTCGCCGGATCACAGAAAGCGCGCACAATGCCTCTCCTACTTGACGACATCGATCTCACGATGCCGACCGCAGTCAAGGTCGTCGACCCGAAGTTCTTCTCCTCGAAGCTGACCGGCAACGGCAAACACAAGACAGGCCTGCTCCGCGGCGACCTGCGCCCGGCCAGCACCTCCCGCAACAGTGCCCATGCCGCGGGCACCATCGACCACATCGAGGTCAAGTCGAGTTCCACCCAGCACGGCATCACGACCGCCAGCATCCCGTTCGCGCCGGTGCTGCGCCGCGCGCTCACCGAGGCCGGCGGCTCCTTCACTCTTGCCACTCCGCAGGACCAGGACCGGTGTGCTGTCGAGACCGGTTCGACAGACTGGGACGTCGCCTTCGACATGACGCCGCAGGGGGCCAAGCTCGTCGAAGACGCGAACGGCGGCGGCGCGAACGGCGCTCCGAAGATGAGCCGCGACTTCGTCGTCCAGTACCGGATGGAGCTGTACTTCCTCAGGAAGGGCCACGCCGAGCCCGAGCGTACGCCGATCGCCTCGACGACGTCCGGTCCCGGACATCACACCGCCGCTGCTTTCGTGAGCTGGGACAACAGCCCGATGGACAACGCGGGTGCCTTCGTGACCGAGGTCCTGCGAGCGATCGGCCTGACCCACCGAAACCCTGACCTGCTGGTCGATTGGCTGACCAACGAGTTCAACATCCACGACCGCATCACCCGTCAGGCCGAAATCTGGGACTCCGAAATGATCGCCGAAGAGATCCTCGCCTACATCGACGGTCTTCCGGCCTCGCCCACGAAGCAGCACCTCAACGCCCTCGCCGTACAGCTGCGCTACCTGGAAAACTACAACGTCCCCCTCGAGGCCTACCGCTCGATCCACCAGAAGATCGAGACCACCTTCGACAACGAGACCGCGGCGGCACTGTCCAAGCAGAACCTCAACCTGCTGATGAGCCACACGCTGTTCCACCTCGAAGGAATGAAGTCGCAGCTGACCACCGTCGCCGCGCCGGGCCTGGCCCCGGTCATGCCGACACACCTGTCGGTCCAGCAGCGCGCTGCCCTCACCACCCACGAACCGCTCGTGATGGTCCAGGCCGGCGCAGGAACCGGCAAGAGCACCGTGATCCTCGAACGCATCAAGTACCTCGGAAGCTGCGGTGTCGCCGCCTCCGACGTCACGGTGCTGAGCTTCACCAACGCCGCAGCCGACAACATCACCGCGAAGAACCCTGACGTCGGATCGATGACCATCGCCCGGATGATCAACGACATCTACCAGCTGAATCACCCGATGCACGAGCTGTCCAGCATCGACACGATCATCAACTCGATCGACATCTTCTACCCGACCAGCGACTTCGCTGCCGGATTCCGGCTACGACTGCTCGAGGTCGACCAGAACAAGACAGGCGCGTTCACAGCCCTGAACACCTACATCGAGAACCACTTCGATGAGGTCATCGCCCTGCTCGACATGATCAAGCAAACCTCGCTCGAGTTGGAAATCATCATCTGCTACCAGCGGATCGACACCATGCTCGAGCCGACGAACGTGCAGTGCAAGTACCTGATCATCGACGAGGTGCAGGACAACTCGATCTTCGAGTTCATCTACCTGCTGAAGTACATCACCAAACACGCCCAGTCCCTGTTCATCGTCGGCGACGCCAGCCAGACCCTGTACGAGTTCCGGTCGGCCAACCCGCGCGCACTCAACACCCTGGAAGGCTCAGGAGTGTTTACGACCTTCAAGTTGACGACCAACTACCGGTCCAACCAGGAGATCCTGGACTTCGCCAACGTCGTACTCGGCGATCTGGAAACCAACCAGTTTGCCGGCATCCAGCTGCAGGCCAACTCCCTGGCAGTCCCGACGGCGAAATCCTTCCAGGAAAAGGTCACGCTCGACTACCGCGCCGTGCCGAAGCTGACATCATTCGTCGCCCAGGATCTGGCCGGCATCGTAGGCCGCACCATTTCGCGCTACGTCGATGCTTGCCTGGCCCGCGGTGAGCAGGTGTGCTTCCTGGCCTACTCGCGTCGCGAGGTGACCGTGATCCAGACTGCGCTCGAACAGGTCTACCCCCAACGGCATGTTGCGTCGCTCGTCAGCGACAGAGTCTTTGCGACCGATGTCTTCTCCAAATACATCAAGCTGTACTGGAACGACGTCCTCCAGGTCCAGCCTCCCGCCGCCTCGTTCGTGGTGACCCAAGGCATCAAGAACAATCTGGACAAGCTGACCAAGAACGCCGGGAACCAGAAGGTCGTGATGGCCGTGACGGGCATGGTGTCGAACTGGTGGACCGAGAACGCCGCGACCGTCCGCGGATGGGAACAGCTCTACCTGCAGGGCGTGCTCACGCAGGACGACTTCTTCGAGCGCCTGCGAGACAGCCTGCTGTCGTTCGAGATCCGTCACAACGCAGTGCGCCAGTCGCTGGTGAACCAGAAGAACCGTGACCGCAAAGCCAAGAACGCCGAGTCCGACGCCGACCTGGTGGTCTCGACGATCCACGGTGCCAAGGGCATGGAGTTCGACAACGTCGTGGTGCTGCACAAGGAAGGCGCCGCGACGACCCAGGCGAGCCGTCGCGAGTTCTACGTCGCGTTCACCCGCGCCAAGAAGACTGAATACATCCTGTCCTACGGCACGGTGAAGAACCCGCCGATCGAGAGCAGCTACGCGCAGATCGTCAGCCTGCTCACCAAGCGCGACGCCCAGACCGCTGCACGTGCAGCCGGCGTCGATCCGGATCTTCTGGACGACGACGGCACCGATCCCGGTGTGTTCGGCGACTTTTCCACGGTCGCCCAAGCCGTCTGACGACACGCGTCCTTCACACACCGCAGAGGTGGGTACCTCGTTCAGCGATCACGCCTACCTCTGCGGTGTTCCCCATCCAACCAACGAAGCAGCCAAGGGAGTTCGCTGTGACTGCCATCGGCGCCCATGTTGAGTCCGGCGAATTCATCGAGAGCCCCCACGCCACCTACGACCTGATCATCTGCCACGACAATCGGATCATCTTCCGCGGTCACTACGAGACACGTGAGAAACGACTGGACCAATGCATCGGTGTTCTGACCAGCTCCGATCTCCTGGCCGGCACGATCACTCCAGAGCGTGCCTCCATGATCCACGAACTGCATCACGCTCATGCAAACACCAACCCCGACACGATCATCAACAACATCGCGGAACTGTGCCGCCGGTGGGACATCCAAGTCTACGAATGCACCACCTCCAGGCGGAGCTACCAGCATGTGACCTCGAGGCGGACAGAGTCGCCTCAGGGGCTCTACTCAGTTATCACGGTCTACGGTCCTGGCCAGATGATCGCCGAACACTTCCCCAACCGGGATTCCCGTACGGCCAGCCTCGTCAACCGCGCCGAGCATTTCTTCGCCAGCCCTGGTCAGATTCCCGAGCTCGTACTCTCCGACGAGCAGCGCCTGGCCGCGCTCGTGGCCACATTTCTCATGCCGGCCACCATCGCCCTGACGGAATCCGTGCTCGACGAAGCCGACGGTAGCTATCGTCCGACCGGCGTCCCCGCACCTCTGCGAACAGGTCTCAGTTCGAACAACGCGGTTGATACCGAGCTGGACCTACACGGCGGCGCCCGCTCTGCTCAACCCGAGGGACTCAGCGTGACGTGAGGCGCGACAGATCAAGTAGCAGGAGCAGTTCCTGCGCCTACAAAGTCACTCCGCCCTGAGCATCCCTGCAGCTCCCGATGCGTAGCCCGGCGAGGCCATCGAAGTCGCCTTGACCGCGGACCTTCGCTGCTAATCGTCGACGCGACCGATCGATGCGGGCTGGGCCGATTGCCCTGTCAGAGAAGGAACCCATGGACACCAGCAACGCCGAGGTTACAGGCGAACTCCTCCCGGCCTACAGGTGGAAGAGATGCCCCTGCGGACGGGAGCACGGCAACGGAAGCCGCAGCGGAACTCGTCACACCAAGCACAACTGTTCGTGTGGACGGGTGCACGGAGCTGACGAGACGGTCGCTGTCGGTCGATTCCGTCCCGCCGGCCCGGCCGGCTACAAAGCGAGCCCGGCGATTCGGGCGGATGCCCCTCTCCGGCGTACACGCCATGAAGCGGAGCAGGACGTCTGTGACCAGTTGGCGTCGCCCAACAAGCCAGGCTGGCCGCGAGACGGCCGATGACAAGCCAAGACGTCCGGGCCGCCGGAATGAGCAACCCCATGTGAGCGAAACCAGTCCACCACACTCACACATCCTGCGAAAGCGAGAGCCTCTTTATGCCTGCGTCCACGATCGTTGCTTCCGGCGGTGCGTACCGGCTGTACGGCGACTCCGTGCAGACCTACGAACGGCTGCCGGTCGCCACCTACACGATCGCCTTCTCGGAGCTGAGCGGCTACACCCTCCACCGCGTCGAGCCCCTGGCATCGGGAGAAGAGGCCATCTACGGGAACCATACGGAACGAGTCCGCCGGATCGCCAGCGGCTACTCGGCGATGAACCGGTCGCTGGGTGTCATCCTGTCCGGCGACAAAGGCATGGGCAAGAGCCTGATGGTCCGGATGATCGCCGAACGGATGCGCGATGAACGGAGCCTTCCCACCGTGCTCGTTCAGCACGCCACACCAGGTCTCGCTTCGTTCCTCGACGAACTCGGCGAGACCGTAGTCGTCTTCGACGAATTCGAGAAAGTCTTCCCGAACGAGGGTGAGAACGAGGCGCAGAACCAGTTCCTGAGCTTGTTCGACGGACTCAGTACGACGAAGCGCCTGTACGTCCTCTCGGTCAACGAGCTGCGCCGCGTCAACGACTACATGCTCAACCGCCCCGGCCGCTTCCACTACCACATGCGCTTCGACTACCCCGACGCCGAGACCGTAGCCCAGTATCTGCGCGACCAGGTGCCCGGGATCGACGAAACGGAGGTGGCCACGGTCGTCGACTTCTCCCGCAAGTACGACGTGAACTTCGACCACCTCCGCGCGATCGCCTTCGAGCTCACCCTGGGCGAGGAGTTCACCGATGTCATCGGCGACCTGAACATCAAGCGGAACGAGACCTTCACCCCCTACGTAGAGGCCCACATCACCTGGGACGACGGCGACACCGATGTGATCTCCGGGCAGGTCGACCTCTTCGACCGCGAGGGCCTGCAGGCGATCAACGCCTGGGAACTGGAGACCTCGCTGCAGTTCCGCGTTCGCGACGCCGTGCCGTCGAAGGACGGCTACCTCTTGCCGCGCGGTGCCTTCGAGACCGTCGACACCCGCGACCAAGACGACCGGCCGCGCGAGGAGAAGCCGCGCGCCGCCGTCGCTGTGGCATTGCGCCGCACCCGCCAGCACTCCATCGACTTCTGAGCATCCCGCGGGCGTGCGGCTCCGGTAGCTCGGCGACGTCTCGAACCACTGCAGGCCAAGGCACGGCGCCAATCCGGCCCGCCGTGACCGTTGGCAGTTGGCTGCACAGCCGGCCAGTACCTCGGCCACCACGAATGAAAGGCCAGCCATGGATGATCAGAAGCCCGAGAATCCGTACGCCCAGACGTACCTGAACTTCCTCAATTACACTGCCGGACACGAGCTCAACGTCGTCCATGACAACGGTCTCTACCGGCATCTGCGGATGCGTGACCCGCAGATGGGCGGTATCTGGAGCTGGGATGTCATCACGTGGCCCGGGCACCTGGCCACATCCGGCGACCTCGCTTCCGGGTTCGTCTTCGCGCGCATCGAGGACATGCTCGACTTCTTCAACCGCGCCGGCCACCGCAGCCACTATTCCGACGGTGCACCATCGATCGATTTCGCCTATTGGGCGGAGAAAATCGTCGGGCGGGACTGCTATGACGGCGTTCGAAAGTACTCCCACAACATCTTCCTCAGGTACGTCACGCACACTCTTCAGGAGGACTCAGTCCTTGGGCTCGATGCCCAGATCGAGTACGAGAAGACCGTGGAAGTCGCCCGCCGAGTCACCGCGCGCAACGGCGTCCACTACGAGGACTACCTCGAGCACCAGCGCCAGAATTCTGCTCTCGCGCACCTGGACATCGACGGCGACTCGGCCGACGAAGAGCAGTACTTCGGGCTGCCGATCCCCGAGACCTCGCCGGCCGAACGCCGACAGGAACTGATCCAGGATGCCCGCCAGGTCGAGAGTTGCCGCGAGGACGCGCACCAGTGGCTCAACGACCACGACGACTACCTCGGCCAGGACACCTGGGAATGGGACCTGTCCGACTTCGACACCAGCTTCATCACCGCTTGCTACGCCCTCGACAAGACCGTCCAGGCCTGGGCGGAACACCTCGCCGCGAACGCCGAGGCTGCTTCCTCGTCCGCCGCTCACACCACACCCAACAGGATTCAGGTCTGACATGCCCCAGTACCGCGTCATCTCCGAACTGGACCCCGGCGATGAGCATCGCGAGCCCCGTGGTGCGCGTCTTCGCCTGGATGAGGCCCGCACCGTGACCGTCGTCCAGGCGGCGAGCCTTGCTGACGCCGCCGCTGACGCCGGCGATGTCGAACCGCACAATGAACGCCGCATCATCTCCGTTGAGGAACTCGGTCCCGTACTTACCTTCTCCGATGAGGTACTCAGCCGTGCTCTGGGAGACGCCGCAGGTTCACCGACAGGCGAGCCACTCGTAGACCCTGAGGCCTTCGGCGACGACCACACGCCGCTCCTTCGGCGCCCGGAGTTCGTTACTACCGTCCATCAGGTTGTCTACGGTCTACGCGAATCCGGGCTCGTGCCGGGCTTGGAGATCTCGGTGCTCGCCAACGAGCCCGATGAGCCTTACGCAATGATCGAGGTTCACGACGACGCCCGCGGCTTCTTCCTCTCCCGAGGAACCGAGATCCGCAAGCTGACCGACGACCACTCAGCCACCGCCTGGAACGAAGTCCTTGCGGTCGCGCGCGCCGTCATAGCCCTCAGCAACGACCTGCAGTGACCGCCGTGCACGCAGACCCTCAGATCATCTGGTCCGCGATCGCACTGCTCGGAGTCCTGATCCTGGCGGGGCATGCAGGCAGGGGCCGCCGGCGTCGAGACCCGAATCGGTTCTACACCTGGCCCGAGAAGCAAGTACTGATCCAGCAGGCCGCCGGCCGCTGCGAACACAAGCCGCCGCTGTGGAGACGTTGCCCAGCGCAAGGAACACAGGCCGACCACATTGTTCCCTGGAGCCGCGGGGGACGGACCGAGTTGTGGAACGGGCAGTTGCTCTGCGAGCGCCACAACCAGCGGAAGTCGAACCGCGTCCCGAGCACGCTCTATCGATGGCGGCTGCAACGACGCCGTACGAAGTACTGACGACCCGCCCTGGCGCTCAAAGCCTCGCCGTTGAAAGCCGCGTCCCGGCGAACGACCTGGGACACCGCGCCAGACGACGAAACCGGTTGTGTACTTCACCGCCCCTACCCATGCTTTTGCAGCCTCCGTCTGCAAAAGCCCGCCCGCCCGTCTGCAACTGACGGCTGTCTTGAGGAGACAACCACCATGCCCCTTGACTACATGGTCGGTTCGGCCAGAGACCCTAACGGCGCCAATCGCCAGACCCGCAAGAGAATCGAAGCCGCTGTCAGGCGGACCCTGCGCACCGGCGGCGTGCAGGCACTGACGGCCGTGGACGCAGCCTCGGACATGGTCATCAGCTACTTGACGACAGCCAACAGCGCGAGCCTCAAGCTTGTGCACGATGTCGCAGGAAACGAGATCGCGCGCCTGCTTGAGGAGTTACTACAAGGCGGCGTCCAGGACCGCCCATGAAGACCTTTGACGAACTGATCAGCCGGTTCGATCAATGGTCGGCCGAACGCGACCTCATCGAATCCGACGTACTGCACTCCCGCAAGGCCTGGGAAGACTCTGACGATGCCGGCATCGCGCTCCTGCGAGAGATGGTCGCGGCTCTGCGCTGCTGCACCGCTGAGGGCCCCGCCTGCGGTGGGGTCCGGACGCTTGGCGATCTCGCCGCTGGCCGGCCACTGCGCGTCGACCCGCGGCTGGCGCCGTCAGCTGGCACGAGCCGTGAGTAGCAAACCGGGGCCCTGCCCGGATTGCAGCGCGGGAGCCCGACAACCGCACGCCAACGACTGCGACGTTGCGCGATGCCTGACCACGGGAGGCCAGCGCCTGTCCTGCCTCATGCTCGGTGCGTCACAGAGTCATGACTGCGGACACGACACCTGGTCCGGCGAGTGGCCGGGCAACGCTGAATGCCGCGAGTTCGGCTGGTACGTCTACGGCGACCCGAGCGTGGACGGTTTCTGGGTGCGCTGCGGCGCCGACCACCCTCAGGCGACCGAAGACCTCAACCGTCTGGTCACCGAGGCCGACTGGAACCCGGCCCTGCAGCGCTGGCAGCAGCGGCCGTGATCAGCAGCAAACCGACCTCACGGCTGGCTCGGCGTTGTCCAGCGCAGCCACTGGACGAACTCCACCAGCCCATCATGCTTGCCCTGCGTTGCGCAGCAGGCTCATGGACTGCCTACCGCGACCACCATAGATTGCGACAACGATGGCCTGGATCAGATGCCCCCATTGTGACGAGAAGCGGGACACCTCCGGGCGCTACACCTCGCCGACCAACGCGAAGCGCGATCACGACTGGTGGCTTGAGGAGCACATCTCCGGCAGGTGCGTCCTGAACGATCTGTCCACGGAGGACGCAGCCCGGAGCGCGGCCACCAGGCGACAACCTGAGGGCACAACTGACCTCTGATCGAAGCGCCATCCCCGGCGCTGGCCTCTTGTACTTCCTCTACCTGACTCAATCGACTAAGGAGCCCGCCATGGGCGCAAGTATGAGCACGGCATACGTCGCCGCGCTTCCCGACGCCATGCTCGACTGGGATGCCGGTTCGGAGGCTCTGGACGAGATCACTGATCCGAGTGCCTTCGGGTGGGATTCGTTCGAGCTTGAGACTCAGGCCGAGTTCCTCGACGACGATGGCGGCATCCCCGAAGAGCCGACCTTCGAGATGGCCGATCTCGCGACACTCAAGAAGTACGGACGTCGCGTGCTCACCGAGCTCAAGGATGCGCTGGACACACCCGACGTCACCTTGTTGACGATTGGTGGCTACTGGATCTATCTCACCGGAGGACTCGACGTCGACGCTGGAGTCGACGACGAGTACGGCGCGATCTACGCCTCTCTGGGACTGCCCGATGCGGTGATGAAGGCTGTGGGCTTCGTTTCAAAGCCCGAAGATCCTCCATCGCGCCGATCTGGTGCTCAGGGAGACGCGACCGATACCGACGTCGTTGATGCGATCGCCCTCGGTCTCGGAACGAAGCCTCTTTGGAGTGGCGCAGACGAGCTGATGTGGATCGCAAAGGCGATCTCCGAGGTACGCACCGAGCCCGGCGCAGTAGACCCCGTCGGGTACTACGAGGACTTCACGGGACGAACCGGGTTCGATCCACTGGACGACGGCTTCCTGAGCCGATATGTCGGTGATGCGGCCGACGATCACCCCGACGAGCAGAAGGCCGGCTGATGTTCAGCACGACTCGTCGCGTCGTGGCAGTCAGCGCATTCGCGGGCTGCAGCGTTGCTGTCCTGGCCGGCTGGCTCGCCGGGTTCTTCGCTCGGGTCGTGACCGGTGTCAGCAGGTCCTGGGACTCTTTGCTCGCCTGGCTGCGGGCACCTCTGGACATGAGCCATCTCGTTGCCGCGACCGCCGCAGTCCTTGTCCCGCTGGTTCTGATCCTCGTCATCATCATGGTCCTGTCCGACGATTGACTACCACCACATCTGTGCCTTGCACACGACGAACCCCGAGCACACAGTGCACCCCGGACGCGATTGCGCCCGGGGTGCACTCTTTTTCGAGCATCGGCAGACCTGTGTTGATCCTGCCGATGTCCGTCCAGCCTTGGATGCGGCGTTGGTTAGCTAGGCGACGCAGTAAGGCGCCGAGTTGGGCAGCGCTCTGGCAGCCTCGATTGCCGGAATACCCGTGTTGGCGAGGTCGACAAGGTTGTGGATGGCGCGCTCGCCCGCGGTCCAGTCGATGTAACCATCCGCTGCGACGATCAGGACGTGGTCGGGGCGGGTCATCAGGTTGCGGAACGTGTCGACGACGGCTGTGCTGCCGCTCTCGCAGGCGTCAAGGATTAGAAGCTGGGCGGTGATACCCCCGGCGGCGTGTAGCGCCGCGGCCAAGGCGGGCAGGGTTGTACCGAAGCCCCAGTTGCGGGCACCGATATACCAGGCGGCATCGCCGTACGGCCACGGCGAATCGTCTCCCCAGGATGTGGGGCTGTAGCCGTGGCCGGTCAGCAATACTGCGTCGGACGTACAGATTGCCTCGGCCAGTTGGCCGAGGCCTCCGGCGACGATCGGGGAACCCACCGTGCCCGGTGCGCGCTGATGTAGTT
Organism: Kribbella albertanoniae; assembly: GCF_004348455.1. Classification (GTDB taxonomy): domain Bacteria; phylum Actinomycetota; class Actinomycetes; order Propionibacteriales; family Kribbellaceae; genus Kribbella; species Kribbella albertanoniae. The sequence goes on from NZ_SMKA01000001.1 coordinate 144,169, forward strand.
GCCTGGCAAATTTCTGGTACGCGGGCAGTCCGATAAAGGTGACGGGGTGCAGCAGACTGGGCACGAGACTGACGCTAGCAGCGGCTGCGTCGCTGGACGGCTGCGACGGTCTGAGCCGCTGTACGCGTCTGGGACGCATGGTTAGGCCGGTTCGCCTTCCACGATCGCCTCGTCGGTGAGACTGGGGTGTCCCTCGAGTTGCCGGTTCACGATGGGCGAGGCAGAGAACTTCAGAACTGAGTAGTCGTCGACCGCGGACTGGCCGAAGTGGACCTTGTGGCCCTTGTGCGCCTGGTGGTAGAAGCGGCCGAAGCCTGTCAGTACGACGGTCTCGCCTTGGGCGACCGCGTCCATGAGCTCGCCGAAGATCTCTTCGTAGACCGAGGTGACCGTCTTGATCGGCCACCCACTGCGCGCTGCGACGCGCGAGATGAACTCGCGCCTCGCGACGCGCCGGTGTGAGTCGGTCATCACCTGCGTCATGTTCAGACCCTGCTCTCTGTTTCTGCGTAACGCTGGTTTTGTTGGGCTCGGTTGACCGGAAGAGGTCTCTTGAATGGTCAGCATCGGCTGGGGCGTTCGGTCCGGCTCGGCCGATTGGCCGTCAGAACTCGAAGCCTTCGTCCAGCGGGTGACGGAGGTCGCGGTCCTGGATGTCCACGGTCTCGATGTGAGTGATGGTTCGCAGGGTCTCCTTGGACTGGTCGCGTTCCTCCTGGGCGGCGACTTGGTGTGCTGCGCGCAGTCTGGCCTGGTTCTGCTCGCGGCCGACCTCGGACGCTGCCGCTATCGCGGACTTGATGAACTGCGTGGCGGCGGTGGCCGTCTTGTCCTGTTGCTGGTAGTGCCGGGCTTGGTCCCACTTCGCCCGGTCGTCCGGTGTGACGAAGCCGAATCCGAGGGCGGTCTCGCTGGGGCGGGGGAGCCCGTTGCCCTTGTGCTGGTTGCTCATAGCTTCAGTTCTCCATTTCAAAGCTGATAGTCACCGACTGCGGCAGTACGGGATCGGTGTGATCGGTCCGGGACGTCAGGCCTGGTATTCGTGCTCGGTCCCCGCTGACTGTGAGGTGCCGTTGGTGCGGGGCTCGCTGGTGCTCGATGTGGTGGGGGAGGTGCTCTGCTGCTGCGACTGCCATCTGTCGTAGGCCTCGGCTGGGTCGTTGCCGACGTGGGCGATGAACTGTTGCCAGTTCTGCCCGTACCGCTGCGCCCACTGTTGAGCGAACTCCGGAAAGGCAGCGTCGACGGCCTCCAGCGCGTCGGCGTAGGCGTTGGAGTAGAGCAGCCGCTGATCTTTCTCGCTCACGCTGTCAGCGGCCATGGCCGCCTGCATGGTGCGTGATTGGAAGAGCCGGTCCGGCAGCGTGCCGGGCATCCCCTCTCCGTCGACCTTTTGCGCGCGGGCGACGCAGCCGAGCATGTAGCCGGCGAGGTCCTGGTTGAACGCTTCCATGTCGCCGTGCGCAGCCGCGTGCGACATGGTCATTGCCATGGTCTCGGACATCCGGTCGCGATGTTCGGCCTGGCCCATCTGGGGGCGAAGGGTGAACGCGCCGAGCACGCCCTGGCGGCTGACGGCGTCCTCGTACCGGGTTGGATCGACGGGCCATCCGGTGCAGTCCATGAAGTCACCGCGCCAGACCGTCTGCATCTGGTCGGTGCCGGCGATCCGCTCCTCGTGCGGGGGCGACATGTGCCATTGGCCGTGGGCGAACCCGTTGACCATCACCTGCACGCGCGGGTCCTCCCGGATGCGCTGCCCGAGCACGACACGCGAGGACTCTGTGACTTCTTCGCGGCTGATGCCGTCCTCTTCGGCTTGCCGGTACAGCCTGGCGATCATCGTGGTGTAGCTCGCGGTGATCGTCTCGGTGTCCGCACCGGGCTGACGCAGGGCCGCGAACGCGTTCTCGGTCAGTGCCATCTCGGTCATTCCCGCGGAGCGTGGCGTGAACATCTCGCGGTGGCCGCGCTCACGAAACTTGACGTCGGCGTAGCGTTTCTGCCACTTCTTGGACAGGTAACCGCTGGGATCAACGGAGTCAGTATCGGGTCGCGACCCTCTGCGTTCGGCCTCGTGGCCTGATGCCATTTGCTGTGCCCAGTTCATCTTCGACTCGGCCTTGGCGTCGATGCGCTGCTGGATCGCCGTCGAGACTGGTTCGAGGCGCTCTTTGACGATGTGGCGGAACGTCGGCGACATCAGGTACATCGCCGCCATCGTGGACATCACGCGCACGACCGACGCCGCGCTGACGCCCTCGTTCAACGGCCGCATGGCGGCCATCACCATCGTCTCGGCATGCACGCGGCGCATTGCGCTGAGCTTCTCGACGCGCTCGTCGTCGTTGAACCCTCGCACGAGAATCTTGGACGCACGCAGCGATTCCATGTACTTGGTCCCGGCGTCGCGGACGTTCTCGCGCAGCAGCTTGAGCTGCTCGCGGTCCGTGAGATCTTCGGCCGCGTTGGTCTGCTCGCGGTCGGCTTCGCGCCGGCGGGCCTGTTCCTCCTCGCGGCGGCGCTCCCGGGTACTGAAGAAGTCGCGGGTGCGGTCCCACCGGTCCTGCCAGCCGGAGCCGCCGGTTCCGTTCTGACCGGAGGGCTCGTCTTCCCACCACTCGGCGTCGATCGGCTCCTCCTGGGCACCGGTTCGACGGTGCTGACTTTGCTCCGGGCTGAAGACCAGTTCGCCAGTGATCGGGAGCGCCTTGCGGCCCCGGCTGTTTCGTTGCGCCATGGTGCTCAGCTCTCCATTTCGTAGCCGGCGCCGTCGGCGGGCGCGGCTGGTTCACGGTCGATCAGCGGCATGTAGGCCGGGGGCTGCCCATGGCCAGGCCGCGCAGCGGCGGCCACTGCGACGGCATGTGTCGAGCGGCGGCGGTCGCCTCGTGCCTGTGCTGCGCCGTGCTCGTCGGCGACGACGTCGCGTTTGACGAGGGCGTCCGCGATGGTTTGCACTGTGGGTTCACTGTGCGACCCCGGGTCCGGGAGCAGACCGTTGGCGAGCCGGCGGGATCGTCGGGTGGCTGCTGAGCAGAACTGTTCGTTCATCTCGCCGTCGAAGAGGTTCTCGTGCTTGCCGGCGGCGACGATCAGGTCCTCGAGGGTGCCGCCGTACGCCATCCGATCCATCAACGAGCCTTGCAGCGACGGATCGTCTTCCAGGTTGCGTACGAGCCCGGTTTTCGGGTCGGTGAGCGCCTGGGCCACCCGGTCCACGTAGGCAGGGTTGACGGTGACGGCGAACCCGTCCTTGGCCCGGTAGAAGTCAACGAACTGCTCCACCCATTGCTCAGGTGTCGCCTGGAGCGGGACACCGTCCTCGAATTGCGCCCGCCACTTGCCTGGCCCGAGGTGTTCCAGAACGCGCCCGCGCCACAGATCGCGCCCCGGGCCCTGCAGCATTTCGTACTTGTGCCGGGCCTCGGCGGCGTCATGCTTGGCCTGCAGGACGGACTGCGTCACCGGGTAGGTGACCTCGAGGACGGCTTTCATGTCCTCATTGCGCAGCGCGCGGACGGCGCGCTGGCTGTACGAGCCGCCGAGGCCGGTGCCGTGGGCCTTGATCGCGGTGGCGAACATCGAGGCCTCCTGGTCGGTCCGATTGATGCCGGAGCGGCCGCTGTGGCCGCCGAGGTATCGGGCGTAGTCGGTCAGCTTCTGGAGGTTGCCTTTGGCGCCGGTGGTGACGCAGACGTCGCGCACGCTGTTCAGGTGTGACTGCAGGTCGGCGAACGACAGCGCCGTGCCGAACTCGCCCCGTTGGGCGCTGCGGTAGAAGCCGCTCAGCCGGACGGTCACGTCGTCCTGACGCGCACGGGTCGTCTCCGGAGCTTCATCGGCTGCGCCCCAGCGAATGAGGTTCGCCGCGCCACTCAGGCTGTCCAGCTGTTGGCGCAGCTCGGGGTCCTTCGAGAGCGCCACCTGGGTGTCGAGGGAGACCTGCATGGCGAACGGGTGCGTGCCTTGCTCGCTCACGACACCGGTGTCCAGGAGGTTCGCCGGCACCGACAGCTTCGCCATGGCCTCGGCCTTCGCCGCCCGGCTGTGCAGTTTCACCACGGCGACGGCGTCGCCGTCGAAATCGCCGTCGAAGCACTGGTCCATCACCGGGTTGATGGCCACGCCGGTGAGTCGCTGGTCGACCGCGACGCGCAGATAGCGCACGCCCGCGTCGCGCAGCACCGGGTCACGCCAGACGAGCGCGTGGTCACCCTCAATCAGGCCGAGCTGATCGGCCATGACCGGGCTGACAGCGATTTGGTCGACGTCGAGGCGGGGATCTGCGGTCCATACGGCGGTCGCGGAGTCGGCGAGCCGGCTCGACATGAGGCCGGTCTTGAAGATGTTGTGTTTCCCGCTGAAGACTCGCTGCTCGAGGTCGGTGGTGATGGCCTCGAAGTTGCGCTGGGCCCGGGCGGCGGCCTGGCTCATGGCGTCGACGAGTTCTTCGCGCTGGCCCTGGCCGAGGGACCCGGCGTTGAGTTTGTCTTGCAGCGCCCGGTAGCGGCAGGCCTGCTCGTGGATGTCGAGGTAGCGGTTGGTGTAGTCGTGGGTGACCACGCTGCCGTCGTCGAACTCCTGGCCCGAGCGCAGGTGCGAGGACAGCACCGGTACTTTCCAGGAGGTCCCGGAGGCCGCCTCGGTCTGTTCGCCGGTCAGGTAGCGCAGCGGGAACGGGATCTCGAGGTCGCCTCCCTTGTCGCCGATGAGCGCACCGAAAGATCGGCGCATCGCTACGACATGCAGCCCGCCGTTCGAGGTTCGCACCAGCTCAGGCATCGCGAACAGGCGACGCTCGGGCTGCTCATCGACCATGTCGTGGCCCGTCCCGCGGTCATTGTTGTCGCGACCGATCACGCGCAGCGTCCCGTCTGCCGCCATGGCGAGCCCCACGCTGAGCATGTACTCGCGCAGGTTCGCCTCGGCACCGGCGTTGTGGCCGTAGAACTCCTGCATGATCGCCGGGCAGTCCTGCGCACCGAGCGCCCAGGCCAGCTGAGAGGAGGCCTTGCGGCCCTTGCCGGCCAGCACCGATTCGTCGTCGTAGATCTTCGTCTTCTCGTCGACGGCCATGTGGGTGACGATGAACCGCATGCTGCCCAGGCTCCCCGCCCGCACACCACCGCCTGGCACCGTCAAATCCTTGGCTCCGGTGGCCATGAGCTCGCGCGCCGAACCCGCATTACGCCGTGAGATCAGCGAGAACGGGCTCATCACCACGTGGAGGTCCGGGTTGGCGCGGAACCAGGCAACCTCTTGCTCGACGCGCTGCCGGCCGGCGTCTTCTGGGCGCATGCCGCGGTCGACGACCAGCGACACCACGCCCTTGTTGCCGTGAAGATCCGACAGTTTGTCGCCGACGACCAGGTCGCGCAGCTCATTACCCGCGCCGCGGATCTGGTTGGCCTGCGCGAACTCGCGGCTGATCACGATCGGGTCGTCTGCCGTCCAGCCGCCGAACGTCATCATGGCGGTCCCGGTGGCCGACGTGATCTTCGATGACTGCATCAGCGTGGACGCGGTCATCTGCTGGCGGTCGAACGGGTCGTACCGGAGTGTTTCGAGCTCGGGGCGGTTCATCAGCGGGGCGCGCCCGCCGGACGTCGTCGCCGGGTCGCCGGGAACGATCCGTCCCTCAGGACTCACTGTCGCGTCTTCGGTGAGGTAGCGCACGATGCCCTGGTTGGTCGCACCTCCGGTCATGACCGGGTCGAAGTAACCGGCGGGTGCCGAGACGCCGTTCTGGTCGGTGCCGGTGAGGACCGCCATGTTCCGGCCGCCGGTGAGCTTCCACGGGTCGAAGTGGTTGTCGTCGGCGGGGTCGGACTCGCCCTTGCTCGCCTGGTGCTCCGCGTAGACCGTTGAGCCGGTCTTGATCTCGTTCGAGTAGCGGACCCGTTTGGCTTCGGTGGCCAGGATCGCTGCCGTCCAGGGGTCGAGCTGGCCGGAATCCTCGTCGCGGGCGCGATCGATGAAGTCGGTTGCGTGCTTGGTGCCGTACAGCTGTGTGTAGACGCGGTTGAGCGACGAACCCTCGCCGACCTCGCTGCGGCCGGACAGCAGATCGCCTGCGACCTGGTACTCGATCCGGTCGATCATCGTCTGCTCGTAGCCCCGCAGCAGCGTCCGCTCCTCGACACTCTTGGTCTCGCCCGGCACCTGAGGTGCGATGCGGGCCTCGTATCCAGGCACGATGAGGCCGTTGTCGCCGCTGATGAAGCCGGTGATGATCTCGCCGTGCCCGCCGACGTCGAAGACCTGCCCGATCTGCCCGGTCACGGCTGTCGTTGAGCCGTCACGCCTCATCTTCTCGGCGGTCCAGCGGATGACTCCTTGCTGGTCGATGACAACCTCGCCCGGCTCTGCCGCGTTGCGCGCGAGGCTCGAACGGACGGTGTCACCGACGCGCCGCACGAACAGCGAACTGTGCGCATCCGCAGGGACGGCTGTCGTCTCGTCGAACCGTACGAGCCGATCCTTGAACCGGTCGGTCTGGAATCCGGAGCCGCGCATCTCGCCTGGGCCGGCCTCGATTCGGCGCAACGCCTGGGCGAGCTCGTCGAGGTTCGACCACTGGCCTTTCGGGCTGGTCATGTACTTGGCGACGCGCACCGGGTCGAAGCGTTGCTCGACGAATTCGCCGTCGACCAGGAGCGTCTCGGGTTCCCAGGCGCCGATGAGCTCGTCGGCGATCTCGTCGGCGTGTGCCCGGACCTTCTCCGCGGCGGTGCCGCCGTAGACGAGGTTGCCGAAGTCCGGTTCGATACCGGGCCCCGAGGACTGGAATTCGCCGATCATGCCGAGGCGCTCCTCGTACATCTGCTCCGTTGCGCCAGGGCGCAGGAGCTCGCCGCGATGCCCGGTGAGAACGTCCCAGTAGGAACGCTGAACGGTCGCGATCTCGGGGTCGCTGGAGTACTGCGGAGGCTCGAACTCGACCAGGTTCAGGCCGGCAGATCGCTGCTCCTCGAAAGCGACGATGAGACTGTCCGCATCCAGCGAGGCCCGCAGGTTCTCCCGGGCGCTGTCCACGGCCTTCGAGAGGTACTGTTCGGCGGCCTCGGCATTGACGAAGAACTCGGGCAGGCTGCGGTCGTTTGCCTCACGGCGAAGCATCACTTTCGAGCCCTCGCGATGGCGCTGGCCAGCCGACCGGTAGTCCTTGACCACGAACATCGAGTCCTTGCCGACGTGGTAGCTGTCCTCGATCTCGACCGGTTCGGCGGCGCCCTGGCGGCCTCTGCGGGCGGTCTCGATGTGTGTCGATCCGTTCTGGCCGGCGAGCAGGCCGGGACGGTCCTGGCGTACCACCGCTCGGCCCTGCGCGAAGCGGAGCAGCTCGACGGCCTCGGCCGGAGTGGGGGAGTACAGCGCGGTCTTGCCCCGCTCGATCTTGTGGTTCGTCGAGTAGCGCACGACCATCCCGTTGTCGTAGATGCGGGCGCCGGCATAGTCCTCACGGGGCCGGGGCTCGGTGAGGCGGATCTCCATCCCGGTCCCGGAGACGCGGGCCTTGATCTGACCTGGATTCTGGTCCCGGCGTACCTCGTAGCCGAGTCCCTGGGCCTGTAGTTCCCGCAGCATCGCGACCGACCGCTCCACGGCGGCGGCAGACATGAACCGGTTGCGGTCCACTCTGCCGGTGCGAGGATCGCGGCCGCCGTCGAGAACCCACTGGCGCACCTGCTGGTAGTCGCGGACGCTCATCGAATCGCGTAGCGCGGTCAGCCCGGAGGCGTCTTCGTCGGTCATCGCGAGACCTGCCTCGGACAGGCGGCCGCCGGAATCAGCGATCCACAGCATTGCCTGCCCGTGCTCGGGACTCGCGGCCCGGTTCGTCTCGCCGTCCATGTCCCGTTCGATCGTCTCGTCGCGAAGATAGACCAGGGCAGTGCCCGCGCTCTTGATCGTTGCCCGCTGCGACCACTCCGGGTCGTACGGGCTGATCGGCAGGGCCGGAGCCGCGTTCACCGGGCCGGCCAGGCCTACCTCGCGCAGGAAGCGTGCCTGTAACTGCTGCAGGAGCGGGTCTATGACCGTGTGCTCGGTGAAGATCGGCCCGGAGTCCGGCACGCACTCCTGGATCGACGCGTCCAGCGCTGTCAGCAGGTCCTGCACGCCGAGCTGCGGGTCGGCAACAGACGAGCCCCGCGGGGCCAGCCGTTCGTCGGCGCGCAGCCTGATGGCCTTGGCCTGTGAGATCGGGATGACCTGGCCTGCTCTGTGCCGCGCCAGCCGGATCGCGTCGTAGACGACGTACTCGAAGAAGTACCGCCGCAGCCCGTGTCCTGTCTTCATCGTCTATCGCCTCCATGGGAGTGATCGGCACATAACCATTCTATAGAGAGTAGATCATCATTCGTGATGCTTATTCAATGATCGCTTAAAAGATGAGTCGGCCGCGCCCACGCCTCAAGGCAGGGCGGCGGCCGACGTGGACGGCGGAGGCTGGGTCCGGTTCAGCTGTCCAGCATCTCGACTGCCATCGCGCGGTCGAACGCGCCGCCGGCCAGGTGTTCCCAGGTCGGCAGGGAAGCCAGGAATCGGTAGAAGTCGGCTGAGATCTCCACCGTTGCCAGCGCCTGCAGGTCTTCCGCGCGCAACTCGCTGTCGAAGAAGACCCGTGAGTCTCCGCTGCTGGCCGCACTGTTGAGCTTGCTGGCAGCCTCGGCGAACGTCGACGAGTGCAGTGGCGTGATGTAGGTCCGCGACCCGTCGGCGCTGCGCAGCTCTCCGTCGCCGCCGACGGAGAAGTGGTCCCGGTCTTGCTGGAGCTCGACGAGCGCTGACTTGTACGCCTCGGTGAGCTGCCGGTCCAGGCTCTTGACTCGTGCAGTTCCGTCGGGTTTGACCAGCATGTCTTGGCTGATCGTCGCTTCGGCGTAGATGAGCCGGCGGCGCGCGGCGGCGGCTGTCTCGCGCTGGGCGACCTCCGCGGCGACCTCGACGTTGTCGACAACTTGGTCGTCGTCGTAGATCATCGCGACGTCGAGGTCATCGGCGTCGACCTCGCGGACCGCGTGCGGGTCGCGTCCTTGCTCGACGTTGACCTTCATCTGCACGATCTCCATGACCTCGTCGGAGTAGATGTCCGGATCGAGGCGCGCGATGTCGACGTCGGCGTAGCCGTAGCTCTCCTGGTAGACGTCCTTCGCGCTGCCGGAGTGGATCGCCTGCTTCATCCGCTTGTCGAGCATCTTGCGGAAGTCCGGCTGGTTCATCCGCACGTCGAAGTCCAACGCCGAGCTCAGCGTCGGGATCGTCTGGAGCGTGTAGGGGTGCCCGGGGTGGATGATCGCGTCCTCGAACAGCCGCCACGACATCGGCAGGCTTGTCTCGTTGCGATTCCAGACCGGAGGGTCGCCCGCGCGGAAGACGATCGAGTTGCGTTCGGGGATGAACGCCATGTCGTTGTACTTGATCAGCGGCTCCTCCTTGGTGTTCATCGTGTAGGAGACGCGGCCCTCGGTCTTGCCGCCCACGACCTTGTCCAGGTCCTGGCTGATCTGCTTGGAGTCGATGTAGGACTTGTGCGTGGTGCCGCTCATTTTCTCGAGCGTCTCGATCATCGAATCGTCGGTGGACTTGAGGAACACGATGTTGCTCGTGTTCCCCTGGACGATCTTGTCGACGCTTTCTCCGTAGACGTCACGCAGCTGCTGCAGGGTCTGCAGGATCAAGGTGAACTGCTGTTCCTGGCCCAGGCCGATGGAGAGCATCGTCTCGAAGCCCGCGATGCCGTTGCCGTCGGACTGCAGGTTGCCCAGCTCGTCGAGCATGAACCGCGTCTTGTACAGCGGTTTCTGGTTGCTCTTGGTCATGTACGACTTGTCGAAGTTCAGATCGACCAGCTGTTTGATCAGGATCAAGATCAGCTTGGCGTACTTCATCAGGTGTGGTGGCGTCACCAGGAATACGGCCTTCGGGGCCTCGGAGTAGCGCACCATCGTCTGTGTGATCGCGCGTGCGTGACCCCTGACCTTCTCGGGGGCACCGGATGCCGTGAGATCGAGCCGGTCTTGCGGATAGGTGGTGTCGGCCGGCTGGTACTCGGTGATCGCGCTGTCGTGCGTGGCGTCTGTGTGAACCGGCCGGAGCTCACGGATCACGCCGTTCTTGACGATCTTCTTGCCTGTGACGGGCTCGGCGACGTAGTGCCGGCCGTTGAGCGAGACCTGATAGTTCTTCTTGAAGTGGAAGTAGAAGGTACGTATCAGCATCTTCGACTGTGGGTTCACCAGTTCGAGCTTCAGCCAGGCCTCGTCGGTGGGGAACTTCCCCTTGAAGTAATACCGGGCCCAGCCTTCACGCGAGACGATGTCGGCGTGGTCGAAGTCCTCGCCGAGAGGTTCGGCGAATCTCGGGTCGGCATAGGCCGACCACATGGCCTGCTGGCCGATGAGGTGGTCGCGCTTGAGGTAGTTCATGGAGAAGCGCACGCCCAGCCTGCGCGGGAACGACAGCCCGCCCAGGTCGGTGTTCTGCGAGGGTTTGCCCGAGGTGAGGGTCGAGATCGTGGGGTCGGTGAAGAAGCTCATGGCCGTGATCGCGATGCCGTACACCGACGCGAGCATCTTCTCGGCACCCGCCATCGCCCGCAGCGCGTTGTTGGCGTTGCCGATGAGCGTGCGCATGGTGTTGGTCGGCAATGCCTCGGTCGCGTTGAAGTAGAGCGTGAGCATGTCTTGGTCCGCCTTGCCCTCCCACAGGAACGCCTGGCGCTCGGCGTCGTCGCGGGCCGCTTCGAGGCCGGCCTCGTCGTTCTCGAATCCGCCGGCCTTGACCTTCTTCTCCAGCTCGGCCTCAGGGTTCTTGAGCTTCTTGCTCGTGAGTTGGACGAAGAGCTGGTAGCAGTTGTAGAGGGTGACGTGCCCCCACATGTCGTCGAGGCGCCTTTCCAGCGTTTCGGGATCCATGCGCGTCGCCGCGGCATGCTCGCGCAGCTCGCGTTCCTCTTCGAGATAGAAGTCGATGAGGCCGTAGGCCGCGCGCTTGAAGGCGTTGTTGGCCGCGTTCGGCCAGACCGGGTCCTCGCCGCCGTCGACGGGGAAGAAGACATCGGCGATGTTCTCGACGTACAGGGCGCACTTGGTCGAGTCGCCCTCGCGTGCCGCGTCGGCCGCCATGCCCAGCGGGTTGTAGATGTCGGTCTTCATCGCGTTGATGAGGTTGAACTGCACCGGTTCGAAGCCGCGGGTCACGAACGGGACGTAGTTCTTCACGAGCAGTTCGCCCTTGGGATCGTTGATGACCATGTTGGACGGGCGCTTCTCGCGCGACCACATGTCGAGCATCGGCTCGATGTAGGTCTGCCCCTTACCGGCCCGGGTGATCGCCAGCACCATCGTGTTCACCGGTGCGGTGTCCACGATGTACGCCCCGCCCGGGCGCTGGACCTCGTAGGCAGGAAACGACCAGTCGTCGTTGATCAGGTCGGCGACCGTCTTGTAAGGACCGAGCTTGGCGCGGTCCTTCCCGTCCCCGTTGTACGGGATCACCGTGGTGGAGTACTTCTTCCGCAGACTCTTGTCGGCCGGCAGCCCGGAGGCGTCGAAGAGGTCGTCGCCGAACTGTTCATCGATGATCGGCAGCGAGTCGAAGACCGGTTCGCCGGTGTCGTCGTCGATGGCCTCACCGGCGTAGTAGACGAGCTGGCCGTCCTCGTCCACGACGTCCGCGGCGGCGCGACGCGACACCGCGATCATCTTGAGCCCCTTCTTCTGGAGCATCATGTGACTGATCATCGAGGAGACCTGGACACCCGAGTGCGCGCCGGTATCGGGAAACCAGTCGAACTTGCGCTGGATCTCTTCGGGCACCGCGATGTGCTGGTCGTTCTCGTACTGGTTGATGTCGGAGGTGTCGCGCATTAGATTGGCGGCGTCGACCCGCTTCGAGACCCAGGCGGCCAGCACGACGCCGAGCACAAGCCCCGTTCCCAGCGAGACGAACAGCTTCAATCCGGACACGTCGGCCAGTTGAGCACCGAGATTCGTCGTCTTGGCAGGTTCGGTTCCCTGCTTCTTCGCGTCGTGCTGCTTGGCTGTGTACCACTGCGGCACAGGAACGTCAGCGAGGTCCGGATAGCACTTCCCGGTGGGCTGCCCGGCCTTGTCGAGCTGCTGGTAGCAGGGTTCGGCGGCGCCACCCTCGGCGGTGCGGGTCGACTTGATGTAGAACTTCTCACCCGGGCGGTCGCCATTCGCGGTGTTCGAGATCGTGCTTCCCAGCCCTAGGACGACCAAGGCGATCACCGAGTAGAGGACCCAGGTGATGACGGCGATGATCGCGCCGGCAATGATCGCGCCGGCCATTCCGGGTGCTTTCGATCGCCTGGCCTGCAGCTGGCCCCGGTCGAGCTGTTGCCGGTCGTGCACGTCGCGATGTGACAGCGTCTGCCCGGAGGTCCGGGCCGAGATCTTGTCCCAGCCGCTCGCCCTCGCCCGCGACGCCTTCCGCTTCCCTCGCGCCATTGGTGCGCTCCTCGTCCTCACTGTGTTGCCGGAAAAGTCGATGACGGCACCGGCGCGGGGACGGTCCCCTGTACGCCGCTAGCCTCTTTCTGCGATCGGCTGCTGCCCTGCGGTGCGCTCAGATCAGGGTCGCGCCGATGACGAACCCGCCCGCCAGCATGAGTAGTGCGAGCACGGCCGCCATCGCGATCAGTGCTGTGTTGGATCGCGACTGCATCAGGTTCGATCGCTCCAGATCGTTGATGTAGGCCTGGCGGTCTGCCTGCAGCTCATTGACCCGTGCGTCGTAATGCTTGCCGAATGACTCGCTCATGTGGTCCATCTGCAGGAGCAGGTCGCTGACCCGGTTCGTCTGCGACGTCGTCTTCTCGCTCTCCAGGTTGAGGCGGTGCTGCCACTCCTCGTCCCGGGCGCGCAGTTGCTCGATGGTGGAGTGACGCGCGTGCTCGAACTCCTCCTCGGCCCGGCGTAACTGCTCCTCCTGCTCAGCACGCATCCGGGCGATCGCCCCGGCGTGCTCGCGCTCGAGCTCACCGATCCGGTTGACCGTGGCCTGCTCGGTGGCCAGCGCCTGCGCGCGGCTGATGTCGTTCTTGCGGTTCTCGTCGATGACCGACTGGATCTCGTCCGTCAGGCGAACCAGCAGCGCGCGCTCGGCAGCCAGAGCCTCGGCTTGGCGCTCGGCCAGCACTTCGAAGACCCGGGTCATGCCGATCGCCATCTTGCGTTGGGCGTCCTTGCGGCGAAGACCGAGGATCTCCTGGCGGGTGTAGTCGTAGTCGTTTTCGACCTTCGCCTCGATCGCCGTCACGGCATCGAGCTGCTCGCGCCGGATCCGTGGACTGTTCCGCTCTCGGTACTGCGCCTCGGCCTGGGCGGCCGCCTGCTGACCGACCCGGGCGATAGCGGCCTCGAATACCTCGGCGATCTCGGCCTGAGCCTGTCGGCCCTTCTCCTCCCTGGCAGCCAGCGCTTCGCGGTACTCGGCCCGCGCTCCGGCGGTGAGCCCCTGGTAGACGCTTCCCTCGCGGTCGATGGAGACCTCGCGGATCACCTGCTCTGCGTGCAGGCTCATGAGCGTGACGAACTGCGTTTGCAGCGTCGTTTGACCGTCGGCGTGCAACTGCGACAGTTGCGCGTTCGCCTGCCGAACCAGTTGCGCGACCTGATCGCCGAGCCATGAGGTGGCAGCCTGTGGTGCCTCGATCTGAACGGTCAGTGCGCCGACGCCGAACGACGTGGTGAACTCGTCCAGCGTGACCTGCAGGTCAAGGTCCTCGCTGAGGAAACGGCGAGCCAGGCTTCCGCGCACCTGAAGCTGGTTCGCTACCGGCGCGGCCGGCAGCTGTTCTGTGGGCTGATCCAACCCTTCGCCGCCGGACACCGGATTGCCCGGTCCGATGACCCCGTCGGCCAACTCGTCAGGGACACCGTGCTCGTCGAAGGACGGCGAGTCGAGATCCTCGTCGTCGGCGAAGGCGGTCGAGAAGTCCAGATCGTCGTCCGGGTCGGTGCCGAATACCGGTTCCTGGTCGAACAGTGGGTCGCCGTCGTCGAAGGACCTCTCGTTCGGCTCCACCGCGACCTCAGCCAGCTCGGCGTCGGCGGCCGCTTCGGTGAGGCCGGCGTCCATGTTCGCCTCGCCGCTGTGCCGCGCCCACATCTCGGCGCCGATCGCGTCCCTGAGATCGACCCGGCTCTGCGAGACTCCTTGCGCCTGAGCGAAGGTCGCTGGTGCCGCCAGGTCGACCTGGAGGCCCTGGCCGCCGGGCTGGTAGACCACCGCCCAGGTGTAGTCAGCAGTGGTGAGCAGCCCGTATTCGTCCATACGCTCGAGCGTCCCGATCGTCGGAATGATCCCGAAGATCTGCTGGTCGAGCATGTCGCTGGTCGCTAGCGTGCGGATCGAATCGTTCTCGATCAGCTCGATGATGGAGCCCCTGGCCTCGTCACGGCCGTGACGCCTGCTCAGGCCGCCGATGCTTTCTGCGGCAAGCACCAGGACCACCCATGCCGTCCCGCTGGGCAAACCGAAACGCTCGTTGCCGCGGAGCAACTCGACAGCAGCCGGGACGGCGGTCTCCCGGACCACCGACGACAGCAGCTCGTCCGGCTTCTTCTGCCGTTCCTTCCTCCGAACGGCATGCTTGGGTCCTGTCAGGATGCTCACACCAATGGGTCCCTTCGATCTATAGCCCGATTTGCCTCGTCTACCAGGAGGTCGATGCAACACCATCCGAAGATACCATTCAATGATCATTTAATAGATCATCCGGAAAGGATTGTGGATAGTGGAGGGACTACCTCATCGCGGAGACCACGATGTGGCCGTCTGAGATAAGCATCGTTTTGTGATCGCTGGCCAGCTCGCCCTTGACGTCGACGCTGAGCCGGCGCTCGGCGGGGTGCTCGTTGACGAAGCGCGCTACTTCCGTGCTGACCTCGTCGGTGAGCTTCGCGACCGCCGTTCGAGCGCCGCCGGCATCGGAGTCGGAGTCGCCCTTGTCGTCGACCAGATACTGCAGGACTCGCTCGGACATGACGACCTGTGCGTTGTGCTTGACCCGGACCTCCTCAACCAGGTTCCACAGCTTGTTCTTCACGATCTTTCGTTGTGTCTCCAGCGAGAGCGGCTGGAACGGAACGATCGCGTCGATGCGGCCCAGGAGCTCGGGCGGAAAGCGATCGGCGCCAGCGGTGGTCGAGATCGACCGCCGGATCAGCTTGTCGTACTCACTGAGCTTCTTGCCCGAGCCGGTGTCGTCCGGCTCGTACTGCGCGATGGTCGAGAAGATCTCGTTGCCCACGTTCGTGGTGAGCACGATGTAGGTGTTGAGGAACGACACCTCGCGGTTGTTGTCGTCGGACAGCCGGCCGTCGTCGAGTACCTGGAGCAGGACGCGCGTGACCATCGGCGAGGCCTTCTCGATCTCATCGAACAGCAGCACGGCGTGGGACAGGTCCCAGACCCGCTTGGTGAGCTCGGAGCGGAACATCCCGAAAGAGTCGTCCGAGGCGAACTCGGTCATGTCGAACCGGATCAGGTGACGCTGATCGTCGCCGAACAGCAGCCCGGCCAGCTGTTTGGTCAGTTCGGTCTTGCCGACACCGGTGCTCCCGGCAAACAACATGGATGCCATGGGCCGTGATGGATCGTTCAGATCCGCAACGCACAGCTGCAGCCGCCGTGCAACGACCGACGTGGCAAGGTCTTGGCTGTACACCTTCTCGTCGAGTTGCTGCTTGATCATGGTGCCGTCGACCCTGAATGCGACGTTGACGTTCAGCGACTCCATCAGTACGTCCGAGAGCAGGCGCTTGTCGATAGCCCGGTTCGTGTGCCGATGCCAGCCCACCATTGAATCGAGCACCAGGATCGACTTACGCGGCTGCGAACTCGCCGGCATGTATCGCTGCGTGTACTCGTAGATCAGCCGGAAGAGATGGTCGCCGTGGAACTGATCGGCCACTCCGTAGCGCTCGGCCATGCCTTCGAGAATCTTCACCGTTGTCGCCTCGTCCGGTGGAGCGAGATTGATGCGCTGCAGCCGCTCCACGAGGGGCTGGTTCGGCGCAATGTGGCGGTGGAACTCCTCGTACGTCGTGGCAGCGATCACCCGAATTCCTCGGGCCCCCGAAGCGGCGAGCACAGGCTTGATCGCCTCGACCGCCGCATCCGACAACTGCACGATCTGATGGAACTCGTCGATGAACAGGACCAGCTCACGGCTCTCGTCGCGGGCAAAACGTTCGGCCTCGTCGAAGAAGCCCTTGAGCGTCGAGGCCATGCGGTCGGAGTCGCCGGCCTCGGAGATCATTCGCGCCGGGTCGACTTCGAGGTAGAGCCGCTGTGTGTCGATCTGACTGACGCCCTGGACGAGCACGGTCTTTCCGGAGCCAGCAGGAGCCAGCAGCAGAGCGTTGCACAGTTCGGCGCGCCTCATTGCCGCCAGCAACTGTGTCATCTCGTACCCGCGGCCCACGATCTCGCGCTCCGGCGGCTTCATAGGGCTGGACAGGCGGGCAAGCAGTGCGTAGCCCTCGCTCAGCCGGGAACCGTCGAACATGGCCTGCTTCCTCCGCTGCAGTCATGACACGGTCCTCGCACCACCTTGGTCGAGGCGCTGCGAGGACCGTATGAACCCACCCCGGCTACCGGGGCCTGATGGTTGATCTGATCCCGATCAGCCCACCGCGAGCTCCTCGCCTCTCGCCGGCGTCGCGGCGTCCTCGAACAGCGGCACGTCACCGTGCTCCGCAGCGGCCTGCGCCTCGGCGACCGGCGTCCCAGCCTCCTGCTCAGCCGAGGTGCCTGCGGCCTTCCTGGCCGCCTTCATGGATGCGAACTGGCCGTCCATCGTCTTGTCGTCGATCTTGAAGTCCGACCGGGTGAGCGACTTCGAGTTGAGAACGAGCCCGCCGCCCTTGGTCGACGGCATCACGTTCGCCTTGACCGCGTAGACGCGGCCGATCTCCTGGCCGTCCTTGTTCATGATCGGCTCCGAGTTGGGGCCAGCCGCGTCGACGATCTCGACGAACTGCCCCTTCGAATACGGCGCGCCGTTGTTGAACCGGCTCTTGCCGTCCTCGTCCTTCACTGGCGCGGAGACCAGGTGCAGGTTCGTCTGCTCCGGTCCGCGCGGGTCGCGGTGATCCACCATGACGTCGATGAAACGCGTCTTCCCGTCCTTCGTCGCGCTGTTGTTGTACGTCTTGGCCAGCAGGTTGACGCCGGTCATCGCGCCCTTGCCCTTGAGCAGTGCCATGATCTCTTCTCCCTGTTTCTGCCCGGCTCGACCACGAGTCGGTCTGGATCGGCAACATCCGCTGCGGGTACGAGACCCTGCCCGCGAATCGTCCACAGATTACTATCTAGATAGTCATTAATGCAAGCATGGAAGAGTATCTAATGATCATCTAATAGGTGATGTCGCTGGCCCGACCTGCCTAGGTGTCGCGGTTCGCCTCGGATTCGTGGGGATCTGGGGAGTCGGGACCTGAACGGCCGGCCTCGAGGACGACCCGATCGATCTGGTGTTGGAGACGAATGACGAGGGCGGCGTCGAGTGCCGAGGTCGTCCGGCGGTGGGTGAGGTCCTGCTGGGTGCGCAGCTGCGCGAACCGGCTCGGGAGGATGCTCTGGCCGGCAGAGTCCATAGACCGTGCCAGTTGTGCGGCGAGCTCGGTCATGGCCGCGACGTCGTCGACCGGGAGGTCCCTGATCGCCGGTGCCTGCCCAGAGTCGTCCAGGTAGGCCATCGCCGCGATCAGGAGCCGCCGCCGCTGTGCGGCCGTGGTGGTGAATCCTGTCCGGGCCTGGGCGCCGATCGTGACGTCGGAGAAGAAGTCGTAGCCGAGGTGGTGCAGGTCGAGCGACCTGACTTCGTCGAAGTCGTAGTCCGCGCCTCGGGTGATCTCTACCCCGGTGGGCCCGTCGGCGGCGTTCAGGGTGACCAAGACCAGCCCTGATCCGTACAGCGAGGCCCGCAGCCCGTCCAGACGCTCGTCGTACGACCGCTGCATCGTCAAGATCCGGTGGTCGAGGACGGTGCGGCCCGCGGTGCCCTCGGTGAGCAGACGCCCTCCGGGCTGTCCGTAGATTTCGCGGCCCAGTCGCTCTGCTTCTTGAGCGTCCCTCATCCGCTGTAGCGAGGCATCTCTGCGCAGGCTCATCAGTGACAGGAGCCGTTGACCGTAGTCCGAGACTTGCCTGTGCTGCTCGTACCACGCGCTGGTGTCGCCGACGAACGGCAGGAAGTGCCGATACTTGGCGGTGAGCTTGCGGTGATATTCCTGCTCGAAGCGGTAGAAGTCGTACAGCGGGCGCGATTCCTCGGCCGCGACGCCGGCCGCCTGGGCCTTCTCCCATTGCCGGGCCAGATCCCGATAGGCCAAGACGCGCTCTCGGTGGTGTTCAAGCCGGGAGTTGTAGCTGCGCAGCCGGAAGGCGAACGAGACGAGGTCGGTCTCCTCGGGACCGCTGTCAGGGGTGCGGTCGTGAGCCAGTGCGGTCAGCTGCTCGTAGTCCAGGCCCATGATGTCGAGCATGGGCGTGCGGATGCGCAGCTGATCGGCAGGAAGCGAGCGCACCAGTTGGTAGACGCCGTTGACCGCCTGCTCGAGGATCTGCGCGCGTCCGCGGCTCACCAGTTGTTGCCACTCACGTGTTGTGAGCGATTCGCTCGCGCGGCGCTGGTTGGCGTAGTCGACGGTCCTTTCCATGGCTTGCGGCAGTGGGGAGCCGGGGCGCTCGAGCTGCTCGGTGACGAGCTCGGTGGCCAACTGGTTCGCCTTACGCATGCGGCGGTCGTTGCTGCCGGCACGCCAGAGCCGGTGGTCTTCTGGGAGGCACGCGATGAGGAACTGGGGGAGTGCGTCGTCGCGCATGCGTTCGTGTGCCCAGCGCTTGATGAAGGTAGTGACGTTGCGCCGCTCGTAGCCAACGGCGCTGGACAGGTGCGCCATCGTCTGTTTCTCGTCGAGCCAGGCGTCAACGCCGCGGCGGAGCCTGGATTTGTGCCGGTCCAGAAGCTTGCCCCGCTGAGTTCCGGACGGTGTGACCGTGCCGGTCCCGGCGTCGACCATGGCCAGATGGCAGTGCACGTGCTCGGTGTCGACCTGGATGACCCCGACGTAGCGCAGATCGTCGAAGCCGCTGTTGCCTGAGCTCATCCGTTCCAGCCCGTGCATGATCGCCAGACGCAGCTTCATCTGGTCGATGTGACCGCGGTAGTCCCCTCGTGCCTGGCAGTGGAAGTCCTGATCGACGATGCCGTGCTTTTTCAGGTAGGCCTCATCGAACGACAGGACCGTCTTGAGTACCGTGCGGCCGGCCTCGAAGTGGTGCTGGATGTCTCTACTGGCCGCGCGTAACTGTTCGTCGGACAAGGACACCGAGCTGTAGCCGAAGGCGACGCCGCCGGCGCCCTGCGCCTGGCGCATGTCGTTCTTGGCCGCTTCGCGCGATATGGCGTGGTCGACGGCTGATGCCCGGGCCATGTAGCGGACGATGAAGTCGTCGGTGCGCAGCCGCTGTACCGGTGCCAGCGACTCGGTCGCCTGCTCCCGCGCCATGTAGCGCTCGACGTAGCTGCCCGGCGTCGCACCCCGTGACCCCGAGCCGTCCGGATTCTTGATCGAGAACTCGTTGACGATCACTACGTCCTGCTTCAGGCCCATGCCCGTCCCCCTGGTGATCTTGGCGGCCGCCATCGCGGCGACAAGGTCCTCGCCATCCGCCGCGCCGTCGTACCGGCCCGATGTCAGACCTGGTGGTCCGGGACCGACCCTGCTTCGCCGGCATCAAGGTCAGCAGCACGCAGCCTCACTTGGCGCCTCAGTTCGTCGAGACGAGTCATGTCGGCGGGCGGCTCGGTGTGGAAGGGCTCGACAGGCAGTTCCTCGGCTGTCTCGCCGTCCAGGTCGACAGATGCAACCGGCTCCGGTCCCTCGTCGATGGCGGCCTCGGCGCTGGTCTCCTCGAGAGAGCCGGCGACCCTGGAGCGGTAGACGTTCTCGGGGGTGCCTGCTTCTTCCTCGCGCTCCAGGCGAAGCTGCGCCTGCTCGGCGTCCAGGGAGGCAGCGACCGCCTGCATCCGCGTCGCGAGTGGGCTCTCGGCGTCGTTTTCTGCTCCGGGTCGCGCCAGGGTCGTGCGGGTGTGTGCTTGCCCGAAGTCGGCGTCGTCGAACAGCGGCGTGAATGCGTCGGAGCGAGCGCTCACGCCAGTCTGGTTGACCACGTGCTGGTCGTGGCGCGGGCCGGCCGTCGTGCTGTGATCGGCGATGTACTCCGTGATGTCGTAGCCGGAGGACTCCAGATCGACGTCGAGGCTGCCGAGGCCGTGGACGCGGACGAAGACCACGGGCACGTCCGGGGCGCTCTCGGGCGTTGTGACGAGCGTTGTGTCTCCGGCCGGAGCGAGCACGAGGGCATCGACGGTGGCGGGCAGCTCCCAGTCGATCCCGGTGACTTGCTCGGGGAGGGTGAATGCCGGGGAGAAGTAGCCCTTGAGGGCCAGTTGTACGAGTTGCTGGTCGTCGAACTCGTAGAACACGTCGACCGGCTCGCTGCCGCCGATCGGGAACGTCACCTCGTCGACGCCGTACGGCAACTGCTGATGAGGACGCACCGAGCGCAGTTCGCCGTGCAGGTGGAGGTATGGCCGGTAGTTTCTGTCCGGGCCGTGGTGCTTCAGCTCCATGGATTCGACGAACACGGAAACCTCCGCGTCGATCTTCTCCGTCCGTGTGGTCTCGACGCCGCGCTCGCGCAGTACGCGGTGCGCCCACACGTCGTTCATGGCAAGTCCTGCGATCCTCATATCAGAAGCTCCTGTCGGCTCATCTCCGGTTCCTGGCCGGCTTCTTGCGGGTGGCCCGTCCGTCGCGGTGAGCGGTCTCGGTGCCGGCGACCTTCTCGGGTCCGCTGCGCCGGGCGTGCTTGAGGCTGGCGATCCGGCCGCTTCCGGCCCGCCACAGCCAGCGCATGAAAGCGATCTCTGCGACCGCGAGCGCGACGACGACGAACAGGAACGGCACGAGCCAGACTGCGATCGTCGCGCTGGCAGTAGGACTGCCGAGCGACGTGCCGGACCGTTGATGCAGGTACGCCCCGATCAACGGAATGACACTCACAGCCGTGACCATGACGAGCATGTAGTCGGCCAGGGCGGTGGCGAGCCGGATCACAGCCGTCCACACCAGTAACGGTGTGCCCGCCTTGACCCGGACAGTCACCGCGGCGAATGCCGCTCTCGTTGGGCTCTCCGGGCGTTCGGTCTTGCCCTCTTCTCGCTGCTCCGGCTGGGCAACCGCCTGCGCGGGCCTGGAGATCGTCGTCATCTGTCTGATGTCCTTCGTCTGAGGTGGTGGTTGCCGGCTCGAGAGCCAACGGCGGCCGGCGCCAAGGGCCGCGAATTTGTCTGCGGTCAAGCTGAATAGGGTCATCGCGAGAAGCGGGTCGAGCCCCATGGAGCAATCCCGACCAGGTTCGAGACCGTCCCATCGGCGCTGACGGTGGCGTAGAGAAGGACCCGCCGAAGAGCGGTCGACTGCCGCGTCGCCCGCCCCTCTCCGTTCTGCGCCGCGCTGCTGACACCGACCTCGATGTCTGCGATGACCGCGTAGCGGTACCGGGTGGCTGCCACTTCGACCACGTCGACGTCGAGGTTGCGGCTGACCGCTGAGGTCATGGCGATCGCGTCGATGTAGTAGCGCCGCTTCCGGCCGGCGTCCTCGTTGAATCTGGACGGCGGCAGGAAGGTCTGCAGGAAGGCGTCCTTCTCGGACAGACCGAAGCGGTCCTTCAGCGATTCCCGGGCGAGCTCGTAGGTCTCGCCGGAATCCCAGGTGAAGGCCATGGACAGCAGCTGGGCGAGGGTCGCGGTGTCTTTCCCGACCCGGGCCGCGCTGATGCCGATCCCTGCCAAGACGGTCTTCTCCGAGACCTCGGCTTCCTGCCGGGCCTCTTGTGAACTCGACGCCTCCAGCGACCTGACCTGCGACTCCTGAGCAGCGAGATGCCGCGACTGGTCCACCGCCTCGGCAGTAGCCAGGACGATCCCGGTGGCCACTACGGTCGCGAACGCCAGGATCCAACGGTTCCTCGCCCAGAACCCACTCTTGTCCGGCACCGTCATGGCTTCCGCACCGGCCCTTCTCCCAGCTCCGGCGCTCTGCCGGCCTTTGCGGCGTCCGTCTCGGGCTGGTGCTGCCGGCCCGCGGCCGTGACGACCAGCCCGAGTCCGCTGAACGTCCGCCTCGAGCCGTCGTAGGTAGCGCTGGCCCAGGCGAGCACCGTGGTCTTGCTGTCCCTGCACACCCAGACCACCCGCGCCCTGGTCGGCGCGTCGAGCGTCGGCATCACTGACTCCACCCTCCAGCCGTACGACTTCGGATCCGCCGCCTTCAGCCCGTCGTAGCGGACATACCAGGCAAAGCGCGGGTCCATCTCGTCCCTGCCGAAGTAGGGCGTCGTCGTAAAGGCGTAGGCCAGCCGTTCGTCGGCGACGAAGGACTTCGGATCCCAGAACGGGGCCAGGACCCGGCGATGCTCGACGGTCTTCAGGACGGCTTCGTTCGGTGCACCGTTGCCGGCACCGGGAGCGTTGTTCACCGCATGGAAGAGCCCGGTGTACTCCTGCTGCTTGTCCGCCACTGCTTTTGCAGCCGCCGCGGCCCGTGCGTTGAGCACCGCGAGCGCCTTGCTGTCGACCTGTGCCGCCGTCGGGGTGGGGGCGCCGTCCGGAGTCACCGCGGAGGAAGTTTGAAGCGCGCTGATCCGGAGTGTGTTTGCCGCGCTCTGCTGGTCGTAGATGCGGTTTCCGACCGCGCTGAGGACGGCAGTAGCGGCCAGTGCGAGCCCCAGCACGATCGCGAGGCGTTGTCTCGGGCTGTGCCTGGGGCTGCTGGGCGAGTGGGCTCCGGAAAGTCTGCCCGGGTGAGTGCGCCGTGCGGCCGCCCAGTTGTTGAAGCGGACCTCGAGATCGGGCCCCGTGACGTTGCTGCGCTCGCGGCGTCGCCGTTCGGTCAGGTTCTTCTCGTCAGCATCCGTTGCCTCCGGAACTGGGCCGGTCGTCTGGTCGGTCATCTGTTCGTCTTCCGGGTCGTTCGAGGGGTCGCTGAGTGGGCTTGTCCTCGGAGCAGAGAGCGGGTCGCTGGCGGTCATGACTTTTTGACCTGATCGGCAGGAAGCATTAGGTCCGAGACGTCAACGAACATCCAGCCCTCGGCTGCCATTGCCGCGGCGCTGTCGACGCGCACCCTTCCCATGTAGGCGCAGTAGCCCGCCTCGCCGAGGATGACCTTGTCGCCGTCGACACCAAGCACCACGAGCGTGTGCCCCCATCCCGTGGAGCTCGGGCCGGATCCGACCGAGTACGGGACGGGGCTCGCCTGCATCTTCTTGCCAGTCTGTTCCGCGATCGAGTAGGCCGTCCGGATACCGTCGCCCGGGGGATAGGCCTGGAACGATGTGTACTTGTTCACGAAGTAGGTGCTGAAGCTCGTGCAGTTCATCGCGTGGTTGCTGCCGCACGATCCGGGTCCGCCCTGGTCGCCGTAGCGGCTGTCGAGGAACTTGTCGCCTTCCTGATTGAACAGGCTGATGAGCGCCTGTGCTTCCTCGTTGGTCATGCCGCCGCTCTTCGGTGAGACGGCGCCGTCGTTGCCTGGGGCGTTGCAGTGCCCGCCTTCGAGGAGGAGGTTGACGATGGTGCCGCCCTCGTTGAGGAAGTCGCCCACCGTCGTGCGGACCAGTCCTTTGTCGACCGTCCAGCCGCTCATCTTGGCGAACCACATCTCGGCCTTCTGGCCGCGGGCCGCGATCCCGGCGGGTCCGTCGGCCGATCGTTCCCAGTTCTCGTGGAAGTACGTTGCGGCCTGAGCTGGAGTGCCCTGTGGGGTTGTGAGCATGCCCTTGAAGACCCGGACGTCGCTGGGGTTGTCCCCGCCGTTCAGATCGGCCATGAATCGCAGTTGCAGTCCGAGGTTCCACCAGTCCGAACCCTTCGCGCCGGCGTAGTTGCGCAGCAGGGTGTTCCGGCCGAAGGTCCACTGGCCAAGGCCGATGCCGTTGTCGGTGTTCAGTGCAGCGGTCTTCTTCTGGTCGGTCATGGCGTAGGTCCCGGTGGGGAAGTTCTGCACACTCGTCGGGTCGATCCCGGACTCCTGGGTCCAGTTGCCGAGGATGCCGGCGATATTGACCTCAGGCATGCCCCAGGTTTTCAGGACCGAGTACACGGCTTGGGCGTTCTTGTCGGCGTTCGTATCAACCGGGTCGTTACTCCCGACCGGGACCACGCTGTCGCCGCGGGCGCTGCAGTCCGTGGCGATCGGATCGTCGTGCACGGTGAAGGTTGTGCTGACGACGCTGAGAAGGCCGCCAATGAGCGCGAGCACGCCGAGGCCGGACACCGCTGCAAGTCCTGCCGCAGCGACGGTTGTCGAGATCACCGCACTGCCGCCGGAGATCGCGGCGACGACCTTTGCCACCGCGGCCCCGGCCGCCATGAACGGCTTCGTGGCAGCATTCCACATCGCGCTGCCTGCACCGACGATCCACTGCAGCATCATCTGCAGGAACGACAACGCCTGCGCGAGCATCGCGAAGAAGAACGACTTCAGCCAGTTCAGGAAGAGGATGAGTAGCGCGAGCAAACCAGCCGGCGGCGTAGCGGACGCCGCGGTGGCCAAGGCCACCTTCTTGTTCCGGCCACCGCTGTTTGGATGTCCCGGTCCGTTTCCGGCAGTGGTCTCGGGTTCGTCGCCTGAGGCTTGGTCGCGCCGATAGCTCGTGCCGCCCGTGCCGAGTTTCGGGTGAAGATCTTGGTTGTCGGGATCGACAGTGGGGCCTGCGTGGTTACGGTCGTCCGGCTCCGGGGTGGGAGCGTGCTTGTTCCCCTCCGAGGTCTGCCGCAGGGCGGCAAGCCCGGTCTCCTTCGCGGCGCCGACGCCTGCGCCTGCTGCGCCGCCCTGCATCGCGCCTTCGGCTGCACCGCGGGCTCCGGCGGTCAACAGCCGTTTCTTGCCGTCGGACAGCCGGTCTCCGACGGCCTGGTCGACCGCGGCATCGGCTGCGGCTCCGGCCATGGCGCCCTTGAAGTCCCCGCGGGCCGGAGTTTTCCCGCCCTTCGGGCCACCGGTGGCCCCTGCCGTCGGCTGCTCACTCGTGCCCGCGTTCGTGGTCGCGTCGTGGGTCTGTGAGGTGTCGTCCTCCATGTTTTCCTCTTTCTTGTGGCGGCAGGGAGCCCTGTCGGCCGCGCGAGCTTCTTGCCCCAGACCTGCCGAGGTGGCTTAGCTGTAGGTCACGAGGAAGTCCTCGTCTGCGTTGGTCGTGTTGTTGGTGCGCACGTCGCGAAGGTCGACGTCGAGCTTGAGCAGGCCGAGCAGGAGGTCCGATTGGTACTTGGACTTGCTGGCGTAGTAGTCCTGGTATGCCTGGGACAGGTTGTTCATGACCGTGGTCAAGGGGCGCATGGTGACGTCGGACGTCCGGTAGTCGGTGGTCAGGCTCTTCCCGTTCGACAACGTCCACGCGATGTCGCTGATCTCGCTCGACGTACCGGTGGTGCTCGCCGTCTCCGCTGCCTTGGTCTGGAGGTAGTCGACGTAGCTTTGGCCTTTCGGCACGAGCTGATCGAGGTAGCCGGCTTCGACGTTGCTCGAGCGCCAGTCGAACTTGAACCCGCCAGGCACGACCTTCGTGGTGTGCAGCGCGAGCGTCGACTCGCCGGCCTTGGATTCAGCCTTGGTTTCGCCGGTGACCTGGTCGCCGGCGATGCTCGCCGGGACGGCCGGTGGGCGCAGGAACAGGCCGTCGACCTTTGTCGTGGCAAGGTCTTTGCTGTAGGAGCTGATCTGCGTGAGGCTCGTGCGCATCTCGCCGAGCTTTTCGTCGAGAGCGTCGCGAGCCTTGGTCTCCTCCTGTTCGAGGACGACCTCGTAATAGGCGCGCGCGGCATCGAACTTCGCCGCGTCCAGCGAGTCAATCGTCGTGCTTCCCGAGGCCCCGGGATTGAGAAAGATCCGCCACTGGTCGTACTTCGCGAACGACCTGTCGCCGATCAATTCGTCGGCGTTCGCCCCGTCGGCTCGCTGCTTGCTGAAGGAGAGCTCTGCGTTGGCCCGGATGGTGAGGTTGAGCACCTGCGGCTCGAACGCCCGCTGCGACTCGAGAACCACGCCGACGTAGCCAGTTGCCCCGAAGACGTGGAACGACCCGGTAACGCCGGGGGTCTTCAGCTTCTCGGTCTTGAGTTTGTCGTCCGATCCGAGCAGGAACGCTTTGTAGTCGGACGCGTCGTAGGAGATCTTGGCCCGATCGTCGAAGTGCATCATGATCAGAGCCTTGTTCTTGCGCTTATTGGTGTAGACGCCGTCGACATCGCCACTGAGCTGTGTCTTCGAGGTCGTGAACTTTGGGGTCCACAGAGCCCTTTCGGCGAGAGTGTCGCGCCCGGCCGTGATCGCCGACACACCCGATGCCGCGAGCAGGAGCACGCCTGCGAGGGTGAGCACGCCGAAGAAGAGCCCGAAGCGCTCAATCGCGTGGTGCGAGTCGAGCCGGAAGACCTTGCCGAATGCGGTGAGCCTGTCGTTGATGCTCATGTACGTCCCTGCGGTTGTCGGCCGTCGAGTGCCGATGGAGCCGGCGTGCGGCTGGTCTGGCTATCGGCCTTCGATCGGACCCGGTGCGACGACGATCGTTCCGCCGCCGAGCTCCTCGATCGTGGTCTGGCCACCGGAGCCCACCGCGTTGACGAGCGTCCAGCCGCCGGTGCCGACTGCTCCGCCGATCAGAATGAGCATGACGATCTCGCCCCAACCGTGGCCCTTACCGTTCTGCTGCCCGCCGATGAGCTTCTTGATGAGCTGCACGACTCCCCAGATCAAGCCGGCCGTGCCGAGCGCCATGAGCAAGAGGCCGCCGGTCGTCTGGAGGTAGGTCTTGGCATTCTCCAGGAAGGACTTGACGTCCCAGGCCGCGTCAGGCAGCGGCACCTGCGCCTGGATGAGCGCCGAGGCGACTGACTCGCTGATCCGATTCATCGATCGTTCCCTTCGCGTTTCGATCCGTTGCCCGAAGAGGCCCGGGCAACCTGGGTGATCATCATTGAATGAGCTTATCGAATAATCATCTAAATAACCATTAAATGATAAGCGGATGCTCGGGAAGCGGGTCGGGTCGGGTCGCGATGCGAACGGACCGGGTCGAGCCATGGGGGTGCCTGCCTGATCCCGACCCGCTAGGGGCGCCTCCACCGGAGTGCTCTGTTCGAGCGTCAGTTCGTAAAGATTTCGGCAGATCGGCAGCGGCTATCGGCAGTCCCGACTGGCGCTAGATCGCAGGTTTCGATACAGATACGAGCCGAAACCGAATCAGAGACCGATGGGTTGCCGCTGTAGCTACAACGGTTTGGGTTCGGTAGCCTCCTGGTGCACATCACGCGTGCCCCCGATCGAAGCCGGAAGCCCTCCTATGCCCCCCATGCCTGCTCTGCCCTCCGACACCTTCGCCCGCCGTCTCCGAATGGAGCGCGAGAGGCAGGGGCTGAGCCAGGCGGAGCTTGCGCGGAGGGTGACCGAAGTCCTGGGGGTCAATGTTGACAAGTCAGCAGTAGCGCGCATCGAACAACAGACCCGAGCGATTCGCCTCGACGAAGCGGCCGCCATGGCCGAGGTCCTCGGCCTCCCGATCGCGGCACTCCTCTCCGATCGCAGTGCAGGAGAGAATGAGGCGCTGAAGCAGCAGTACCTAGCGGACCGCGTTGCTGCGCAGCGCCAGTGGGAGCAGATTCGTCAGGAGATCGATCGGCTCACGGGTCTCATTCAGAGCCTCAGTGGGACGAATGAGTTCGACCGTGACTCCGGCCGCGGGTAGCTCTCGGATGTAAGAGCTCTGACGGAGCCGGCGCCAGTGCCCGCATCCCGGGCCAGCTGTTCTGCGGCTGTCGTCAAAGGGGTGTGCGTTCGAAGTTAGGGATCATGGCTGCAAGCCCTGCTGTCTCTGGGTCTAGCTGACGAGCTGCCCCTTCACATACTCGTCAAGGTCCGCCTCGCGGTAGCGCACGGCCTTGCCTACCTTCGCGTAGCGGGGACCCTCGCCTCTGAGTCGCCAGCGCTTCATCGTCGAGCATCCGACCTTGAGGTAGTCCGCGGCCTCCTGTGGCGTCAGGACCGAAGGGGTGGCACGTGTCTCGGGCACGGATGACTCCTCGTGATTGCGTATGGGGATCAGATTGGATCTAATAAGCTATCAGATGATCATTCAGATAGCATTCAATCTCTTTGTGTAGGGGTGGGACATGGCGCAGAAGGCAACAGGACGGCCCCGGCCAACAACGTCTCGGCTCGAGATCGGGGAGCACAGCATCGATCGAGTCGAGCCGAAAGAGCACGATGACGGCACATGGTGGCTCACCTGGACGATCCGGCTGACGGATGGACGCACCCGGAGGCCGCGAACGAAGGGTCGTACGAAGACCGAGGCGAGACGTCGCGCCAAGGACAAGGCAAAGGAACTTCTGGCGGCGTCTAGAAGCGATATCTGGAAGGTAGCCGACGACCTCGTCTCGTACATGGAGAAGGTGAGCAAGCCGGCAATCGAGACAGCGAAGCTCGCAACCAACTCACGCGACAGGTATCTGTTGGTCTACAAGCTGATTGTCGGCGGCTGCCTACGTGAGGACCACAAGCACAGTCGTAGCCTCAAAGGCCACACAATCGGCACCGGGACACGCTTTCGCGCCCTCGAGAGGTGCCTCGTGGAGATCGCCGAGCTTCATGGTTCGGAGACCGCCCACCAGGCTCGCAGTGTGCTGGGCAAGTATGTGCTCGACCAGCTCATCCGCGACGAACTGATCGACGCCTCGCCCATCGCAGGCAAGCGCCTCGATCTCGCAGGGAGCAAGGGTGACACCCCAACTCGTGGGGGTGTGGCGCTGTCTGCCGACGAGTGGAACGCCGTAATTGACTACCTGCTCGCGCTCGACCCTGCCGAGGGGATCGAGCCTCCTAAGCGTGGGATGTATACGCTTGAAGACCGTATCGCGGTAGCGGCCAACGCGATCGATCTGACGTTGCTACAGACTATGACTGGCCTGCGGATCGGCGAAGCAACGAATGTCGATCCCTCCATGGTCACGTTCGACGGCGACGAGATGATCTTCGATTTGCCGCCGGAGATCACGAAAACGAAGAAGGGGCGCTTCGTTCACGTGACCGATCCGGCAATCGTGGCGCGGTTCAAACCGCGATGGGAGATCGCTCGCGCCAAGGGTGGTCCCCTGATTCCGAGTCCTGCCAAGCCTGGCGTTGTCTGGGACCAAAGGCAGCGCAACGAGGCGGTGAAGACGCTCTACCTGAAGATGGCCGAGGAGTTGGATATTCCAGCTCTCGAGACCGAACGTTCGCACGTCTGGCGTGCAACCTTGAACACATTGACGCTCGGGGCTGGCGTGCCGGAGGCGATCCGGACAGCGCATCTCGGGCACACCGCGCAGGTCAACCGCCGCAGCTACACCGACACCCGAGACGGCGCGGTGCTGGCCCGCAAATTGTCGGGACTGCGGACCTCGAAAAGTACACCCAAAAGTACACAAAGCGAGAGCTCCCCAGTGAGCCCTGATGAACCAAGCTGAGCTCCAAGCGGTCGGACGAATCCCAGCTATACAAGGCCTTTCGTCGCCGAAGTGCCCCCTGACCTGGGAGTTTACGATTGGCCTCCAGATACTGAGAAGGTCGTCGGTTCGATTCCGACAGGCGGCTCCACGAAAGGCCCTCTGGCCAGGCAATACGCCTGAGTCAGAGGGCCTTCTTCTCGCACGGACCTGCCAGGTACGACAAGAAGTACGGAACGATGGGCAGTGTTCTGCCGGTGTCCGCGACAGGGCTGCCACACGATGCCGCGGGGATTGGCTGCGTCCTGGCAGGATGGCTGCGTGAGTCTCGGTGAGGATCGCGACGGCGCCGGCCTTGACCTGCGTCGTGAGCTGTCCGAGCTCCGGTCCGAGCGAGACCGGCTGCGGGTCGAGAATGTGCGGCTTTCCCGTCTGCTGGAGCTGCGAGGCCAGGACACCACGCCCGCGGACGAGCAACTCGCGGCCCCGATCGGGCCTGGCGGGTTGGTGTCGATGGCAGGTTCGACGCCGCAGCAGAAGCTTGCCCTCTACCTGGACCTGTTCCGTGCCAGGAACGACACGTACGCCAAGCGCTGGGAGGATCCGCGCACGGGAAAGAAGGGGTGGATGCCCGTGGCGGCGGGTGGGTGGCGTAAGGGCATGACTCGTGCGACCGCCCGTCTGCTCCCGCTGACTCCGGATGTTGTCGCGGAACACCTGGGTGCGCGGGCGCGGCAGGATCTGTTCATCGGCCTGTACCCGATGCTTCCGGACAACACCTGCTGGTGGCTGGCTGCCGACTTCGACGGCAAGTCTGCGATGCTCGACGCCCTCGCGTACGTCAAGGCGGCCCGAACTGCAGGCGTCCCTGCTGCGCTGGAGATCTCCCAGTCCGGCGCCGGGGCACACGTGTGGATCTTCTTCACCAAGGCGATTCCTGCACAGACGGCACGCGAGGTCGGGACTGCGCTGATCCACGAGGCCATCCTCCAGCGTGGTGCCATGAGCCTAGGCTCCTACGACCGCCTGTTCCCGAGCCAGGATGTACTGCCCGGCTCTGGCCCAGGCAACCTGATCGCTGCACCCCTCCACGGCAACCGCCGCAAGAATGGGCTCACGCTCTTCCTCGACCCGGCCACGCTGGAACCGTACGAGGACCAGTGGGCGTTCCTCTCGACGCTGGACAGACTCGCCCCGGGTGACGCCGCCCGTATAGCCCGTAAGGCGTCGCGTGCCGCAGTCGGTCGCGACGTCACGACCCTGGCACGGGCCGAGTCCACCAAGGTTCACCCGCCCATGCCGTCGGTTGTGCGCGCCGAGCTCGCCGCCGGTCTGGTCCTGGACGCGACCGAGCTCCCGCCTGCTGCCCTTGCGACCTTCAAGCATGCCGCATCGATGGCGAACCCGAAGTTCTACGAGCTGCAGCGGCTGCGCAAGTCCACCTGGGATACCCCGCGGTTCGTCACCGGCTACGACCTGACCCTGGACGAGAAGCTTGTCCTGCCTCGCGGACTCCGGCACCTGGTCACCGGCATCGTCGAGCGCAGCGGCGCCCGCCTCGACGTCACCGACAACCGGACCGCAGGCAAGGAGATCGACGTCGCGTTGATCGGCGAGCTCACCGACCGGCAGGCAGTGGCAGTCGGCGAGCTGCTCGCGCACGACGATGGCGTCCTGGTCGCCCCGCCAGGATCGGGCAAGACCGTCATGGCGTGCGCGGTCATCGCCGAACGAGCGGTGTCCACACTGATCCTGGTCGACCGCAAGGCCCTCGCCGATCAATGGCGGGCCCGACTGACCGAGTTCCTCGGCCTCAAACCAGGACAGCTCGGCGGCGGACGGAGCAAGCTGACCGGGATCGTCGACGTCGCCATGCTGCCCACGCTGGCTAGGCACGACGACGTCGAGACCCTGACTGCCGGATACGGGCAGATCATCATCGACGAAGCTCACCACGTCGCCGCAGCCGCTTACGACCACTCGGTCAAGAAGATCGCGGCCCGTTACTGGCTCGGTCTCACGGCCACCCCCGACCGTCGCGACGGCCTCGGCGAGTTGCTGCACTGGCAGCTCGGACCGGTCCGGCACACGATGACTGACGAAATTCCTGGGACGCTGGCCGAAGCAGTCGGCCCCATCGCAGGACCGGCACGAGTGTTGCACGTGCACGAGACGACCTTCACCGCAGTAGACATCGATCACGACGCCCCGTCACCCATCGCCGAGGCCCACCGGGCACTCACCATCGACAAAGCCCGCAATGAGCAGATCCTCGACGATGTCCACGGCTGTCTCATTCAGGGGCGCAACTGCCTCGTCCTGACCCGCCGGGTAGCCCACCTCGAAACGCTGACCTCGCTCCTGGCCGGTCGCGGCCACCAACCGCTTGTCCTCCAGGGCGGCATGCGGGCCAAAGAACGGCGTGCAATCGTCGAACGCCTCACAGACGCCAGAGCCGGG
The DNA here is from genome assembly GCF_004348455.1 of Kribbella albertanoniae. GTDB lineage: Bacteria > Actinomycetota > Actinomycetes > Propionibacteriales > Kribbellaceae > Kribbella > Kribbella albertanoniae. The sequence goes on from NZ_SMKA01000001.1 coordinate 176,225, forward strand.
GACGGTGTCCTGGTCGTGGGCACCACACCGTTCGTCGGCGAAGGGTTCGACGCACCGGCCCTGGACACCCTGTTCCTCGCGGCGCCGATCTCCTTCGACGGACTTCTGCTCCAGTGTGCTGGGCGAGTCGTCCGCCCCGCGCCCGGCAAGACCGTCGCCGAGGTTCACGACTACCACGACCCGCTCGTCCCGCTGCTGGCAGCCTCGCTGCAGCGACGCATGCCCGGGTACAAGCGGCTGCACTTTGAGCGGGTCTGAATACGGCTCCGCGGCGCCAGTCGTTGCGCACAAACCCATCAGGTCCAGAGCCTCGATCGATGTGCCAGGATCCCAGCCGCGCCGCTCATGGACCTAGATGACGCTGACGCCCGGCGCGACCGGGTTCGCTTTGTCGGTCAGGTCCACCGAGCGTTCTCGGGATCTTCCGCGTTGCCCTGGCCTCGCCGCTGATGAGTGGTCCGCGAAGGCTGCGATTACCGCGACCGCGTCTGCAAAGTTGGTTGGGTATCCGCCGACAGCCGGCCGCAGGGCCTTGGCGTCCTAGCCATGCGGTGTACGAGGGTTGTCGTTGGTGTGGGAGATCGGTGATGCTTGAACCGAGTGGCCGCAAGGTGATCCGGCGGTGCCTTGCTGTGGCTTCGAGCGCGGTTCTCAGACTTGCGCCGTCGAATGTGACGTCGTCGTCGACGTCGGTTGCGGCGATCGCCCTGACGCGATCGCGCGTCACTCTTTTCCAGGTGCCGATCCCGAGTCGGTGCGGGCGGGTGACCAGGTCAGGTACTGCGGGTTCCAGGTTGCGTTGTTCGCGTTCTTCTCGAGTGTGGGGTCGATGAAGGCTGCGACGAGTTCTGCTGCGGTCTTGGCGGTGAAGGATTCGGCTATTGGTACGCCTTTGGCGGTTTTGGGGTATGTCCGGGGCCAATCGGCGGGGATGTCGAAGTGCGCGAACGGTTCGATGTTGCTGAGGTTCTGTTTGGCAGTGATTGCTAGTTGTAGCTCGCGCAGGTCGACTGTCTGGGTGTGCGCCAGTACGACGAGGTCGACTAAGTCTTTGACGCGGCTGCTGTGTTTGCCGCCGGGATAGTTGGTGTCCATGGTCGCGCAGACTTTGTCGGCGATCTGGTCGGCGGCAGGGTAGAGCCGGTAGGGGTGAGTGACCAGTGGTCGGCGCAGGTGGAGCCGGTTGGCCGGCTCGATGACTTCGGGTTGACCGATCGGGGGCGGTCCGACTACGACGTCGACCACGATGGTGTCGATCTGGTTGTCGTGGTCGACGTCGATGCAGGCAAAGACATAGCGCCGGGTCGCTACGCCGGGCTGGTTGTCGCCGAGACCGGTGGGTGTGGAGCGGATGAGTCGGAACGTGAGATGGTCGCCGAGTTCCACGTCGACCAGTTCGGTCAGGGCTCTCTCGGCTTCGGCGAGGTCGGGCGCTTGCTGAGCTGCGAGGTCTACGTCCTTGGTGGTGCGCGAACGGGGCACGCGGGCGAGCATGCTCATCCCGCCCTTGAGTAGCCACTCGGACTGCTCGCCGTGGGCGAAGACGCGAGAGAGGAACCGGTCGAAGCGGGCCTGCCGGATCTTGGCGTCGACAGTGGCAGCACTGACTCCGGGGCCGGCCTGCTGGGCGGCTTTCTTCGCGGCGTCCTTGATCGCCAGCTCCAGCGATCGCCAGTCGGCGTAACTTTCGTTCTCAGCCACGATCCCATCCCTCCGGGCTGACGCCGGCCAGTTCGAACAGGTCGTTTGCCAGAGAGGTGCCGTCAGCTCTGCGCTGTGCTGCGATGGGGGCGAGGTAAGACGCGAATCGGCTGGGTGCCACGAGCTTGTCGGCGCGCACCGCGTCACGGACGGCGCCGGCGACCAGAGACAGGTCTGTGCCGAGCTCGACCAGATCTGCGAGCGTGCGCTCGACGGTCAGGGCGGGGAGTCCGTTGATGGGGATTACTTCGTCACGGGTTAGTTGCCGGATGCGCAGCTGAACGCCGGGAAGCCGGGTTCCTTTACGTGCAGGCACGATGAAGTCGAGGCCGTCGAGGAAGAAGTCGCCGACATCGTGGACGATCGCCGCCGTGATGCCTGCCCCTACGACCGAGGCGACCCCCGTTCTGGTACGGGGTGCGGTCGCTCCACCGAGTGCCAGCCAGGTCGCATAGATCGCCTCGTGATCTTGTGGTGGTGCTCCGGCCATGCGGTACACGCCCTGTGCGATACGCTCGATCGCGCCGGCTGAGGCCATCCGGGAGAGTTGCTTGCGGGAGACACCAGCGTCCTCGGCCTGGGCGGTGGTAACCAGGCCCCACCGGTGTTCCGCGATGGAGCCGAGCCGTACCAGCGTCGAATCAGCCATAGCAACTATTGTGCCCAATTCAGGGGACAAATGTTGTCATCGACTGCGTCTACCTCCGCCAAGTGGCGGTGTTTGCGACCCGCAAAAAGTACGGGCCAAAGTACGGAAGTTAGAGCTCCCGAGTGATCCCTGGCGAACCGACGTGAGCCCGAACCGACCTCATCGAGTGTGCCCTGACCAGGCCGAGCAGGAGCGGAGAGAAACCCCAGGTCACGGGATCCATGACCTGGGGTTCTGCCTGTCCGGGGGCTTGCGGCGGCACTCAGCGGATCGGTTTGCTAACAGCTTTGCTAACAGGGCACCCCAGCGGCCTCCTCCGGGACGTCTTCCTCGTCCTCCGCATCCAGGGTGTTAGCAGGCTCGGGAGTGGAGGCCGGACTGTGCGCTTCGTTGATGGAACGACTCGGGACGGACTCCTGGTTGTGTGTCAGTTGGGCTGGGTGCCCGTTACTGTGACCTCGGCCAGGCTGATCACGCCGGCGGTGGTGGCTGGTGACTGAACCTTGAGGTAGCGGGCGACGGTGTTGGTCGGCAGGGTGGTGACCGGCCCCGGTGTTGGCCCGAGGTTCAGCTTTGTCACCGTGGTGTCGGCCATCAGTTGGGTGTAGGTGCGGCCCGACATGCTGGCGGTGGAGAGGAACACCACCGCGTTGTTCAGCTTGTCGGTCGAGGCGTCGGTCCGGTTGTGCACCGTGACGTTGCTGACCCGGGAACTGGTCAGCAGGTCGACCTGCCACCACGGCTGCGAGCTGGACGCCGTCCGGCTCACCGACCCGCTGGCGAAGACGCCGTTGGTGTTCCCATCAACGGCCCGTACGGCGGTGCCGACGTCGGTCGACGACTGCGTGGCCGGCCGGTTGGTGGACAGGTTCACGGTGCCGGTGGTGCCGCTGACCTGCACTTCGGCCAGGTTCAGGGTGGTGAGGATGCTCGACAGCTGCACCCGAACGTACCGGCCGGTGGCGTTGCCCGCGTTCAGGGTCAGGCTGTTGGTGGTGGACGAGAACGCCGCGAACGTCATCTTCTTCACCGAGTTGTCGGCCTGCAGCGAGGACATCGACCGGCCGGTCATGTCGGTCGAGGAAACGAACACCGTGCCGCTGCCCAACCGGTTCGAGTCGGTCCGGCTCCACAGCGTGACCGTGGAGACGGCCGCCGCGGAACCGAGGTCGACCTGCCACCACGGCTGGGTGGAGAGGTTGGTCTGGGTCACCGAGCCGGCGGAGAAGACGCCGTTGGTGTTGCCGTCCACCGCCCGGGCCGCCACCGCGGTACCGCTGGTGCTCGACTGGGTGGCGGTCTTGCCCCGGGCCAGGTTCGGAGCAGTGACGGTCACCGTGGTGGTTGCCGCCGCGCTGTTGGCCTGGCCGTCCCGCACGACCAGGCTGAAGGTCAGCGTCGCTGGTGTGGCTGGGGCGGTGAAGGTCGGCTTCGCCGTCGTCGTACTGGACAGCGTGACCGCCGGTCCACCGGTCTGGGTCCAGGTGTAGGTGAGTGGGTCGTTGTCGGCGTCGGTGCCGGACCCGTCCAGAGTCGCCGTGGCACCCGTGGTGACCGACTGCGCCGTACCGGCGTTCGCGACCGGTACCTGGTTGACCGGGGTGGTGGTCACCGTGGTGGTCGACGCCGCGCTGTTGGCCTGGCCGTCCCGCACCACCAGGCTGAAGGTCAGCGTGGATGCCGAGGACGGGGCGGTGAAGGTCGGCTTCGCCGTCGTCGTACTGGACAGCGTCACCGCCGGTCCACCGGTCTGCGTCCATGCGTAGGTGAGGGCGTCGCCGTCGGCGTCAGTGCCGGACCCGTTCAGGGTCACGGTCGTACCGCCCACGACCGACTGCGGCGCACCGGCGTTCGCCACCGGGACGCGGTTGCTCGGCTCCGACAACGGCTGCGGGGTGCAGTTGCTCATCGAGACCGTGAAGGGCTCGAGGTCGTTGTTCGTCTCGATCATGGCGCCGTTCTCGGAGCCGCTGAGCGAGATGGTGTGCGTCTCGCCGGCGTACACGAGCGTCTCCCGCCACTCGTCCGTACCGCGCTCCCACTCGATGATCAGGGCCCGGCCGGTGACCACGCGGACGATGCACCCGTCGGCCCAGGCACCCATGTACGGGTAGAGCGGAACGCCCGACTCCGAGTAGACGACGCGCGCGTTGTAGCCAGAGCGGCCGTTGCCCTGGTACGCCGTGCCGACCGGCCAGGTGATGACGCCGCCGTACCAGTCATCGGAAGCCTCGCCGGTTCCGGCGTAGCGCCAGCGGGCGCTGACCCAGGAGACCGGGTCGCAGGTGGTGGGGTCGGTACAAGCGGGCGGCGGCGGCGGGCCCGGGTCGCCGGGCACGATCGCGTACTCGAACGGCGAACCGCTCTGCACGCTGACGATGCTGCTGCTGTTCAGGGCGCTCGACACGGTGTAGCTCTCGCCGGCCGATAGCGCGGCCAGCGACGAGTGCGGGCCGTCAACTGGGCCTGCGTAGACCGAGGCGCTGCCGGATGTGACGGTGATCTTCCAGCCGGCCACCTTGGACACCGGGGCGTACACGTCGTGGGAGACGGTATAGCCGTAGCGGGTCCGGATCGGCTCGGCCTCGGCCGGCCAGACTGCCGTGTTGCTGGTGTCCGACGGGCCCCACGGGCACGGGCTGCTGGTGCAGGTCCAGGTGGCCAGCACCGAGCCGTCACCGGAGTCCGGCAGCGAGTCGGTCGGGGTGCCGGGGGTGATCGTGTACTCGAACGGCGAACCGTCCTGCACGCTGACGATGTTGCTGCTCTGGGTGCTGGGCAGGGTGTAGCTGTCGCCGGCCGACAGTGCGGCAAGCGACCAGTGCGAGTCGTCGGCCGGGCCGGCGTAAACCGTGGCGCTGCCGGAGGTGACGGTGATCTTCCAGCCCGCCACCTTTGACATCGGGGCGTAGACGTCGTGGGAGAGGGTGTAGCCGTAGCGGGTCCGGATCGGCTCGGCTTCGGCCGGCCAGACTGCCGTGTTGCTGGTGTCCGACGGGCCCCACGGGCACGGGCTGCTGGTACAGGACCACGTCGCCACGACGGAGGACGCAGGATCCCCCTCGGCTGCCCGCGCGGGCAAGGCGGTTAGGCCTAGCACCATCACGACCGCAGTAGTCAGAACGAAAAATGCGGTCGCTAAACGTTTCTGCATGCCGGCCCCCCGGATTGTGACTCCCCTTGCGGCAAACCGTAGCCCCAAGTCGCTCGCTGTCAACCGAAACAGAAGCAGAAAGATGCAACCACGAACCATTTGTTATGGACTGCATCACGCTACGGAGGACCTCCATTACTCGTTGATGAGAATTGGGGAGAACCCCAGGTCACGGGAGCCTGACCTGGGGTTCTGTCTGTCGGGGGTGGCGAAGGTGCGGGTCAGGCGTTGGCGCAGGTCCAGGGTTGCCAGCCGCGGGCCCGGTACAGGGCATAGGCGGCGCGGATGTTTTCGGTGGCGTTCAGGGCGTTCTGGATCTTGATCAGGGTGGTGCTTCCGGGGAGGTACTCCTGCAGGGTTCCGCCGGTGTTGAACTGGAACACGCCGATGTCCTTGGTGCCGTTCGTGTTGAGGCCGACGGCGATCGGGTTGATGCCGGATTCGCACCGGGCGACCCTGATCGCCTTGTTCTCGATCGAGTCCGGGAAGACGGCGCGAATCTGGGCCTCCACTGTTGGGTCGCAGCCGACGGACAGGTTCACGTCCGGGTCCGCGAGCTTCGCTCTGGTTGCCGGGCCGACGATGCCGTCCATGGCCAGCCGGTTGCGACCCTGGAAGGCGAACACCCGCATCCTCGTGACGAGCCCGAACAAGCCGTCGTCGACGAGGCGGTTGCCGCAGTTGAGGCCCATCTCGTTGAGTCGCTGCTGTAACCGCTCGACGCAGCCGCCCGAGTCGCCGTACCTCAGATCAGTGGTGCACAAGGTCACTGCGCTCGGCCCGGTCTCGGTGGCGGCAGCCAGTCCTGGACTGAGGACCAGAGAGCCGACCGCCACGAACGCCGCGCTCAGCAACGCTGCTGTCCGGGCCCGGAACCGGTTGCCCCTGGCATGCGACAACCTCTTCGTACTCAACATGGTTTCCCCAATCGTTAGGGCGGCGTTCGCCGGGGCCTCGAGATTAGGGATTCCCGCTGGCGCCGTGCTGTCCGTAGTCGGCCCGTACCTGTCCGGGGAGGTTCCGATCTGCAACGCACGCTGCTCGCGCGGATCCGGCAGCGTGCTCGTCGGCGACCACGACGCGCGAACCGAGAGCTTCGCTGATCAGCAGGTGGGTTGCCAGGAGTTGCAGGTGAGGGTGGTTTTGAAGGTGGTGGCTGAGTCGTTCTGGTAGGGGACCTGGCCGGTGAGCAGGTTCTGGACTGTGGTGCTGGTGAAAGTGCCTGTGCCGGTAACTCCCGATCTGATCAGGATTCCCTGCTTGGCCGGGCGGTCGATGGTGTTGCTGGTCAGGGTGACGTTGTTGCGGGTGAGATCGACGTACAGGCCGGCTCGGAGGGAGCCGCGGATGACGTTGTTGCTCAGCGTTGCGGTCGTGAAGGCCGTCGGGAACAGGGAGGTTGGTGACGGGGAGGCGATGCGCACGCCGTACCGGGTGCCGTTCCAGCCACCGCCGCCGATGAGCAGGTTGCCGCTGACGGTTGCCGACTCCAACGGGTGGCCGGTGTCCCCGAAGACGGAGACGTCCAGGGCGTTGTTCGAGGCGACGCTGTTGACGAGGTTGTCCTTCACCTCGATGTTCCGGCCGCCGGCGATCCGGATGCCGTTCGCCCACCAGGGGGCGATGGCGGTGTTGTTCAGGATCTTCGTACCGACCAGCTGGCCGTTGGTACCGGCCGCGCCGGCGTCGGAGTACGTCGCGAACGAGTCGTCGCCGGTGCCCCGGGCGAAGTTGTTCCGGATGGTGATGTTGTAGCCGAGCTTGTCCGGATGTGCGGTGTTGCCGTTGTTCGCGTTGAAGCCGTCACCGTAGCTGTCTGCGGTACGGCTGTTCTGAATCGTGCCGTTGCTGCCGGACAGCCAGTTGGCGTCGATGTGCCGGGTCCAGATCCGGTCGATCTGCCAACCGCCGGCGCCGCTGGCGTTGACTCCGTAATCGGACCCGCCGGCTCCGCCGATTCCCCGCCAGATGGCATTTGCATCGATCTGGAGGTCCGACAAGTTCGTGCCCGAGCCCACGAGGATCTGGGACCGCCACTGCGCCGGGAGGGGAACCCTGCGGTAGATGGTGGTGTGCCACATCCCCGCGCCCTTCACCGTCACGCCGGTGAGGTTCAGCGGGGTGGACGCGGCGCTGTTCGTCAGGTACTTGCCGCGCGGGATCCACACCGACTTGCCCTGCGTCCGGGCGGCATTCACGGTGTTCTGGATGGCGACCGTCGAATCGTTCCCGAAGTTGGGATCAGCGCCGTAGCTGACGACCGACAGTGAGTTCGCCGGCTGGGCCAGTGGGGCACCGACGTTCTCCAGGTCGACGGAATCGACGTCGTACACCGCTGCTGTGTTGGCGGCGTCCTTCTGGAGCTTGATGGTGCTGCCGGGGGCGATCGGAGCGCCGGTGACCCAGACGGGGAACTCGTTGTAGAAGCGGTACGGCATTCCACCGGCGTGGGGGTCGTCCGGATTCGTGGTCGCGTTGCGATAGTTCCAGGCCTGGGCGGAGCTCAAGGTGAGCGCCTGCCGGAACGCGCCATCGACGTACAGGTTGAGGGTCGCGGTGATGCCGCCGCCGGCCGGTGCGTCCGGGATCGACGCGCGGACCACGAGCGTGTTGGCGGTCTTGCCTGTGGCGTTCGTGATCGTCACCGAATCACCGGTGTTCTTCAGTTCGACGAGTGCGTAACCCGATGCTTCCAGCTCCAGGGTGGCCACGGTGGGGACGGCCGCTCCCGGGCTGATGGAGCGTTTGCGGGCGGCGCCGCCAAGGGTTCCGGCTTCGGCTTCCACCACGACGAACGGTGTTGCGGCACCAGCTGTGACGGCTGCTGTGGCACCAGCCGCCGGGCGGGCTTCGGTGCCGAGAGCCAGTGAGATGCCGCCGGCAGCAAGCAGAGTCAGGCAGCAGAGTCCGGACAGTGTCCTTCGGTTCATGAGTGTCAACCTCTTGGGGGCGGTCGGGTGACAGGGGCGGAGGACTGAACAATAGCTTGCCTGGGTTAAGAAAGTCCGGGATCCGTGCTAGCTGAAGGCCGGTGCGTTGCGGGTGGCCCAATCGGTGAAGGTGCGGGCGGGGCGACCTAGTAGGCGTTCGATGTCGAGGGTTGGGGTTTGTTCTTCGGGCGTGGGGGTGCCGAGGACGCCGAGGGTGGCTTCTACGACGGGGGCCGGCATGTAAGTGAGCATTCGGATTTCGGCTTCCTGGGGTGTCAGTTCGACGAACTGCACGGGCTCGCCGACGGCGTCCGCGATGGCGGCGGCCATCAGCCTCGGGCCGATCGGCTGAGGGCCGGTCAGGGTGTAGATGTTGCTGCTGTGGTTGGGGTCTCGGAGAGCCAGTGCCGCGACGTCCGCGATGTCGGCTGGGTCGACGGCCGGGAGCAGGACATCGCCGTACGGCGCCTCCAGCACGCGGCGGGTTCGTATCGACTCGGCCCATTGGAAGGCGTTCGAGTTGAAGTTGCCGGGTCGCAGGATCGTCCAATCCAGGCCAGATCCAGTGAGGGCGTCCTCCAGGATCGACGGGTGGCGCCCGGTGCCCACGCCTTGCGAGGACAGCAGTACGACGCGCTGTACGCCGGCCGCCCGTACGACGTCCACGACGGCACCGAAATCGCCGTCGGCGAGGAAGTCGGGCGGGGTCATCAGGAAGGCCGCCTCTGCTCCCTCTAGTGCGGGCTTCAGGCTTTCCGGCCGGGACATGTCGGCGGCGAACGACTGCGGCCCCGCCGCTCGTCGGGACACTGCCGTCACCTGCTCGCCGGCCGCTGCCAGCGACTCGATGAGAGGTCGTCCGACGTTCCCCGTTGCACCAGTTACCACGATCATTGTGCGCTCCTCGTTTGCTTGACTGGTGAGGACGCTACTGGTGCTGAGATAGTAGGTACCTAGAGGAAAGTACTGGCGAAATGGGGTTGATGTGATCGACAGCACAGATCCGGTGCAGGCCTGTCCGATCGCGCCGGTGATCGACGTGGTGTTCAGTCGATGGACCACGCCGATCCTGTGGACACTCAACGAGTTCGGCAAGCATCGCTTCGTCGAGCTCGAGCGGCGGATCGGCGTGATCACGGCGAAGGTGCTGACGCAGCGGCTGCGTCAACTGGAGCGGGACGGGTTGGTGGTCCGGACGTACTACCCGGAGGTGCCGCCGCGCGTCGAGTACGAGATCAGCGACCTCGGCCGGAGTCTTGCGCCGCTGTTCCAGTCACTGGCCGAGTGGTCGCCCAATCTGGACAAGGTCGCGGAAGCTCGCGAGCACTATGACACCCACGAGCCGGCCCATCGCCGGCCCTGAACGGTTCAGGTGACGCGGTCGAGGAAGTCTCGGACCAGCGGGACAACTTGGTCGAGGTGGCTCTCCAAAAGCCAGTGACCGCCGCCATCCAGTAGGTGTAGCTCGGCTTTGGGTAGGTCGGCCAGGTAGGCGCGTGCTGACTCAGCCGGCATGTAGCCGTCTTCCGGACCCCAGACGATGAGGGTCGGTGGCTGGTGCTCGCGGAGATAGGCCTGGTACTCCGGGTAGCGGCCGACGCTCGACAGGATCTCCAGGAAGAAGCCGACCATGATGTCCTGGTGCGGTTCCATCAGCGGCCACGACAGTTGCCACAGGTCGGGGCTGATCCGCTCGGCCGTTTCCGGCGGGACCTCGCCGAGTACCTCTTCACGCAGGCCCTCGGCGCTGACCGCCTTCGCCAGTTCGGTACGGCGTTCGTCGGTCGGCTCGGCCCAGTATTCCTTCAGGGGCTCGTATTTCGGGCCGAGTGTTTCCTCGTAGGCATCGCCGTTCTGAATGATCAACGCCGTGATCCGGTCCGGATCCTTCAGCGCCAACTGGAAGCCGACCTGCGAGCCGTAGTCGAACAGGTACAGGGCGAACCGGTCCACGTTCAGCTCGGCCAGGAAGGCATGCAGCAGCGACGCATAGCCGGGGAAGCTGTAGTCGAAGTCGTCCGGGGCTTCGCTGTACCCGAAGCCGGGGAAGTCCGGCGCGATCACGCGCCAGCGATCCGCGAGAGCGGGCATCAAAGCCCGGTACTGGAACGACGATGACGGATACCCGTGCGGCAGCAACAGCACGGGTGCATCCGGGGGTCCGGCTTCCCGGTAGAAGACACGGACCCCGTCGATCTCAACAGTTCGGTACGCCACAGTCGGCAAGGGCTACTCCCTTCCTCACCCCTGCGGCGTACCCAATATCTCTGTTCTTGAACGGAGTGCTTCGCCGTACGGCGAAGGTCAGACCTGGCCGGCCTTTTCGAGCGCTGCGCAGCAGGTGTTCACCAGCAGGCGGGTGACCGTGTAGGGGTCGATGTTGGCGTTGGGGCGCCGGTCCTCGATGTAGCCCTTCTTGTCGACCTCGACCTGCCACGGGATGCGGACCGAGGCGCCGCGGTCGGAAACGCCGTAGCTGTAGACGTCGTGCGGGGCGGTCTCGTGGGCACCGGTCAGGCGCTCCTCGATGCCGTGGCCGTAGCCGGCGATGTGCTCGTCGACCTTGCCCGGCGCGCCGAGGGACTCGCAGGCGGTGACGATTGCGTCGTACCCCTCACGCATCGCCTTGGTGGAGAAGTTGGTGTGCGCACCGGCGCCGTTCCAGTCACCCTTGGCCGGCTTGGCGTCCAAGGTCGCGGCGACGTCGAACTCCTCGGCGATGCGGTAGAGCAGCCAGCGCGCGATCCACAGGTGGTCGGCGACGTCGACCGGACCGGCCGGGCCGATCTGGAACTCCCACTGACCGGGCATGACCTCGGCGTTGATTCCGGAGATCGCCAGGCCGGCCTCGATGCAGGCGTCCAGGTGCTTCTCGACGATCTCGCGGCCGAAGACCTCGTCAGCGCCGACGCCGCAGTAGTACGGGCCCTGCGGAGCGGGGAAACCGACGGCCGGGAAGCCGAGCGGACGGCCCTCCTGGAAGAAGGTGTACTCCTGCTCGATACCGAACCAGGAATCCTGGTCGGCGTACTGGGCAGCGATCGGCAGCAGCGGGGCGCGGTGGTTGGACGGGTGCGGAGTGCCGTCGACGAGGTAGACCTCGCACAGCACCAGCTTGTGGTCGCCGCCGCGGATCGGGTCGGGGCAGGAGAAGACGGGCTTGAGCACACAGTCCGAGTTGTCACCGGGTGCCTGGTTGGTGCTCGAACCGTCGAATCCCCAGTCCGGCAGCTCGGCGCCGTCAGCAAGAATCTTGGTCTTGGAGCGGAGCCGCGCACTCGGCTCGGTACCGTCGATCCAGATGTACTCGGCCTTGTAACTCAACCCACTGTCCCTTCGTCGCGGCCGTCCCCTCAGGTGTTCCTGAACGTGCCACCCTAGACAGTGTCAACGACCTGTTTCGGAGCTGTTGCTCGCATGTGAACGCCGTGTGAACCGGCGAGTCGGGCGGGATGGTCTGCGTTCAGCGCGGGGTGATGGTTTCAGGGTCGCCCTGATCGGGGTGCCAGGACATCTCGAGGTCGTCGGCAACGATCAGCCAGCGGGCCGTGGCGTGCATGAAGTGCCACTCGACCTCGTGGACGAGCTGACCGTCCTCGTCGAGGCGCAGTTCGTCGTACCGCCAGTCCGCGTGACCGCTCCCGGTCCCGAATCCGTCGAGCTTGTAGGAGTGGACGGAGGGGTAGCGCAGTCGGATGTAACCGTCGTCGTAGGCGCCGCGGAGTGTTACTTCCAGCGAGACGTCTCGGTTGTGCCAGCTCGTGTCTCTTGGTCGCTCCGTGATCGACATGCTTTCCAGACGGCTGTCGTGCGGGCCGCGGGGGTCGTAGGACGCGTAGTACCAGTCGGTGCGTGCGAGGTGGAGTGCGCCGGCGGGGAAGCGCTCGGCGTTCTGCTCGACGTACGAGTGGTAGGCGGCGAACACCTCGGGGGTGCGGCCTTCGGCATTGAGGAGGTACATGTCAGCCGATCGCGGTTCGGTAGGTGAGGAGGCCTTCTACGCCTTGGAGGAAGGTTTGGCTGACTTGGGCCGGGTTCGTGAGGCAGCCGGCGGCCATGGCTCCGTCGCGCATCATGACGTAATGGCGGGCGGGGCGTTCGGGGTGTGCGTCGCCGAACTGGGCGAAGAGGCTGGTGATGGTGTCGGCGAACCAGTCGCGGTGGGCGAGGACCGCCTTGTGGACGGGGTGCTCGGCGTCGGGATACTCGGCGGCGGCGTTCAGGAAGGCGCAACCGCGGAAGTGACCTGAGGTGATCCCGTCGGTGATCGACTGCGCGATGGTTCGCAGTACGTCGGCCGCCGGCTGACCGCTGCTGACGGCCGCGTCGACCTGGTTGAGTTCTAGTTCGTGGACGGCCTGGAGGTAGGCGACGACCAGTTCTTCCTTGCTGGCGAAATGGCGGTAGAGGGTCGCCCGGGTCACCTTGGCCTCGGCGACGATCCGGTCGATGCCGACGGCGTGGATGCCCTCCGTGTAGAAGATGCGCGTCGCGGTCTCGAGGAGTCGCGAGCGCGCCTCGGACACCCGGCCCCTTGAAGTCTGCACCATTCGTCCGAGCGTAGCAGGTAGAACGTTCTGTCTTGACAGGTTCGAAGTGGTGTTGCCATGCTGGGGACGAGATAGAACGTTCGGTCTACTTCTGTGAAGGGCTCACCGTGACCACCATCGCCGCCACCGACCTCGCCACCAGCCTGCGCCGGCTGTACTTCGTCCGGTTCGCCTTCGCGATCGTCTGGGCGCTGCTGATGTTCGCCACCCAGTCGCGCCTCGGCCCGGCCGGGATCGCGCTGCTCGTGCTTTACCCCCTGTTCGACGTCGGCGCCGCAGTCGTCGATTCCCGTTCCTCCGGCAATTCCCGCGGGCTCTCGGTGAACATCGCGATCAGCTCACTGGCCGCGATCGGCCTGGCCTTCGGTGCAGCGTCCGGCGTACCGGCGGTTTTGCGTGTCTGGGGTGCTTGGGCCGTGATCTCCGGCCTTGTCCAGTTGTTCGTCGCCCTCGGCCGCCGCAAGCTCGGCGGTCAGTGGCCGATGATCCTCAGCGGCGGACTCTCGGTGCTGGCCGGCGGCTCGTTCATCGTCAGCGCCGCGGCCACCGACCCGACCCTCACCAACATCGCCGGGTACGCCGTACTCGGCGGCATCTTCTTCCTCGTCTCAGCCCTCCGCCTCGGCCGAGCCGCCAAGGTGCGCTGAGAGCTTGCTGCCAGAAGTCGGCGTCGCCGCGAAGGCCGCGCTGGACTTGAGATCCCTCGCGAACGCGCCGACCTCGTCCTCGGACAGGAAGCCATCGCCCGCGCCGGAGCCGATGACGACACCACCGTTCTCGAGCTCGCGTAGGTGTCGACCCGAACCGCCTGGCATGACCTGCGCACGCCCCTCAGAGAGATAGGTCAGGTACCCGACCTTCGGCCCTGGCGTTCCACGAGGCTGCACCTCGGACATCGCGTCCATGAGCGACCTCGACGTCACGGCGGCCCAGTCCGGATCCCAAGCAGCGACAAGGCGGCGCAGGACCGGGCCTGCGAGGGCCCTCAGTTCGGCTCCAGGCCACCGCACCAAGAACGTGTTGTGCAGTTTCGGGGAATCGGAATATCCCCCAACACTCATCGAGATCCGGAGCTTTCCGACTCTTGTGCCGTGCGCTTCGTACACCTGATTGATCCCGAGGTGCGGGGCGTCGGTGTTGTCGCGGAAAGCGTCGGAAATCACCTGCAGAGCGTTCACCGGCTCAGCAAGCAACTTCCCCGGAAGATGGTGGGACGACCACGGAAGCGACTCCCCGACCACCTCGTCCAGGTCTGCCAGGAATGCCACCAGCTTGTCGGCGATCACCTCCGGCGACTCCCGCCGCGGCCCCCAGAATCCCCGTGCAATCAGGTCGTCCACGTTCGCTCCCTCGTCATCCCGCCCAAGTCTGCCATCGCTGCGGCCCACCCGGACCCGCGCAAGAACCAACCGGGAGTGAAGGAAAGGAAAGAGGAAAGGTGAGGGAAAGAGGAGAACAATATAGTGGATTTAGGTGGTGACTGGGCTCCGGCGCTATCAGCTGGACGAGCGGAGTTGGGCGATGTCGTCTCTGAGTTCGTCGGCGCAGACGGCGATCTTGGCGCGCCTTCCCTGAACGGCTTGCCCATCGGGATGACCGTCGGGAGGATCTCGGCAGTTAGCGTCGGCTGGCCGGTTCCCCTCACCGTGATCCGAGGTCCGTCGTACGGCCGCTGATTGCACGAACTGTCATTCCGGCTGATCAGTCACGGCGTTGGCGGTAGGTGGAGTGGTGCTGTGGTCCAGGACCAGGTGTTGTTGGTGCAGGTGAAGGTCCAGTGGAGGGCCTGGCCGGTTTCCAGGTAGGCGACTGCTGGTACGGCGAGGGGTGGATAGGGGAGGTTGGTGAGCAGGGCGGCGGCTTCGGTGGGTGGGAACCAGCGGGCCTCGAGGACTGAGGCATCGGGGTCGGCTATGGCGAAGGTGTCGTCTTCTACCGTGGTGGCGTAGTTCCAGGAGTTTGAGGTGATTTCGCCAACTGTGACGGTGGTTCGCCAGATGAGTTGCAGCGAGGGGGCTTTGAGACCGGTCTCCTCGGCCAGTTCGCGGGCTGAGCCGGCTTCCGGGGTCTCGCCGGTTTCGACGCTTCCGCTGGGAAGACTCCAGTACGGCGCGTCCCACGTCTCGTACTGTTCGCGCACCAGCGCGACCCGGCCGTCGTACGAGGCCATCACTCCGACATAGCGTCGCTCTGTCATGGCTACACCCTGTCGTGGCGGGCAAAGATCCGGAACCCCACATTGCAGGTAGTTGCAGATCGATTCCGGAAGAGAAGCGTCCGGTATCGGCTTTACGGTTCTGGCATGAGCGAAACATGGTGGGAACCGCCGTTGGCGGGGAGTGAGGTTGAGCAGCTGCTGGGAGCGTTGGAGCGGTTGCGGACGACGTTCCGGTGGAAGGTTGACGGGCTGGACGCAGCTGGGCTGCAGGTGCGGATCGGGGCGTCGAGTGTGACGTTGGGCGGGTTGCTGAAGCACCTGGCGGCCAACGAGGACTACATGTTCAACGTGAAGCTGCGCGGGTTGCCGATCGGCGAGCCGTGGACTGGCAACGGGTGGCGGGACGACAACGACTGGGAGTTCAGCTCCGCTGTCGATGACTCGCCGGAGGAGCTGTACGCGTTGTGGGACGGCGCTGTGGAGCGTTCGCGGGAGCGGGTAGCTGCGGCGTTGGCTGAGGGCGGTCTGGACCTGCCTGCGCACATCAGTTGGCCGGACGGGCGGCATCCGAGCCTGCGACGGTTGCTGTGCGATCTGGTCGAGGAGTACGGCCGTCACACCGGGCATGCGGATCTGATCCGGGAGGCGGTGGACGGACGAGTCGGTGAGGACCCGCCTGCTGGCTGGCGGCCGACGGTGTCAGTTCAGTAGCTGCAGAGCCTCGTCGTACTGGGCGCGATCGAAAACGAACGGGCCGAAGCCGCTGTAGTCCCAGTCCGGCCGGTGCGGCTGGCGGAAGCTGTCCCACGTGACGGTGTCGGCGTCCGCGTGGATCTGCGCCTGCAGCGGCCAGCAGCCCATGTCACCGCAATTACAACCGAGCAGCGCGTACGGCGTGCTGGGCTCACCGACCAGGTACCCGCGGATACTGCTGAAGTTGTCGAGCACCAGACCGGCGTACCCACCAGCAGGATCGAGCCCCTCGCCGCGCTCGTACCGCGTGATCAGCTCGACCAGACTGACGCCGTTCACAAGCGGAACGAACTCACTGCCGCCGTCCTCCCACGGCCGAAGCTCGAACCCCACCTGTCGCATGACGCCAGCCTACGCACGGCTCAACGTTCCGTCTGCTGCAATAACGACCGTCGCTCTCGCTGCGCCGACCTGTAGGTGGATGAGCGTCTGGCCGGACCGCTGGCTTGTGGTGTAGCTGACGGCCGCACTGGCCTGCGCTGGCACGATGACCGACAGGATCGACGCAGTCCGTCCCGATCGCTCGAACCTGATGACCGGTGACGTACTGCGCTGGTCGATCGTCCGGTAGTGCCAGCTCGACGCTATCCGGGCCGGTGTGGTCGGTTCGTCGTACGGGACTTGCAGCAGGACTGTTTTGACCGTGTCACCAGGCCGCTGCGCCACCACCGAGCCAGCGCCGTACGGCGTGACCTTCTGACCAGCAGGCAAGTGCCACAGCGTCTCGTACGAACGCCGTACCGCAGAGGCCCCGCGGTCGAGCACCACCATCAGGTCCGGATCCTTCAGCACCAGTACGCCGCGCGTCCGTCCCACATCACGCAGTTCGTAGAACTCAGACGACTCCTGCACGTCCGAGCGAGTCAAGCGAGTCTCCGACGCTCCAACCCCCGACACAGTCATCACATTGTGCGCGGACTGTCCCCTGGCCCACCGCTGCCACGCATCACCCTTGTAGCCGGCATGCCCTCCGTCGACCAGCACCTCCCGACCCAACGACGTGTACGTGAGCGACATGTGGTCGTCATGCCCATGCAGCCGACGCACCGGCCCAAAGCGGATGCTGTACGTCGACTCCTGGGCGAACGGCCGCTGCGTACCCCACCCGGTCCGCCCGAACACGTACCCGGCCGCAAAGACCCCGACCCGCTGGGCAGGCGGAGTACCACGCTTCCCCAACGTACCGACGTACTCGAGTGGTGTGCCAGCGACCGGTACCGTCCGCACTACCTCAGAGTCGCCGAGCTGATGCAGTTCCCCGAGTGAGTTGGTCGCCAGCGCCAGCCAGTTCGCCTGCTGCTGCCGTCGCGCTCTGATCGTCGGACTGGCGTCGACACCACATTTCCCCAGTACGTCGATCGCCCGTCCCCAGAGCGAGTAGTTGTACTGCGCATAAGCGGTCGACTGCTCATTCGTTGACCCCTGCGGATCGATCGCGGTCTTGATCCCACGAGCGAGTCGGTCAGCCGCAGTCCGCTTCAGATCGGTACGTCCCAGAGTGCAACCGACTCCGAACAGCGCGAGGCTCTCTTCGGTGCCATGGTTCCAGTCACCGCTCCAGTGCCGCTGCAGGTACTGCGCATGCTGCAGCAAAGCGGTGTCGATCCACTTGTACGCCGGGGGCAGCCGCGTGACCTGCAGTCCCGACAACACGGCCTGTCGCAAGCAGATGAGCACGTTCGTCCGGTGCATGGTCGATTCCGTAGCACCTGCGTCGTCCTGCCACGGGTAGCGGTTGTCACGCACCCAGTCGCGCGAAATCGCGTCAACGCGTTGCAGCGCACGCAGGTCGCCCTTACCGGCCGCCCGAATCCCCTGGCCGAGCCAGCGCAGTGAATGCAGCCACATGTACCAGCTGGGGTTGTGAGCCGGATTGGACCGCCAGTTCACGTCACCGCGTCCGTCACCGACCTGGTACGGCGGTGTGGTGCCCCAGGCGAAAGTGTCGCGGTACAGGTTCCGCACTGGGTTCGGCCGTTCGATGCCGGAGTACGACGCACAGGTGTAGGTGTTGGGGTCAGTAGCTGCGACCGGAGTCGTCTGCGGGAGCTCCGCTTGCACAGGCTTGGCGGACGGCTCCGGGGCGCGGTCCGGAACCGCCACCGAGCCGATCACCACCGCAGCAGCTACGACCAGAGCCGCATGACGCGAGCGTGGGGCGGCTCTGGACACTACTCCGCGCTTCCCAGGGCCTGCGCGATCAGCGCGTTCCGGGCCCGCTGCCCGGTGGGCTGCGTGGTGTGGATGCCGTCGCGCAGGTACTTCGTGACCTGCCCACTCCGCGCACTGAGGAACTCCGACCACCGCACCACGCGCAGATTCGGGTGCCGTGCGGCCGCCTGGTCCAGCGCCTTGTTGATCAACGCACTGTTGGCCCGATCGGCCGACTGCACAGCCGTCGAGAGGCCCCACCGGTTGGCATGCACGTTCACCCAGTACACCGTCCGCTTCGGGCCGGCGATCTTCATCGCCTGCTCGACCTCGGTCGCGAACGCCGCCGGCGCGAAGATGTCGTTGGTCCCGACCGCCATCACGATCCGGTCCGGCAGCCCGTACTTCCGCGACCAGTCCGCGAGCGCATCCACCCCCGCCGACGCCGGCTGCCCCGACCAGTCGTGCACGGCGACCGGCGTACCGGTCTGTGCCGCGACCAGCTGCTCCAGCGCAGGCCCGTCCTGTACGGCGATGCTGTCGCCGAACATGAACACCCCGTCACCGCGAACCGTCGCCCGGATCTTCGCGACGCTGGAGATCCGCCGGCTCAGGTTCTCCCATGGTCCGAGCCGCCCCGAACTGGAGCGCCGGGACACCGTCGGCCGCGGCGCCGGCGGCGCAGTAGTAGTCGTCTTCGGTGTGGCGCTCGGCTTCGGCTTCTTCGGCAGAGGCGTCGGCGTCCGGTCATCCGCCCCAGAGGCTCCAGCAGCCGCGACATTGACCAGCGGCTGCTCCACCTCGGACGCGGCCTGGCCCACGGCGACCGCCGTACCGCCCACCAGCGCTACCGCCGTCAGCGCTCCACTGAGCGCCATCCAACGGCCGGTAATGAGCCTCCACGGACCGACGAAGAACTCGCGGCCCGCATTCCGACGACTCAACCCGCCCTCCACAGCTCAAGCTTCCGACCGCCCTAACTTACCCCGCCAGGGCGATCACCAGACCGGGGCGGCGGGGCGGGGAAGGAGTCAATACAGCTCCGCCAGCTCAGGACATCCGGATCAGGGACCCGCCGCCGGTGATCCCCACTGACGTCTTCACGCCGTCCACGGTGAGGTCGATCACGTACGTGGTCCCGGACATCCGGGTCGTGTAGCCGACCTGACCGTTCAGCCGGATCGGGATGACCAGCGACAGCATGCTGACCGACTTGCCGATCCGGGCGAACATGACGGTCGGAGCGGCGTTGCGGGTGGTGATGTTCGGGAAGACCCACCCCTGCTTCGGGGCCGTCTGGGCGATCTTGACCAGGGTGGAGCCGGGCGGGACCACGGCTCCCCGGTACGGCACCTGCAGGAGCACGGTCCGGGTGTTCTCGCCGGCCTTCTTCGCGACCGCCGCCGTACGAGAGGTCACGGTGGCGGTCTGGTCCGACGGGAGGTGCCACAGCGTCTGGAACTGCTGAGACGTCGTTGCGGAGACACGGTCCAGAGTGACGACTACATCCGGCTTCCGCAGGACCAGTACGGCGCGGACGCGGTTGACGCCCGCCGCGGGTGCGTCACTCATCTCGAAGAAGTCCGCGGTGGGTTTCACCGTGTAGCGCGTCAGCTTGGTCGCCGGATTCGCGTCGGCAAGTCTCGGAGTGGTCAGAGTGCTGTGCGCGAAGGGGCTCAGGACCCACGGCCGCCAGCCGTCGTTCACATGGCCCGAGTACCCGCTGTCGACGATGATGTCGCGACCACGGGCCTGGTAGGTGACCGAGGTGTGGTCGACATGGCCGTGCAGTGCGCGACGCCCACCGAACCGCAGGCTGTACGCCGTCTCCTGCGGGAACGGCGTCGTGGTTCCCCAGCCCGATCGGCCGAACACGTACCCCGCCGAGTAGACCTTGACCCGGTCCACAGGGGCCGTGCCCGTCTTGCCCTGACTGGCGGCGTACTCCATCGGCGTACCGGCGATGTTGTACGTCTTCGCGGTCACGGTGTCACCGATCTGGTGCAGATTGGCCTGCGGTGTGGTGGCGTGGGCGATGAACGCCGCCAGGAGTTCTCGCCGGGTACTGATGGTGGTTCCGGGGTCGACGCCGCAGCCTGTCAGCGCGGTGACCGCGCGGCCCCACAGCGAATAGTTGAACTGTGCGTAGCCCGTGGACTGCTCGTTGGTCGCACCCTCGGCATCGATCGCCGTGGTGATCGCCTTACCCAACCGGTCCTGCGCGGTCAGCATGTAGTCGTCGCGGTTCAGAGTGCACCCGACACCGAACAGAGCGATGCTCTCGTCGGTGCCGTGGTTCCCGGCGCCACCCCAGTGGTTGATCATGAACGTCGCGTGGTCGTTCAGAGCCTGATCGATCCAGGAGTACTCCGCCGGCAGCGTCTGCACACCGAGGTTCGCCAGCACCGCGTGCCGCGTGCAGATGATCACGTTCGTGCGGTGCATCGTCGACTCGTGCGCGCCGGCGTCCACCGTCCACGAATACGGGTTGTCCGTCACCCAGTCGTGCACAATCGCCGTGACGTGGTCGAGTGCCGCCTTGTCGCCTTCAGCCGCGGCGGTGACGCCCTGGCCGATCCAGCGCAGCGAATGCAGCCACATGTACCAACTGGGATTGTTGTGCGGATTGAGCTTCCAGTTGACGTTCCCACTGCCGTCGCCGACCTTGTACGGCGCGTACGTACTCCAGATGAACGTGTCGTCCATCACCGCACTCAGCGGAACCGCGTCATCGATCGTGCTGAACCCCGGGCACACATACGTCCCGGACGCCCCAGCGACCCGAGTGGTCGATGTCGTTGGCTGCCGTGACCTGATATCGGTCGCGGCCTTGCCTGTCACCGGCACGTAGTTCGCCGTCCCCGGCACGAACTGCGAACCCTCCGGCTCCGGCACGTCCGGCAGAACCGCGATCCCCGGTCCATCGGCTGCGACCGTGCTAGCAGCCGGTCCGATGACCGCGATTCCACCCACCCCCGCCGCAATCAGGGCCAACGACAGCACACGCTTGAGCACCACAGAATTCCCCCACCGCCAGGCCGCCCCCGCGGCACCTCAAAAGCTTTTGTCGCCCCCGACGATGCTCAGTGTGCCCACGAATTACGGTTTAGGCCACTAAGTCTCTCACTGTGCATCGCCGGTGACATTTGGTGATCAGGACCTGCGGACCAGGGAGCCGCCTCCGGTGATGCCGAACGATGCCTTGACGCCGTCGATCGTCAGGTCTACGACGTACGTCGTACCGACCATGCGGGTGGTGTAGGTGACCTTGCCGTTGGCTCGGGTCGGGATGATCAGCGAGAGGATCGAGACCGACTTGCCGGAGCGGGCGAACATGACTGTGGAGGCAGCCTTGCGGGTGGTGATGTGCGGGAAGTGCCAGCCCTGGATCGGGTTGGTCTGGCCGGTCTTGACCAGGGTGGAGCCGGCCGGGAGCGCGCCCTTGTAGGGGAGCTGCAGCAGGACGGTCCGGGTGTTCTCGCCGGCCTTGGTGGCAACGGCGGCGGAGCGGCCCGAGACTGTGGCCCGCTGGTCGGAGGGCAGGTGCCAGAGCGTCTGGAACTGCTGCGAGGTCTTCGCGGTGGCCCGGTCGAGGGTGACGACCACGTCCGGCTTGCGCAGGATCAGGACGCCGCGGGTGCGGGTGACTCCGGCGGCGGGGGCGTCGGTCATCTCGTAGAAGTCGGCGTTGGCCCGGACCGTGGAGCGGGTCAGCTTGGTGATCGGGTTGGTGTCGGCGAGCTTCGGGGTCGTCATCACGTTGTGCGCGGACGGGCCGACGATCCAGGCGCGCCAGGCCTTGTTCGAGTAGCCGGCGTACCCGGTGTCACCGAGGATGTCGCGGCCGCGGGCCTGGTAGGTGATGGACGTGTGGTCGCTGTGCCCGTGCAGGACCCGCTTCGGACCGAACCGGATGCTGTACGCCGACTCGGCCGCGAACGGCGTGGTCGCGGAACCCCAGCCGGAGCGGCCGAACACGTAGCCGGCCGAGTAGATCTTGACGCGGTCCGCGGGAGCCGTGCCGGTCACGCCTTTGGTGGCGGCGTACTCGATCGGCGTACCGGGGACGTTGCCGGTCTTCACGTACTCGGTGTCGCCGATCTGCTGCAGCATGCCGGACGGAGTGGTGGCGTGCGCGATGAAGGTCGCCAGGAGTGCACGGCGGGCGCTGATCGTCTTGCCCGGGTCGATGCCGCAGTCCTGCATCGCCTTCCCGGCACGGCCCCAGAGAGAGTAGTTGAACTGCGCGTAGCCGGTGGCCTGCTCGTTCGTCGCGCCCTGGGCGTCGATCGAGGTGGTGATTGCCTTACCCAACCGGTCCTGCGCGGTCTTCATGTAGTCGGTGCGGCTGAGAGTGCACCCGACACCGAAGAGAGCAATGCTCTCGTCCGTACCGTGGTTGCCCTGGCCACCCCAGTAGGCGGTCATGAACTTGGCGTGGTTCACCAACGCCGCGTCCAGCCAGGCGTACTGGCTCGGCAGCTTGGTGACGTTCAGGTTCTTCAGTACGGCGTGACGCAGGCAGATCAGCACGTTCGTGCGGTGCATCGTCGCCTCGTGGGCGGCGGGGTTCGCCTTCCACGAGTACGGGTTGTCCTTCACCCAGTCCCGGGCGATCGCGGTCACGTGGGTGAGCGCGGCGTCGTCGCCGTTGCTCGCCGCGGTGATGCCCTGGCCGATCCAGCGCATCGAGTGCAGCCACATGTACCAGCTGGGGTTGTTGTACGGGTTGGACTTCCAGTTGATGTTGCCCTTCCCGTCACCGACCTTCGTCGCCTTGAACTTGCTCCAGATGAAGGTGTCGTTCATCACGGCGCTCAGCGGTACTGCGTCGTCGATGGTGCTGTAGCCCTGGCAGGGATAACCCCCGGGAACAAAGGCGGCGCCGGCCGGCGTCGGGATGAGCAGCATCCCACCCACTCCTGCCGTTGTGAGGGCAAGCGAAAGTACACGTCTGAGCATGGAATCCCCTAGCTACTGGCTGCTCCCCAGCAGCTCCCCAAAGTTCTTGACACTTCTGACGATGCTCAGGACGACGATTAAGTTATGAGTTGCTCAAGGCAACTTGCGGAGCGGACCCTCTCGGATCAGGTAGCGCGCTCGGCCTCACTGCGCTCGACGCAGAACTCGTTCTGCTCCGGATCGAGCATGGTGACCCAGCCCGGTCCCTCGGGCGTGCGGTGATCCTCGTGGATGCTCGCGCCGAGGCCGACGAGCCGCTCGACCTCCTCGTCCCGGGTTCGTTCGGTGGGCACCCAGTCGATGTGCACCCGGTTCTTCACCGTCTTCGATTCCGGGACGCGGATGAACAGTAGTCCAGGCACCGGGGCAGGAGCCTCGACCAGTACCTCGTCGTCCCCGGGCTCGTCGCCCTCGCCGAGCGGCCAGCCGGTCGTGGTGCTCCAGAACTGGGCGAGTTCGTACGGATTTTCGGCGTCGATCGTGATGTGTCGCAAGATCATCCGCAGACCCTAACTCGCCCGGCAGGGCACCAACTCCGAACGCTGGGCGTCCGGCCGGTGACGCGATGGGGTTGGTGGTTCCGGAGGGTCGCGGACTGTCGGTGGCCGGGTCTAGTGTGCGATCAAGGGTGGTTCCACAGGAAGCTTCGCAGGGGGAAAGGGAGATCTGATGGCGTCTCGACTGAATCCGTACATCCAGTTCGACGGAAGTGCGCGGGAGGCTCTGGAGTTCTACCAAGGCGTGTTCGGCGGCGAGCTGACCACGAATACGTTCGGCGAGTTCGGCGCCGGCCACGGGCCGGACGACGACGACAAACTGATGCACGGCATGCTGGAGAGCCCGAACGGCTTCACCGTGATGGCCGCGGACACGCCGCAGGGGATGCCGTACAACCCCGGCGAGAACATCTCGGTCAGCCTGAGCGGTGACGACGCCGACGATCTGCGCGGGTACTACTCCAAGCTCTCCGACGGCGGCAAGGTGACCGTCCAGCTGGAGAAGCAGATGTGGGGCGACGAGTTCGGCGCGGTCGTCGACCGGTTCGGCATCAACTGGATGTTCAACATCAGCGGCAGCTGAGCACAGCAGGACCCGGCCCCTCGGCGACTCAGCCCCCGAGGGGCCGTTCTGCCTGGCTAACGTCCGAAGGACACGCGCGCCTGGTCTGCGGATCTTCGGACGTTGTGGCGGGCATGACGGCAAGCCACCCACACATCGAGCAGCCCGCTCACGTTGAGCACGGATCAACCACGTTCAGGCCGGGCAACTGACTGAACCGTGCCCAACGTCGTACCGGCTCGGGCGAGGAGCGCTGACCAACGGGCCTTGGGCAACCGCGGTTCGGATGTCCCGGCTCGCTAGTGCGAGCCCGATGACGAGGAAGCGTCGCTTGGTGGGGTGGCGAAAACCAGGTTCGGGCGGAGGGGGTGGCGGGCTAACGTGAAGGGATGGGAGAGAACGACGTACTGCGGGATCCTCTTCGGCACAACAACTGGGCGACCAGGAGTCTGATCCGGTTCTGCCGGGATCAGGGACTGACGGCCGAGCAGCTCGAGGTCACCGGTGTCGGCACGTACGGCGGGATCGTGGCGACGCTGGATCACATCGTCCGCTGCGACGGGAGCTACCTGCGGCGGATCGCGGACCGGCCGCTCGACTTCGTGGACAGTGAGGCGGCGCCGGACTTCGACCTGCTGGAGCAGTGGAACGACGAAGCCGGTGTGCTGTGGGAGGAGGTCCTCGCGGCGCCGATCGATGTCGAGCGGGTGCTGGTCATCGACGACAACACACGCGAGACGCGGCTCGGGATCTTCATCGCGCAGGCGATCAATCACGCCAACCACCACCGCGAGCAGGTGTGCGCCATCCTGACGGGTTTCGGTATCGAGCCTCCTGACATCCAGGCGTGGGAGTACGCCTGGGAAACCGAACGGATCTGGGACCTCCCTACCGCCTGACCGCCCCGAGCCGGTCAGGTGGGACAGGCCGTGGAGTCGTCGTGGAGTCAGAGCCCTGCCGACTCCGGCACCGGGGTCAGTGCGGTGCCGTAGGCGAACCAGTTGAGCAAGTTCTCCACGACGAGGTTGCCCATGGCGATGCGGGTGGGGACGGTGGCCGAGCCGACGTGCGGTAGGAGCACCGCATTCGGCAGGGTGAGGAGGTCGGGGTGGACCTTCGGCTCGTGTTCGTACACGTCCAGCCCAGCCGCGGAGATCGTGCCGGAGTGGAGCGCGTCGACCAGCGCCTGCTCGTCGACGACCGAACCACGGGCGACGTTGATCAGGATCCCGTCCGGCCCCAGAGCCTTCAGGACCTCGGCATTCACCAGATGGCGGGTGGAGTCGCCACCCGGGATCACCACCATCAAGGTGTCGACGTCGCGCGCCAGCTCGAGCAGCGTCGGGTAGTAGGGATAGTCGACGTCCTTCTGGCTGCGGTTGTGGTAGGCCACCGATATGCCGAATGGCGTCACCCGGTCGGCGATCGCCTGGCCGATCCGGCCGAGACCGAAGATGCCCAGACTGCGGCCGCTCATCGTTGCCTTGGTCAACGGGTAGGCGCCGTCCTGCTGCCACTTGCCGGCGCGCAGGTAGCGCTCGGCCTGCGGTAACTCGCGGACCGTCATCAGCAGCAGACCGAGCGCGGTGTCCGCGACCTCGTCGTCCAGGACGCCGGGAGTGTTGGTGACCACGACACCGCGCGCGGCGGCCGCAGCGGCATCGATCTGGTCGTAGCCGACGCCGAAACTCGCAACGAGCCGCACCGCGGGTAGTCGATCGAGGAACGCGTCGTCGATACGGCTGCCTCCCGCGGCGACGGCAACGATCTCGTCGCGACGTGCGGCGAGAACCGCGTCCGGGTCGCTCTCCTCCCAGAGCCGGATCAGCTCACAGTGACCGCTCAGGCCCTCGGCGACCGCGGTATGCATCGGTTTCGGCATCAGCACCACTGGTTGTCCCATGCGTCCCATCCTCATCGACCGATCCCGCCCGGACCAGGTACTCCGTTGCCATTTCCCAGGAACTGGACAGGAACCGAACCGGAACCGGTTCGGGTAGCGGACGTCCTGTGTCCGCCATGCTGGTGATGCTGAGGGGCATGAGTCAGCAGAATGTCAGCACAGCGACCTTCCATGCGTACTTCGGCTACCGTGACGCGCCCGGCGCACTGCGCTGGCTGGAGCGTGCCTTCGGATTTGAGACCACCATGGAGTTTCCGGACGACCAGGGCGGGATCTCGCACGCGGAGATGCGGTACGGCGGGTTCGCGTTCACGCTCTTCAGCGACCGAGCCGGCTACGACCGGCCGGTGCGTAAGGAGGACACCGTCGGGCACGGCATGTACGTCGCCCTCGACGATCGCGAGCACGTGGATGCGGTGTACCGCTCCGCGATCGCCGCGGCTGCGGAGTCGATCTGGGAGCCGGCCGCGAGTGAGTGGGGCAACTACCGCTGCCGCGTAGCCGACCCCGAAGGCTACGAGTGGACCTTCGGCACCTACCGCCCAGGCATCCCCGTCGAGTGGTGAGTCGGCTACGGCCTCGCCCCCAGCCCCATGCCATAGGTCTCCGGTCACCTTGCGATTCACCGGTCCGGTGAGTGGGCGATTTGCCGTCCTGCCCGTCACAACGTCCGACGATCCGCACACCAGGCCCGCGGGTCCTTCGGACGTTAGCCCCGAGCAGCGATTAACGTCCGACGATCCGGAGACCACGCCCTCGGATCCTTCGGACGTTGCCGGTACGGCGCTCTGCTGAACCGCCTGCAGGTGAGTAGGTGTACGAGGTTCGGCCGTTCGGCTGGCTATGCGCGGGTTGGGGAGTTCTACCCGTCGTTTTCGGGTGGTAAGGCTCCCCAGCACCGCCGGGCAACCGCGCCAGCCCCGGTCGAGCCGACAACCAGGGGCTTGAACAGGAAATGGTGGGCGTGAACAGGTCATTACTTGTTCACACCCACCACAGCGTGTCCACACGCATCCGAGCGACGCGCCACCACCGCCGCCGTACAGAACCCACACATGGCGGCCCGGGCGGCAGCGGGGGGTGGGT